>JBEICB010000188.1:0-9176 GCA_040373655.1 Pirellula sp. | reverse complement strand
GCTTCTGGAATGGTGTGGGTCAGCGGCTTTTCGCAGTAGACGGCTTTGCCGGCTTCCATCGCATCGATGGTCATGGTCCAGTGCCAGTGTTCAGGGGTGGCGACGATGACGTAATCGATATCCTTATGTTCGAGGAGTTTGCGGTAGTCTGTTTCCGCATGGTCAGCATTGATGGTCGCCTTCCCTTCTTCGGCGCGGGTCTTCCAGCAGTCAGCGACGCAGACGGGGTGGAGGTTGTTCTTTTCCTTGAGGTTATTGATTACCCCCATGTGAGCTTTGCCGATAACGCCACCGCCGATGAGCCCGACGCCTAAGCGGTCGTTGGCCCCGATTACGCGGCCGTAGCTTTTCGCGGACAGTTGCGTAGCGCTAGCTGCTGCGACGGTGCTTGCGGCTGCGAGGAAAGTCCGACGCTTGAGCCCTTGGGATTCGGGTCGGTTTGGCGGTGAGGGAACGTCATGATTCATAGAAGATCTCCTTCGGAGGGGGGATGTGGTGGGAAAGGAGCTTCGAGCATAACACTCCGAAGGGTCCGACGCAAATATTGAAAGCTCGTCGGGCGTTATCCGGTAAGAGTTCGGTGTGGCGATTATCGAAAGCAAAGGTCGAATTCGAATTTGCGAAGTTCGATCGGAAATTGCTTGAGCCTTGGCGGTTTGTCGTTGATTCGCCCAGAGGGAAGATTTGGGGAGGGCGTGGAGCGAGACAGTGTGCCAACGAAGAATTGAGTTTAGCTGGGCGCCGAGGGCCGGGGGCACGGGCGACGCCCCCGGCTCTCACAAGCAAATTCGTTTAACACGCGAAAATGCGTCCATAAAAATGTCCAAATTCCCATTTTCGGTGATAAATATTCGCCATCAGGTTAAATGGAATAAGTTTCTTTGCTTCCGGGAGGGTTTCGGGAACTTCTGCTGATAGAAGTAGTTCTAACGGCGGGTGTGGTTTCGAGGGTTGGTAATTTTGGAGAGCAAGAGGAGGGGAGCTTGGGTTTCTGAGGTTTTGGGTGTGCGGGATCAACCTGCCCTAAAAGTCTGCGTAATTTACTAGACCCTTTATGGGTGCTGGTTCATAATGCGACGGAATCGGGTTGGCATGAAGAGGATGTGAAGATAAGGGGAAGTTTTCCGGTTGCGCTATCTGTGCAGTTTGCGAGGAGTTCTTCGGCGACTTTCACATCTTCCTTCTCTGGAAACCCGTTGCGGGCTCAGAGTTTGAACTAGCTTTGCCTAAGTGTGGCTTTCGTGGCTTGCCATTTCCACGGTGTGTGGATTTGGCGATGTCCGTCGAGGTCTCAAAGTTCATTTCGGTCGGTGGTGTGCCGCAGGAACCGTTTCTGTTGCCAGCGCCCTGACCGGTGTGGTTTTGGGGTTTCGATTTTGGGGTGAATCGTTGACTGTACACAGTTGAGACATTTGTTTTTTACTTTCTTGGAACATGCGAATGAAAAGTGATCATTGTCGATCGAGAATTCGGACGCTCGCCCGCCGCGCGGTGGTTGGGTTGAGTTTGTTGTCGGGATTGTTGTTACCGGGTTCGAGCCAAGCACAGGAGCAGGGGCCGGAGTATCCACCATTTGACAAAGTGGTGGAGGGGTACACCAAGGTGGAGTCGAAATCACCTGATCGTGGGGCTTTGTGCAAGCTTTGGACGCGTGAAAAAGATGGCCAGGTGCTCATGGAGCTACCGAAGGATCTTTTGACGAAGAAGTATTTTATTGCGTTGACGGTGAGCAGTGGGGACAAGTTCGCGGGCTTGCAAGCAGGCGACTACTACGTTTACTGGCGGATGTACAACAAGCGTTTGGCTTTGATTCTTCCGGAGTTAGAGATTCGATCGAATGGCGAACCGGAATCGAAGTCTTCCGTCAAGCGATTGTTTACCGACACTGTCTTGTTGGACATTCCGATCATCACGATGGCACCTCAGGGGGGCCCTGTGATTGATGCAGATGCGTTGTTTGTAGGAAATGCAGGGAAGTTTTTTGGGCCTAGCATTCGGGTTCAGGATCCGCAGTTGACCAAGATTGTCAAGGCAAAGCCGTTCACTAGGAACACGGAGTTGGCTTTTGAGGTTGTGACTGCGGGAGGGAAATTGCAAACGATTCACTATTCGTTTAGCGAAGTTCCAGAGGACACGGGTTATCGTCCTCGTAAAGCGGATCAGCGTGTTGGTTACTTCGTGACCAACTACACGGACTTGGGCAGCTACGACGACGACAAGAAGCGGGTACGATACATCACCCGTTGGCGATTGGAGAAGCGAGATCCGAGTTTGAAGGTCAGTCCACCAGTGACCCCGATTCGTTTTTACATCGAGCACACTACACCTGTTCGTTATCGACGATGGGTCAAGCAAGGGGTTGAGTATTGGAACAAGGCGTTTGAGCAAGTTGGATTTTCCGACGCGATTGAAGTGCTTTATCAGGATCCACGCTCACCGGCTACGATGGATTTGGATCCAGAAGATGTTCAATACAACTTCATTCGTTGGCTCAACAATGACGTCGGAACAGCGATTGGACCTAGCCGCGTTCATCCGATGACCGGTGAAATTCTTGATGCTGACGTTGTTCTGACCGATGGTTGGATCCGTCACTTCAACTTCCAATTCCACGACATGATGCCGGAATTGGCGATGGAAGGGATGAGTACCGAAACGATTTCTTGGTTGGGATCACATCCGAACTGGGATCCGCGAGTTCGTTTAGCACCGGCGGACAATCAGAAGCACTTGCAAAGCCTTTATGCTTTGCAATCGCAGTTGCCGCATGCTGGGCATCCGATGACCAAGTTGGATGCGAAGTTAATGGGATCGAGTCCCTTTGATGGGCTTGTGGGTCGCACGAGCCAAGTCAATGGATTCTGCAATGCGATGCACGGCAAGCAGATGGAGATGTCGATGGCCCGATTGGCTCTGGATTTGATGGATGAAAACGGCAATTTCATCGCTGAACAAGAGGGTGCTGCTCCTGGGGCGAAGCCTGAGGACAAGAAGCCTAAGGAAGACTTGCTCGATGGGATGCCTGAATCGTTTATCGGTCCATTGTTGGCTGAGTTGGTCGCGCACGAAGTTGGTCACACGCTTGGTTTGCGGCATAACTTTAAGGCATCGAGTGCATTGAGTCTCAAGGAGATCAACTCGAATGCGGTTAAGGGTCAGAAGACCATTGCGACTTCGGTGATGGATTACATTCCGATCAACATGCCTTACCAACTCGATAGTGAGACGCGTGGCGATTACACCATGATTGGGATTGGCCCTTATGACTACTGGGCGATTGAATACGGTTACACGCCGGAAGAAGGCAAGTTGCCAGAGCTTCTCAAGCGGGCTAGCGAGCCGGAATTGCAGTACGCCACAGACGAAGACACCAATGGACCTGATCCATTGGCCCGACGTTACGACTACTCAAAGGATCCTTTGGATTACTGCGAGAACCAAATCCGATTGGTCAAGCTTTACCGTGATCGGTTGCTCGACAAGTTTGTCAAGGACGGAGATAGCTGGAGCAAGGCTCGTCGTGGATATGAGTTGACGCTCGGTGAGCAAACCAAAGCGATCAGCATGATGGCAAACTGGATTGGTGGTGCGACCGTCAACCGTGACAAGAAGGGTGATCCGGGTAATCGTCAATCGTTGGTTCCTGTGCCTGCAGAGCAACAGCGCAAGGCATTGGATTTCGTGATGCGTAATGCGTTCCGCGATGACGCTTATGGATTGTCGAACGCGATCCTCAGTCGTCTGACGGTCGACAAGTGGATTGACGAAGGCGTTCGCTCGATGGGTGAATCTACCTTCCCCGTTCACGATCGCATCTTGGGAATCCAAGCGAGTGCGTTGACGATGTTGATGAATCCGACGACACTGCGCCGCGTCTACGACAATGAGCAGTTGGTTCCACGGGATCAAGACGCTTTGACGCTGCCAGAGATGCTGGATAAGGTCCAAGGCGAAGTTTGGTCCGAGGTGGGTGCAGCGGCTGAAGGTGAAGCGAATGCACGCAAGCCTCGCATCAGCTCGTGGCGTCGCAGTCTGCAGCGTGAATACTTGGATCGTCTCATCGATCTAACGGTTCCTGGTTCTTCGAGCAACAAACCGATCACCAGTTTGTCGTTGATGAAGCTCAAGGAACTCAAGCAGAAGATCGACGGTGCTTTGGCCAATCCAGCAGGGTTGGATGCGTATTCTGTGGCTCACTTGACCGAGTGCCAGCTTCGAATCACCAAGGCTATGGATGCTATTTATGTCTACAATCAGCCCAGTGGTGGTGGAGCACCTCCATTGATGATTTTTGGTCAACCAGTCGGTAACGCGGTGGTTCCCAACGGGCTCGTTCCTGCGGGAGTACCTGCTGCAGAGTCTTACGTACCACAGGCTGCACCTGTAAGCGTTGAACCGGCTTCTGTAGAACCTGCTACTGTTCCTTAGGGATAGGCAGGCGTCAGAGGGTTATAATGGATAGCCTGCTCTTGGCAGCGACGAGTTTCCGAGAGACAAAAACAGAAACGACCGATAGGACAGAAGGGTGATACCCTGACGTCGTATCGGTCTTTTTTTATTAGTAAATACGGGGGAGGGGGAGATTGGGGTAGGGATTTGACGGCGAGTCCGAATAGTTTGATTCAACTTCCCGATTGGTTTGTGCCGAAGATTCCTGGTAGTCCGGTGGCGTTAGGCCCTTAGGACACCATTGAAATACTGTATCCTTGGGGGGAAACATGATACGTAAGGCACTTTTCGTGGCTGCCATTGCCCTGGTTGCCGGACTTTCGACAGCGTCAGAGGCTGACGCTCAGCAACAACAGCAAGCCTACGGCAGGTCTTGGGGTGGGGCAGCGAGCAACCGCGACTATGGTCGGTTCTACCACTATCCCTACGTGTACTATCCACAAAACTTCTATGGCAATGAGTACTATCGCAGCAGCGACAGCATGTATCATCGCTATGCGCCTGAGATGCAGATTCCTGTCTACAATCGTCAGTGGTACAACTACTACCCGACGAATCGTCCATATCATTGGGGCCATCACTTCATTCTAGACGTGTTCTAGGCCTGAGCAGTGGAATAACGCTTGCCGTCCATCGGCACAGCAACTCATAAGGTTTCCAACCGCGGAATGTACCGTTGTGCGTGAAGGCGCCAATGGTCGGTTTCGCGGTCGGTTGCTTTGTATGAATTGTGTTGTTGTGATTGCTTTGATTTCGGGTCCCGAACGCATGGAGCATGGACCACCCGGAGCTTGCGCTATCCGGCTCAAGAGTGAAGAAAGTCTTCGATGTAATCGGCGACGATTTGTTGGAGGCTGATTGGTTGAGGCAGTCCGAGTTTAACGCCTCGCGAACCGTCAATTGCCACTGGCCAACGATCGACGATATTTTGAATTCTTGTGTCAGGTGATGCGACAATTCTCCCAAGTTTAGTTGGCAGTCCCGGGATTGTAGCTTCGGCAAAGAGTTGTTGGGCTTGTCGCGGTGTGGCGCGCAGGGCGGGTAGCCCTACGGCTCGGTCGGAGCCAAGGCTTTCGGGGGTCAAGTTATGCAGGGCGATCAGGGAGTCAATGACAGTTCGGTAACCGGTCATGGGGTGGGGTTGGTCGAGGTGCACGGGTAGTAAGCAGTCTTGACCGTGCAGTGGTTCGCGGAACATACCGCTGGCCCACGAAGACGCGGCAGCGTTGGGTTTACCGGGACGGATGATAACGGTAGGTAGGCGAGCAGATCTTCCGTCGAAGAAACCTTTGCGTGAATAGTCATTTACAAGTAGTTCGCAAATGACTTTGGTCATTCCATAGGTTGTTTGAGGGGAGGTTTTGGTGATATCGGAGCATGGGTCTTGCATGGCGGGGCCGCCGAAGCAGGCGATGCTGCTTGCGAAGACCACACGGCAGGAGGAGCCGATGCGTCGCGCGGCTTCGAACAGGTGCAATCCGCCGTGTAGGTTGACGTTCATTGCATCGTCGAATCTCTCTTCGCATTCACCGCTGACCATGGAAGCGAGATGAAAGATTGCGGTTGAAGAAGCACCGCGGGAGGTGTCGGCTACGAGAGAATCGATAAATTCTTTGTCAGCGATACTTCCAACAACCCGTTCAACTTTCGGTGAGTTGATTGCGTCTGTAGTGGACTGTGGGGTTGGAGGACGCGAGAAGGCTGCGTCGAGAAGAACGATGCGTTGGATTGGGGCAGAGGTTCCGAGTGCGTTGTTTAGTCTCTTTACCTGCAGAAGTTTTTCGCATAGTTGGTGGCCTAGAAAGCCACCGCCACCGGTGATGATAACGTTCATGATAACTAAGTAGTGGGTCTGATAGAGGAATTTGAGTGCTGGTGAAAATCGACTAAATCGCTACTTTGGGAACGACTTGGTCGGGGAGTTGTTATAATTCCGGTCTGTTGTCGTCGCGATAGCCGTCTTTGTCCGAGACAAGACGAGTCTGTACCGAAGCCTACCGGAGGCGATAAGGTTCAGTTCCGATTCACACACTTGCAGTTTACCATGTTTCGATGGAGATACATCGAAGGCTTGTCTCCGACCGTACTTAGGGTGCTGTTGTTGGGGATGATATCGGCCGTTTGCCTTGGGGCATTTGCGGAGTTAGTTTCCCCTTGGTTGCATTCGGATCATGCGGTTTGTTCTTCCGAGGCATTCGAAGAGTTGGCATCGGATGCTGAGGAACTCTTTGAGGAAGTTACTGACCGGCTTTTTGTCGAGGCCTCGTTTGACGTTGGGATTCCGGATACGCGATGGACGCGTTTACCACTTGAGTTTTGTACGCTTGATTCAGATGCTGTTTTGTTGGAGTTACACCAGCAACGTCCTCCCCCTGAATGCAATGTTTACTTCGGTTCGTAGGTATCGCATGCAATTGCATCGAGCCTGAGGTTAGCATTTCTTACGACTGTTCAGGTTGGTTCTATCGTGTCACAGCAACAATCCGAGATGATCCCGCGCGGCGACTTGCAGGGTTTTACTCGTTATATCAAAGAAGATTTCGTCGCCGGCTTAATGGTGTTTATCATCGCTCTACCGTTGTGTTTAGCGATTTCATTAGCAAGTGGTTTTCCGCCGATGGCGGGTATCATCACTGCGGTTGTCGGTAGTTTGCTGGCAACTTTCATCAGCAATTCAGAATTAACGATCAAGGGGCCAGCGGCTGGTTTGATTGTAATTGTTTTGGGATGTATCAAGGACTTTGGTGGGAATGGATTTGCGGATGGGCAGATCACGGCGGAGGACATTAATGCATACCGCTCGGCGTTAGCGGTTGCTACGGTAGCTTCTGTATTGCAGATCTTGTTTGGTTTGTTCAAAGCCGGCATCCTCAGTGAGTTTTTTCCGAAGTCTGCCATCCATGGGATGTTGTCAGCGATTGGTGTAATCATCATTGCTAAGCAGATTCCGATAGCGCTAGGAGTGAAGACAGACCTGCAGGAACCCTTTGAGTTACTTGGTGAGATCCCTCATTTTCTTACTGAGGCGAACCCTGCAATTGCCGGGATTGGACTGGTGAGCTTAACTGTCTTGGCGACTTGGCCCTGGTTAAAGAAGCGATTGCGGGCAGTTTCAGCGATTCCTCCGCAATTGGTTGTTTTGATTGTGGCGGTGTTGATTGGGTTGTATTTCAATTTGCTTCACAAGCACAACTATAACTTGTTAGGGCACGAGTATGAGCTTAGTGAAAGTCATTTGGTACCGTTACCGCAGGAGATGTTTGGGATATTTAAGCAAGTTGTTACACCGGAGTTCGGTGCGCTAACCAATTGGATGGCTTGGAAGTGGGTTTTAATGTTTTTTGTCATAGGGACATTAGAATCCATTCTCAGTGCGAAGGCGATCGATGCGATTGATCCGTGGAAGCGGAAGACCGACATGAACCGCGATGTTTTGGCAGTTGGATTTGCAAATCTAGCGGCTTCGTTGTTGGGTGGATTGCCGATGATATCCGAGATCGTGCGGAGCAAAGCTAACATTGATAATGGTGCAAAGACACGGTTTGCGGATTTGTGGCACGGTGTTCTCCTGCTGCTGTGCGTCTCGTTGTTGCCTTCGACGCTTCATTTGATTCCTAAAGCCGCGTTGGCTGCGATGTTGATCTACACAGGTTACCGACTTGCGCATCCCAGCGAGTTCATGCACGCTTATCATGTTGGACGCGAGCAGTTGATCATTTTTGTGACGACCTTGTTGGTGACATTATGGACGGACTTATTGTTTGGTGTTGCTGCGGGAATCGGCATGAAGTTTTTCATTCACATCCTCAATGGTGTACCGATGAAGTCTTTTTTCAAGGCTTATCTGGACATTGAACCGGTTAGTGAGGACACGGTGAAGATCCGCGCGAGCGAATCAGCGGTGTTCAGCAATTGGATCCCGTTTAAACGTCAGATAGAGCACATCGGGTTGGTGCAACGCAATAACTTGGTTGTCGATATCTCCGATGCGAAACTCGTCGACCACACGGTGATGGAAAAGCTGCATGAGATGCAAGCGGAGATGGAAGCCGAGGGGTTGCGCTTAGAGATAGTTGGGTTGGAGCAGCATCAAGCTTTATCAGAGCATGGAGACGCGGCGCGCAAGCGGGGGCTTACTCGTATGCGACGTATAACTGTAATCGCGGAACCTGCTTGCGAAAGTCTCGTACAGCGAGAGTGTATTGAACGCGGTGCGACTGGGTTTACCGTCACACCGGCTCAAGGTGTAGGCCGGCATAACATCCACGATGGAACTTGGGATGCATCTCCGAGCGTTCGGATTGAAACGATCGTTCCTTTTCATGTCAGCGAAGGATTGATCAAATTTCTCCGAGACGAAATCATTCGAAAGTACCATGCGACCGTTTCGATAGAAACGGTCGAGGTGCTTTCACCGAGTCAATTCGTCGAAGAATCGCAGGCCAGTGGGGTTCTAGTTGCGGCTGATCATTAAGCGTAGGGCGTTTGCGTCGTGGTGAGGGGGGGCCATGTTGATCGCCACCGTCTGGCGAGCGGTTACGGGCGAGAGAGCGCTGATGGTAGCCATCCGCTGCCAAGCGGTGGATGTGGCCAGGAAGATCTCCACCGTCTGGCGAGCGGTGGCTACGGGTGGTGGCTACGGGCGAGTGGTTACGAGCGGTGGTTACGGGTGAGAGAGCGCTGATGGTAGCCATCCGCTGCCAAGCGGTGGATGTGGCCAGGAAGAT
>JBEICB010000119.1:0-14670 GCA_040373655.1 Pirellula sp. | reverse complement strand
CCCACACACAGCTCAGCAATGCTAGCTAACCGCTCCAAAAATCGCGCAGATAGGGGACAGTCCCCGAACCAGACCACTGTCTGGCCGATTTGCTAGCATTACCGCCGCCGCCAAATCGGTGCCACCCACCGCGCCAAATCGGTGCCACCCACCGTAGTTCCCGCCAAATCGGTGCTAGTTCCCGCCAAATCGGTGCCAACCACCGCAGTTCCAACCACAGTCCGATCGGTGCCACCTACACACAGCTCAGCAATGCTAGCTAACCGCACTAAAAATCGCGCAGATAGGGGACAGTCCCCGAACCAGACCACTGTCTGGCCGATTTGCTAGCATTACCGCCGCCGCCAAATCGGTGCCACCCACCGCCGTTCACCCACCGCCGTTCCAACCACAGTCCGATCGGTGCCACCCACACACAGCTCACAACCACAGTCCGATCGGTGCCACCCACACACAGCTCAGCAATGCTAGCTAACCGCTCCAAAAATCGCGCAGATAGGGGACAGTCCCCGAACCAGACCACTGTCTGGCCGATTTGCTAGCATTACCGCCGCCGCCAAATCGGCGCTACCCACCGCCATTTCCAAATCGGTGCCACACACTAGGTGACCAAACTCTAACGCCAATTCGGGATCGGCCTTCCCGGTGTCCAAGGCGCTCCTAAGGCATCGAATCGACCAAGCATCGCCGGAATCTCAGTCCCTACTAACTTGTTCAATTCCACTAACGCAGCTTCAAACTCCTGTCCTGCAACCTCATATTGACGCCGATGTGTTCCAGTAGGCCCCGTTGTACTCCCCAATGCTCCCATCATCGCATTCGATAACCGACTCTGTAACCCTGGCATCGCCCCCTCATTGCGCCTCGTTCGCGTCGGATCGCCCGTAAATTGATGCTGAATATCCAACAACCGAAGTTGCATCGCACGGATCTCCTTCCATAAACTTGGGTCTACCTCCGACGCCGTCTTGGTCATACTCTCTATCGCTTCCAAACGATCAACCGCCTCATTCAATTGCTCTGTTGCTGCATTTACAGCATTCGCTAGCTTATAGACCTGTTTGGAAAAATCTCGTATCGCTACCCGATTGATCTCCGTCGTATCACCAAAGGTCAAAGGCTCGATTTCAAACTCCGTCTTTGGTATCACTTCAGTCACTTCTCCATCAATCATCTGTGATACCTCAACCGTATACTTGCCTGGTACCGCTACCGGCCCCGATCCCCCCGCGCGACGTCGACGACTGCCACCACTAGGACCCGCATGTCGGTAATCCCAATTAGCTCGTACTATCCCCCGCTCCGCCGTTGTAGGTATCTTCCGAACCACCGCCCCCGACATGTCACGAACCGTCAGCCAACGCGACGGCGCTACCTCCCGATCCTCATTCTTCAATTCTTCCCAACTAGGATAAGGCGTGTCCTTTCCTGCCCTCGCTCCCTCGCGATCACTCTTCTCTCGCTTGGACTTCTTGGACTTTATCTCTTCCTTCAAATGAAACGTAAACGTCACCCCATATTCAGGATTCGGCGCTGTGAAAAAGTTTGCGCCCTGAAATCCACGCCCCGAAACCCCCATGGGACTTACACTCTGAAACATCACTCCCTTTTTGATCGGAAACATCGTATTCGTTTCCAACAGTTCGGGCTTAATGTTTCTCAATGGCGAATAATCATCGAGAACATAAAATCCACGACCAAACGTCGCTAGTACCAAATCGTTTTCACGCCTCTGGATCTCGATGTCTCGAACCATGATCGTCGGCAATCCCGACTTCAAAGCGATCCACTTCTTTCCACCATCTACCGTGAAGTAACACCCGAACTCTGTACCACAAAAAAGTAAATTCGGATTCACATGATCCTGCTTGAGCGTGTAAACGCTTCCTCGCTCCGGCAAATCACCAGTGATCACTTCCCAAGCTTTCCCGCGATCACTCGATTTGAGTATGTACGGTTTAAAATCCCCTCGCTTGTGATTATTGACTACCACGTAAACAACATTGGGGTCAAACAAATCCGCCTCAATGTCATTGATGTACCCAAACTCAGGAATATCAAGCGTTCCAAATCCATCCACCTTGCGCCATGTTGCACCTCCATCCTCGGTGATTTGTATCAACCCTTCATCGGTTCCTACATAAATCAAACCCGGTGCTTTGGTCGATTCATCAAGAGAAACGATATTGCCATACAAGGATGTCGAAGCATTCTTAGCAACTGCATCAACACCCCACACCCTCCCCATCACTTTCAATTGATTACGATCGATCTGCCTTGTCAAATCAGGACTAATCGCGGTCCAGTTATCTCCACGATCCTCACTCCGAAAAAGCATTTGCGAAGCGTAATACAGTCGCTTGGGGTTGTGAGGTGAGATCAGCAACGGAGAATCCCAATTCCATCGCAATGCCGGCCCTTCCTTGGACTCTTGCGGCTTTATGTCAACAGCCTCGCCAGTCTTGCGGTTGTAACGAACCAGCCCACCATACTGCCACTGAGAATAAATGGTATCTGGATCATTCGGATCAACCGCTGGCTCAAAACCATCGCCAAATACAGTCACAAACCAATCGCTGTTGCGAATCCCATGCTCGTTGTTTGTCCGCGAAGGCCCCCCCTGTGTCGCATTGTCCTGCGTCCCACCATATATGTTGTAAAAAGGCTTGTCGTTGGATACTGCAACCTTATAGAACTGAGTGATCGGCAAATTGGCTTTGTAGTCATACGTCTTCCCGCGATCCCATGTCTCATACAAACCACCGTCACAGCCAACGATCAAATGATTTTCGTCGTTTGGATCAATCACCAACGCATGATTGTCAACATGCTTGTCGTCTTCCCCTAGATTTACGAATGTCTTTCCACCATCTTCGCTGACCATCATCATCGTATCGAGCGAATAGATGCGATTCACGTTATGCGGACAACAGACGATTTCGTTGTAGTACTGTGGGCCATTCGAAACATAATTGCTCATTCTTTCCCAAGTCTCCCCACGATTGACACTTCGGAAAAACCCACCCTTGTCCTCCGCCGCTTCAACAATCGCGTACACAACCTCCGGGTTCACAGGTGAGATATCCAACCCGATCTTGCCCTTGTCGGAATCTGGCAACCCACGACCAATCTTACGCCAAGTCGCCCCACCATCCGTGGACTTATGAATCGTCGATTCCGGACCACCATCAATCAATACCCATTCATGCCGCCTGCGCTGGTATGTACTTGCGTACAGGATATTCGGATTACTCGGATCAATATGAACTTCATTAACCCCCGTCATCGGACTGATGTTCAAGATGTTTGTCCAAGTCTTTCCACCATCGGTCGTCTTGTACAATCCCCTGTCTCCACCATCCTTCCACAACGGCCCCTGTGCAGCCACATAAACAACATTCGGATCCTGCGGGTGAACCGCGATCATCCCAATGTGCTCACTATTCTCTAACCCAACTCGCTTGAACGACTGGCCCCCATCCGTCGACTTGTACAAACCATCGCCGTACCCAACGCTACGCTGCGAGTTATTCTCTCCGGTACCAACCCAAATCGTATGTCGGTCATGCGGACAAATCGTGACGCAGCCAATACTGTATGATCCTTGACCATCAAAAATCGGCTTGAATGTCACCCCTGCATTCTCGGTTTTCCAGACACCTCCAGAAGAAGCTACCACATACCATACAGATCGATTCACTGGGTCGACTGCAATGTCCCCAATTCGCCCCGACATAAAAGCAGGCCCTATCCCACGAAACTTCATCGCGGAAACCAACCCCGAATTGAGTCCCGGCGCCTCGTCCTTCGGCTCGTCGCTATCCTGCGCAAAAGCCTGTACTTGCCCAACAAACAAAACGACGCAAACGGAAAAAATCCACTTTTTAAGCATGACGTTCTTCGATTAAGAATTTAAGGATGCGAAGGAAGGAGAACGAAAGGTTTCCTCCGCAACCAATCTAATTACACGGGCTACTATTTGCCAACTCAGACGCCCGCGTTTTTCTAAAGTCCCACGATCATTCGATCTGGACCTATTTCTTGCTCAAATCATGAAAAAATCTAAGCGTTTACAGTCCAAGTATCCCCACTGTTGAAGAGTTTCTGCAAATCGCCCTTGCCCTTCTGCTTGACCGCTTGGTCGATCTGCCCCCTCACCGCTTCTTCAAATGTTTCATGCTCGACGTTTCTAAGCACACCAATCGGCTCTGGAAACGCAGGATGACGCATTCGCGACAACAGATAAACCAACGCAGAATCGGCTTGCTCGTCATGATGAAGCAACTCGCTCTCCTTTACCTTGCCATCGACAAGACTGACAACCTCGAGCGTAAAACCCTTGAGCCGTATCCCCTTATCCTTGTCTTTACCGAATATCATCGGCTTGCCATGCTCCAACTCGATGGTGCTATCGTCTCGCGTCGCCTTGTCCTGGGCATAACTGAAGGCACCATCGTTGAACACGTTGCAGTTTTGATACACTTCCACAAAACTTGTCCCACGATGCGCCGCGGCTCGCTTAAGCACTTGCGCCAGATGCTTGATGTTGCTGTCCACCGACCTAGCTATAAACGTAGCTTCCGCCCCAACCGCAATACTTATAGGATTCAACGGGTGATCCACCACCCCCATTGGAGTACTCTTGGTAATCTGCCCTTCAACACTCGTCGGTGAATACTGACCTTTGGTCAATCCATAAATCCGATTGTTGAATAAAACGATATTCAAATCGACGTTGCGGCGAAGCAAGTGAATGAAGTGATTACCGCCAATACTCAAAGCATCACCGTCCCCAGTAATCACCCAGACACTTAAATCTGGACGCGAGAGCTTCAAACCAGTCGCTACCGCAGGTGCTCGACCGTGAATCGAATGAACTCCATACGTGTTGACGTAGTACGGAAAACGACTCGAACATCCAATCCCTGAAATGAAGACGGTCTGCTCCGGCGGAATTCCAATCTCAGGCAACACCTTCTTCATCTGCGCTAAGATCGAATAGTCTCCACAACCTGGACACCAACGGACATCCTGGTCACTCGCAAAATCATCAGCCTTCAAAACGTTTAAAGGTGTATTCATAGCTCTCGTCGATTGTTTGTTGTACGGTGATGTATCGGTTAAGGGAAATCGTCTTTACAGAATTTCTACTTGGTCATCGAGTTGATCTTTTCCACTAGCTCAGTGACCGTAAAGGGCTTACCCTTGACCTTGTTGTATCCGACAGCATCTACTAGATACCGATCGCGAATCAACATGCGCAATTGCCCCATATTCAATTCAGGTATCAGAACCTTCTTGTACTTCGAAAGTATCTCTCCCAAGTTACTTGGGAACGGGTTCATGTAACGGATGTGCGCCAAAGCGACACTCTTGCCAACAGACTGCGCTTTTTGTACGGCCGTCAAACAAGCCCCATAAGTCCCACCCCAACTCAGAACTAACAAATCACCACTCTGAGGCCCAACAACTTCTTGAGGAGGTAGGAGCTTGGCCGCATTCGCAACCTTTTGTGCTCGGATATTGACCATCTTCTGATGGTTCTCAGGGTCGTAGCTAATATTACCACTCCCGTCCTCTTTCTCGATGCCACCGACTCGATGCATCAAACCTGGTGTTCCAGGAATCGCCCAAGGTCGCGCAAGCAATTCATTGCGCATATAAGGTTTAAATGGCCCATCTGGATTGTTGTTCTCTTGTGGGTGCTCAATCTTGTACGGTGCCAATGCCGTTACATCTGGAATCTTCCAAGGCTCCGCGCCGTTAGCAATGTAGCCGTCCGAGAGAACAACCACCGGAAGCATCAGCTTCGTCGCTAACATCCACGCCTCTTGGACAATCTCAAAACAATCCGCCGGACTTCTCGCAGCTAAAACCGGTAAAGGCGCCTCACCGTTACGGCCAAACATTACTTGTAATAAATCCGCCTGCTCGGTCTTCGTCGGCAAACCTGTACTCGGCCCTCCACGCTGCACGTCGATCACAAGCAACGGCAACTCCAACATCATCGCTAATCCCATCGCTTCGGTCTTCAAAGCAATCCCAGGACCGCTAGATGTCGTCACACCCATCTGCCCACCATACGATGCACCAATCGCCGAACAAACCGCTGCTATTTCATCTTCCGCCTGAAACGTGCATACGCCGAAATTCTTGTAACGAGCTAACTCATGCAAAATGTTACTCGCCGGAGTTATCGGATACGAAGCATAGAACAACTCTTTACCACTTCGATTCGCTGCCGCTAACAACCCCCATGCTAACGCTTGGTTACCCATGATGTTTCGGTAAGTCCCCTGTGCCAGTTTCGCCGGCGCAACGTTGTAGGAACTGCCCAAAGCTTCAATCGTCTCTCCATACGCCCAACCTGCACGCAACGCTTTCTCGTTCGCTGCCGCAATCGTCGACTTGCCCGCTCCAAACTTACCATGAATGAACCTCAACGTCGCATCCATGTTCCGACCATACAACCAATAAACCAATCCCATCGCAAAGAAGTTCTTGCAACGATCGGCCTCCTTTACGCTCAAACCAAACTCCGATACCGCCTCTTTGGTCAATCGCGTCATCGGTACCTTGATCAATCGATAGTTCTCCATCGACGGATCTTCCAACGGACTCGTGTTGAGCTTCGCTAACTTCAAATCCTTGTCTTCAAAACTGTCTTCGTTGACGACCAATAGCCCACCTTTGGGCAAATCCGCAAGATTCGTCACCAGCGCCGCTGGATTCATCGCCACTAATGCATCAAGCGTATCACCAGGGGTATGCACCTCGTGTGATGCAAATTGAACCTGAAAACCCGACACGCCCGCACGAGTACCCCGTGGAGCTCGAATCTCCGCCGGGAAATCCGGAAACGTCGCGACGTCATTTCCAAGCAATGCCGAGGTGTTGGTGAGCTGCTGGCCGAGTAGCTGCATGCCATCCCCAGAGTCTCCTACCAACCTGACCGTGATACCACTGACATATTGAACCGGTTTTTCAGTGGCCGAAATCGCTTCCGTTGACATATATTTAAAAAACTAATGGGTTTCGAATCACAGGAATCAACCGATTCCCCGCGCTAAGCTGCTCGGGTTGTATCGATTATCCAACCTGTAGGAATGAATCTATTTTGGCAAAACCAACGAGGGTTGAGTATGTCAAAAGACCGCAATTCCCCCCAATAGTTGTCTCAGTTTTTCCAAATTCCCTATTTTTCCACAATCGAAGTCACAGTTTTCAAAAGATTCAGCTCCTGCGACTGAAACAACTCAGCGACCAACGCCAAGAGCTTCTCGTAAACCCAATAGCTCAGCAACACAAGCAAAGGAAACAAGAACATCGCTAACGGAACTCCTTGGGCTACAGCAAACCTTGTCTGCAAAACCCACTCAATCGCCCATGGCATACAACACAGAAACATCAAAAGCGGGATCAACATGCTTAACGCCATATTCAACACGACCGCTTTCCAAGAAAACTCCTTCGGCTGAAAACCCTGGGCCGCCATTGGGAACGGCGCTAGAATCGAGATGAGATTGGTTAATACCATATAAATCGGAACAAATGCAAGCAGCGCCCCTATCGCTTCGACCGACCGTTGCAACGGATACCCCCAAAACAGCTTGGCAACCAATATCGCACACAATCCAATGAACATTACCATCATCCCAAACACCCAGTTTCGCCCCCTGAGTATCTCTATGCGTGGAATCGATGAGAGTACCCAAAAACGAAATCCTGATCGATCAAACCCGAAGATGTTCGCCGCGAAGGTTGACCCCATAAACATCGCAAAAACTGCAAACCCAAAAAGAAATACTCCCTCGAGCTGCTTCGACCAACTTGCAAGCTCACTATCTGCTCGAACAATTTTGGTCTCAGCTCTATCGCTCCCGCGTTTCGTTTCAGCCTCATCGCGTCCTGAAGCATCAACCTCGGAACGATCAACTGCAAAATCGCTAGCAGTCTCACTCGGACTTTCCACAAGACTCGTGGGCGGGGCAGGGGGGGCTACCCTGTTTCGATCCCAAGGCTTCTGCGAGAAAAGCAACAAAAAGAAGAATGGCTGAATCAACGGAATCAGCAACGCTAACTTCAATTGAGGCGACCTCAAAAACGTCGTCCAAGTCATCGCTGCAACCGCCGATGCCGCTTCACTCAACCCCGGAAACGATCGTTCCATCCACACAAGCTTGCCATCGGCGACATTCGAAACATGCTTGCTCTTCGTACTTGTAGGCACCTTCGCTTCCGCAGCACCAAACCCATCCTGATAGTACTTGCGTGTCATCTTGTAGTTCGCAATCAACGACCAAGCTGCCAGTAACCACATCCCTGAGATCCAAATCAGCGACCCTATTCCCAGCAATGATTTCCCCGACAATACGTCAGCAAGCCAAAGTAACGGACAACAGGCATCCGCCACACGAATCCAATACACAAGATTCGGGGTATCAGAAAGTCGTCGCAAAAAATGAGAACCAAACGCCACCCCAAACCCGAAAAGAGCAAGAACGATCGGCATGATCGTCATGATCCGAGTACGCGTCTGAGGATTGACCATCCATATCATCAACTTGCCCTGTAAATGAGAAGTCAACGCAGAAATCAGCGCAGCGAAAGAAACCACCGGTATCAACTTCCATAGCTCAATCACACCGAGATTCAGCGAGCTTCCAATCACCAGCCCACTTCCGCTTACAAGCAAGAAGATCAACGGAATATTGATCCAACTCAGAAGATAGTTGAACCCGAAAACACTCGCAGGTGAAATTGGCAAGTGCATCAACCGCTGTAGAGAAAGCGTGTCTCCGCGACTGGCATCATTGAACAATCCAACAATCCAAAAGACAAAAAACATCACACTCAAGCCATTCCAAACGGCAAGGTTGGCAAGCGTTTCCGAAGGATTTTCTCCCTTGGTAATACCGAAACCAAGCAAACAGCTAATCGCAAACCAAGCGAGAATGGCCAAGCAAAACAACATCAAAAAAACCGAACCGACCGTTCGACTAATAATGGAGTCTCTTACCCATCGATTTAGTCTGCCCTGCCAATAGGCCTGAAGCAAAGCCATCCACTGCTGACAAGTTAACTTCCATCCTACAGCCTGCTGGCTAGTCGAGTCTTCGCGATCTTGAACTTGAGCTGTACCACTCATGAAGCACCTCGATCGCTCACGAGCCAATCGAGCTTTGCCGAAGGTTGCTCAAGTGCATCTCCACCTGCCGCGCGTATGAACGCACTCTCCAATGATCCCCCTTGCGTCAACTCTTTCAGTGATGACTGCGTTACCAACTTACCCGAGACGATGATCCCAACATGAGTACATAAGCGCTCGACAATTTCCAACACGTGGGATGTCAAAAATACCGTTCCTCCATTTGCCGTAAACTGCATGAGCAATTCCCGTATCGTGCGAGAAGCTACCGCATCTACACCTTCAAAGGGCTCATCCAGAAACAGTAACTTGGGTCGATGAAGTAACGCGGCAGCAAGCGAGAGTTTTTTACGCATCCCGTGCGAGAAGTCCATCGACATCTTTTTCGGATCATCTTCTAGAGCAAGCAAATCCAGAAGTTCTTTTGATCGCTGCCGGATCAACTCACGATCCAACCCATGAATGCGACCAACGAAAGTCAAATATTCCATGGCGGTGAGGTTATCAAAGAGTGCCAAATTCTCAGGTATCACTCCAATCAGTCGCTTTACCTCAAGGCTTTCACTCGGATTGAGCATGTTCTTCCCTAGAACTTCAATCCTACCTGCGGTCGGCTGAAGCAACCCCGTCAACATCTTTATCGTCGTTGACTTCCCCGCTCCGTTAGGCCCAAGAAAACCATAGAAGGTCCCACAAGCAACATCCAAGTCAACTTGGTCGACCGCAAGCTTGCCCGAGAAATTCCTCGTCAGCTTTTCCGTCCGTATTGCCAATTCCATAGGTTCCCACCGCATTTCGCTTTTTGACCCGTGTCAGAAGCGTCATACAGGTGGATTCAGCGAATCCAACTTCCCGATTGCTCCTGAATGACTTTGATCCAATCTACCGCCGTATGGGGCAAGTCATGCTTATGAGTATAACCAAAACGTGTCATGATGGATTCGTCATGATACGCAAGAACACCTAGCCCAATGAGAAGCAAATAGGTCATCACATTCGCTATTCTCGCCTCCCCAAGAAACTTCAAGGCAGTCCCAAAAGAATGCTTGAAAACGTATTTTCCCCGTCGAAATTCCACAGACCACAGCTCATCGAGCAGAATATGCGACATGAAGCCGACGAACACCGCAACCGTCTTCAAAAGCCTTGGATTGATGTTCTCAGATGCAGATACCAGAAACACAAACAATGCGGCAATAAAAGCCGCCGGTATGCTGTGCCACATCCCACGGTGAACCGTGTACCGACGGAATAACTCGGCGATTCCAAAACGAAGAAAAAAGTAAATCACACCTGTGACAACCAACATCATCTCATGCGATAAACCAACTCGCTCCAATCGATCTAACATCAGCATCGGAACAAACGCAGCCGCAAACGCAACGGCCTCTCGCAATGGAATCCCAGAGTCACTGTCCAAATCCGGCAACATACCACTGACCGCGCACAATCCACCAGCGATCAAGCAACTCTCCCAAGGCATACCCGACTGATAGCCCCCCGCACCCAGGAGTGCTCCGGCAATCGTACTGACGGTAATGTGTGTCTTAAAATCCGCCATCGAAAGTTCTATTGGCTCGGTCGCTGTGAAAATGGAAAAAACACCGCGCAGCGATCGCGACGCGATCACCTACTACCCTGGCGTAAGGCTTACCAAATCATCGCTTTACTCTGCAACCCGAATCTCTGCTACCAAACCGGGAGAACTAGGCAAGCTAGCGAAAACTGCTCTTTCAACAGCTTGCGATTCATTGGTATAGGAATCAGAAGAATTCAGCGTAAACCTAACCTTTGATCAAATTTCGGTTTCTGTATGCATCCGTACGACATTCTGATGCTGATCATCCTGGCATCCGCTCTAATTTTCGGAGCGATCAAAGGATTTGCTTGGCAAGTCGCTTCCCTAGCGTCCATCGTCGTTAGCTACGTTGTCGCAAGCTACTTCCGGCACGATGTAGCTAAATGGATCAATGCGCAACCCCCTTGGAATATGTTCCTTGCAATGCTTCTCCTTTACTTCGGAACAAGCCTCGCGATCTGGATGCTCTTTCGCTTAATTAGCTCCTCTATCGATAAGATCAGACTTAAAGAATTTGATCGACAACTCGGTGCAGGTTTTGGACTACTCAAGGGCGCTGCCCTCTGCTGTATCGTCACGATGTTCGCAATGACGCTTCTCGGGCCAAATCAAAAAACGGCGATCGCCAAATCGAAAAGCGGCCATTACATTGCCCAAGCCCTCGCGCAGGCTGGATCAATAATGCCAGACGAAGTCAAACAAGTCATCGGCCCATACATCGACAACGTTGAGAGAGAACTCGAACAAGGAAGACTCGCAAACGACGCTGAACCAACCCAAGGATACCCAACAAGCCAAGGGTTCCCGCAGCAGCCCAATAACGGACTACCAAATTTCGGATCAGGAAATGCCACTAACGATCCCATTGCAGCGGGAACGAGCATTCTCGATCGGTTCCTTAATAAAAACAGCAACACTACGTCGTCTCAACCCCAAGCGCAACCTCTTCCCCCTACAACAAACAACTTCAACGGAGGCTTCTCCCCTCCACCTACGCCAAATCCACCCCCTCCATCTACCCAGCCCCGACTCCCTCCCTTGCCGTTCTAGGAAATCGCTATCCAACGTTCAGTACCGTCAAATCGAAAGCCATGCTACTCTCGGTCTTCTGAGCCCGCTTAGCGCTAGCCGCGGGATATTTGCATCGGCCTCGCTCACCTCATTGCACGTTTCAATCAATCGAAAACCACAACGTTGTAGAGGCTGATTGGTTAGGCGTGTTGATGTATTGCACCGGGTACGCCAAATCACCCGGAGCTCGCGGGGATCGGGAACCAGATATTTTTCGTTCTAAAGACGAACTTCAACCAAAAGCCCCCCACCATTTTCTTCGAGTACAATTTAGTCTAGGAATACTCGGTAAATGTCCAAGGGGCACATGGGCAATCCGCTCACCCCTAAATCCTCTTTACTCCTTTGGAGACTCATTAATGAAACGCCACATTCGGTTTCTGGCATGCCTGGCACTCGCTACCTGCTGCTTCGGCCAAGTCGACTTTGTACGTGCGGACGAACGAGAAGAACTCAAAGCACGTGTTGCGGAGCTAGAAAATCAAGCTAAGCGATTTGCTAAGGAAGGCAAACGTGACGAAGTCGTTCGAATGAACCGAGAACGCTCCGAGTTGATGAGAAAACTCATCAGGCTACAAAACGAATCCCAACATGAAGGGAAAAGCGAAGGGCAGGGCAGGGGGGGTGATAAACACGACCTCCCAGATATGCCACCAGAACTCATGGAGAAAATGGAACGAGCCAAACAGCAAATCAATCACCTTCGAATCGCGTCAGAACATCTCAAGTTGGCACAGAAACACGACATGGCACATGACCTGATGCGACAAGCCGAAGAGATTGAACGCGATGTCCACCAGGCGATTGCACCACAAAAAAATCGCCATTGGGAAAAAGAACAGCTTGATCGTCAGCGAGCTGAACGCATGGAAAAGCAGCGCCGCGAAGAAATGGCGGAACGCGAACGACAAGCTGAACAACGCAAAGAGGCAGATAGGCGAGAAAATGACAAGGAACGCCAAGCCCCTGAACGAGCATTCGTTCGACCACGGATAGATCCACCGATGTCACCACCAAAAGCTCGCGAAGAAGCCATGCAGGGCTTACAGAAAGAAATAAAGCAACTTCGAGAGGAAAACCGGGAGATACGCCAAATGATGGAACGAATCTCCCAAGAGCTCAAAAGGATTCAATCGCGAGATTAATCCCAGCCGAATTCAATCCAAAAATCTACTGACCTGAGTGACTCCTCGTTTAGCTTGAGGAGCACTCATCTCTCCTTAACGTTCATCACATCTTTCAGGCGAACTCTATCGCCATTCTCGCTCCGGTCGGGCCCGAAGCATCTCCGCTTGTGGGTCCCCAACAAACGATTCTGTCTTCGGGTCAATCGTCACTTTACGTTTCAAGATCCAAGCGATCGCGGCAGCATGACAGGCGAAGTGAGAACTCCGCATTACATCGTGATTTGCAATAGGCTTCTCTCGCGTGCGCACGCAGTCAAAAAAGTTTCTTGCATGCGCCGTTACATCCAAACCAACTACTCGCTTCGACGCTTCTGGAACTTCTTGCTCTAAAGCTTTTGCGGTTACAACGATCTCTCCCGAATCCCCCGTTTCTACCGAACCTTCCGTACCAACAAATCGGACGGGACAGGTGCCTAACCTTGTAATGTAATGAGGTGAGCGATCCCCGAACGGCTGCGCAAGAAAATCGATAATGAGCTTCACTCCATCGGAATAGGTGCAAACAATTTTGTCTTCTAGCGGTTCGTATTCGATCGGCATCGTACCGTCTGTCTGATTCGCCCATTGGCACAAGTCCACGGTGTGAGCTCCCCAGTCAAGCAATCGTGCCCCGGAATCAAAATCCCACTGACCACGCCACTTCCCTTCACAATAGGCTTGATTGTAAGGCCGCCATGGGGCTGGTCCGAGCCAGAGATTCCAGTCCACGATCGACGGGTCGGGGAGTTGCTGCGAAGCCAGCCAGTTATTCTCTAAGACAGGTACATAAACCGATGCATGCATCGATATGAGCTTGCCGAGCTTGCCATCATGCACCCACTGCACAGCCTGAGCAAAGTTCGGGACACTGCGCCGCTGTGTACCCGCTTGAAACACACGCTTCGTTCGATCAATCGTATCCGCCAACCTTTGGCAAGCTTCCATGGTGATGCCGCAAGGCTTCTCGCTGTATACGTCCTTCCCAGCTTCGGCAGCAAGAATCGATGCGGTGGCATGCCAACGATCCCCCGTTGCAATCAATACGGCATCGATATCGCCGCGTTCAAGGACTTCGCGAAAATCGCGATAGAGCTTGCAGTCTTGATTGCCATAGAAGCCATCGACAAGCGATTTGCCTTCGTCTCTGCGTGTTGCTTGCACATCCGCAATTGCTACACATCGCACATCTTGGAAAGGCAACATTGCTTTAAGGTCATAAGTGCAACGAGGCCCAATTCCAATGACACCAAGCTGAATTCGCTCGTTCGGGCTCTTGGGAATAGCACTCGCTTGGACGGATGCTTCACACCCAGCGACGCTAGAGTGAAGCGGGACCGCCGACGATAAAGCAACGCTAGCGAGCGATTGTGAAAGGAAAGACCGGCGGGCCAAACGATTTTTGGATTGAGTCATTTTGAAAATCTCAGAGCGAGTGGAGGAACGCACAATTGGGGTTAACGACGAGCAAGGTTAGGGCCAAACCGAAAACGCCAGTTTGCTATAAATGATATATAGACACATTCGAGGTGACGACCACCGATGTAGTTTTAACCTTCGGAATCGTCCGTTGAATTTGTGGGCCGATTTGGCTCGCAGGAGGTCACGGATCTTAGGGCATCATTCGGAGAAATGCGATTCCAGCATCTCAAATCCATGATGTATTCCTGTGGTCACATCTGCGTTGCAGTTATTGAAGAATACTGTGG
>JBEICB010000208.1:0-8524 GCA_040373655.1 Pirellula sp. | reverse complement strand
CACTCCATGCTCGCCGAGATCTCCAACGGAAATCACGGACAGCTCACTGATCGCTGCGCCAATTTCTTTTCGCAATGCCATGGCATTGAACAAACCGGTTCGCCCGGCCAGTTCCATCAAGATCCGACCGTCCGCTCGCGCTTCCTCCGGTGGTCTTATCGCTGAGTGCGCGGCTTGAGCCAGTCCAGCGTGGTTAACATAAGTTCCGTCACGCTCTGCAAAACTGCCTGCTGCCAAGACGATATCAGCACGCTCGGAAAGTGGCGATGGGAAGATGTCTTGGACGATCAGCAAAGAAGGTGTACCGATTGCTCGATCGACGGCTTCGGTCACCCAGCCAGCGCTATATCCACCGACGACATACCAAGCGCTTGCTGCGGAAGCGGGCAAGGACTCAACGCGTGTGACTGAGCCTTCAAAGTGTTTGAGGACTGCTTCGACTCCCAAACGATTAGGGCACTTCTCAGCGCGGATCGTGAACTTCACTTTGTTCGCCGCTGGTGCTTCACCCTTGGGGCCTTTTGGATATTGGTCGTCTTCGCCCACGACAGGGACGGGACCAAGCACCAAACGGGCTCGCGAATCGAACCCCTTGATCAACGATGCCAGTAAGTAGGCTTCTTCGACCGTCATAAATGGAGAGAAGACAGCTACGAATCCGGAGGGATCGTTTTGAATCGCGTTCTGGATTCGTTTGCGAGTCTCCGCTAAGACAGCTGGCCAAGTATCTCCGAATGCCAAGTCGTCAGGGATTCCTGCTTTCTTGACCTTGTTGTTCGCCACGTCGGGTCCCTTGAGCACTTTCGGGTACTTCAATCGCCGTTCGTCGTGGATGTACTTGAATCCAAAGCGACCGTCATCGCACATGAAATGCCCTTGGGCTTGTGGGTTCTCTCGAGGGCGGAGTCGGTAGACTTTATTGTCGTTTTGGTCGACATGAATGCTGCAACCTGTGGAGCAACCGGTGCAGACGCTCTCTCCGTGTTTGAGCCACCAAACCCGTTTCTTATAGAGGAAGTCTTTGCTGCAAAGGGCTCCAACAGGGCACAGGTCGACGACGTTCCCGGCAAGTTTGTTATTGCACGGTTCATCTGGAAACACATCGATTTCTTCGTGAGAACCGCGGGCTACTACTTGCAGCTCTGCAGTGCCGGCGATTTCGCGAGTAAAGCGAACGCAGCGGGTACACATAACACAACGATCGGTGAACAAAGCAATCTGTTCCCCGATGTGGTACTTGTCCATCCGCTGGAGTTTTGGCTCATCCAATCGGCTTTGGGCTTTACCATATTTATATGTGTAGTCTTGCAAATAGCATTCACCGGCTTGGTCGCAAATCGAGCAATCCAAGGGGTGATTGAGCAAGAGGAGTTCAAGGGTCATCTGCTGAGAGGTTTTTACCTTTGCAGAATCGGTGCGGATCACAGTCCCTTCTTTGATGGGTGTTTGGCAGCCGGGGACTAACTTTGGTCCCATCGCTACGGTGCCATCGGGTTTCGTTTCACCGACTTCAACCAAGCACATGCGGCAGGAAGCAACCACTGAGAGGGATTCGTGCCAGCAATAGTGAGGGATCTCAACGCCAGCCTTCCGAGCTGCCAAGATGCAGTTGTCCTTGGGATCCGCTTCGATCTCGATGTCGTTGACTTTAACCTTGACCACGGGTGTCACTTCCGAAAAAAGGTGATAACTGAATCAATGTATCCAACGGGAATCTTAGTGGGCGTGCGCCAACGCAGCGCTTTCGCTCTTGCGACCACTCTTAATATACGCTTCAAACTCGCCTCGATACTTTGCGATGGCGGTCTTGATTGGCCAAGCAGCACCGTCAGCGAGGCCGCAGATTGTGGTGCCTGGCATTACGCCGATCGAGTTTGCTATTTCGAGGAGCAGATCGATATCGCTTAGTTTTCCCTTTCCTTGACGGATTCGTTCGAGAATCTTGGTAGACCAAGCGGTACCTTCGCGGCACGGGGTACATTGGCCACAAGACTCGTGCGCGTAGAACCGGCAGGAGTTGTACAACACGTCAACCATGCTTGTTTGATCATCGATAACTACGACCGCAGCGGTTCCGAGTCCCAAGCAGCCTACTCGGCCCGGTCCATTGAAATCCAATGGAGTGTCGAGTTCAGCATTGGTCATGAATCCCATGCTCAAGCCGCCTGGTATGACTGCTTTAGCGGTGCGGCCTTTCCAGACCCCTCCAGCGTGTTTATCGATTAGTTCCCGAGCGGTCACACCCATCGGTAATTCAACCAAGCCGGGTTTATTAACGTGGCCGCTGACGCAGTAGAGTTTGGGCCCATATGAGCCGGCATCTCTCGGATTGTTCGGATCTTTGGGAATCCCCATCGATTGAAACCATTCCGGTCCATTCTTCAGGATGTGAGGAATGCAAGCCATGGTTTCGACATTATTGACAACCGTAGGGCGACGGAACGCGCCTTCGATGGCTGGGAATGGAGGTTTAATCCGAGGCCAAGCTCGTTTGCCTTCCAAGCTTTCGATCAAGCCGGTTTCTTCACCGCAAATGTAGGCACAAGCACCACGGTGCAAGTAGATATCCAAGTCGTATCCGGAACCGAGAATGTTTTTTCCCAACAAGTTGTTGGCATACATTTCATCGATGGCTTTTTTCAGGACACGATAGCATCGACCGTATTCGTAGCGGAGGTAGAAGTAGGCTGTGGTTGTGCGGGTAGCGAAGCTACTGATGACGATCCCTTCAAGGATTTGATGGGGATCTTCTTCGATCAGAACACGGTTATTGAATGTGCCGGGTTCGCTTTCGTCTCCGTTGACGCACAAGTAAACAGGGCCGTTGATGTCTTTTGGGAGGAACGTCCATTTCAGTCCGGTCGGGAAGCCTGCTCCGCCTCGACCGCGCAGCCCAGAATTCTTGACCACATCGATCACTTCGGTGTTGGTCATCTTCAGTGCTTTGGCCAATCCTTCGTAACCACCATCGGCGCGGTAGGTCGCAAGGGTTTGGCTGTCGGGCTTGCCCACACGTCCGAGAAGTACTGGTTTGAATTCGGTTCGACTCACTTCTGACCTCATGGGGCTTGCTATTCGAATGACGTTACTTTTGAACAGGTTCGTTTGCTAATCGTTCTACATCTTCGACTGAGCATCGCAGGTGTAGTTCATCTTCGACCAGAACGCATGGAGCACCATCGCAAGCACCGAGGCACTCGGCGAGTTCCAAGGTTAGCTTGCCATCGGGAGTAGTTTCGCCTGGGGAGATGCCGTATTTTTCGCACAAAGCCGCGAGCAATTCTTCTCCGCCGCGAAGCATGCAAGAGATGGAACGGCAGACCCAAATTCTTTTTTGACCCAATGGGTTTTCTTCGGTTCGAAAAAATCCATAGAAGGTCGCGGTGTCGAGGATTTGAGCGGGGGAGAGCTCAAGAATCTCGGCGATCTCTTTCATCGCCTTGTTGCTGACACAGCCTTTCTCCTGCTGCACGACGTGCAGTGCAGGAAGCGTTACCGCTTGCTTGTTCGGATAACGAGGCAGGTGTTCCGCGATGGTTTGCTTAGCGTTTTCACTCAATTCGCTCATCGATCCAACTCCGCAGCGATGATGTTAATACTTCCGAGCACAGCGGCGACGTCACTGAGCATACAACCGCGAATCATGCGGCTGAACAAAGAGAAGTGCAGCAAAGATGGTGGGCGCGTTCGAGCGCGGTAGGCTTTGAAGTCTCCGTCGGAAACGATGTAGTAACCCAATTCTCCGTTGGGAGACTCTGTTGCACCGTAATAAGATTCTTTCGGCGAAGGCATCTGGCGATTAGGCATGATGTTTTCGAAGTGGTGAATCAGGCCCTCGATACTTCGATACACTTCCGATTTGTCTGGCAAGCCTTCTTTACCTGTTCCGGAAACGAAGACCGGACCGGACGGAAGTTTGTCGATGGCTTGTTCGATGATTTTGAGGCTTTCGAGCATTTCCATCATGCGGACTTGGAAGCGTGCGTAGCAATCGCCGCCCGTCGCACAGCAAACGTCGAAATCGAGATCGTCATATGCCAAGTAGGGTTCATCGCGACGAAGGTCTCGCTCGACACCGCTTGCGCGGGCTACAGGGCCGGTGGCACCACCGCCGATTGCATCTTCTTTTGTCAGCACGCCGACTCCGCGAGTGCGTTCGACGAAAATTCGGTTCTTCATCACAAGACCGGCGAAGTCCCTGTAAGCTTTCGGGAAGGTCTTGCAGAAGTCCTTCACCATAGCGATCCAGTCATCTGTAACGTCGTACAGAAGTCCACCGACTCGGGTGTATCCGGTGTGGAAACGTTGACCGCTAGCTCGTTCACAAATTTCGTAGATCTTTTCGCGCTCATTGAACGCGTACATGAATGCCGTAGCCCCGCCGAGATCCAGAACGCAGGTACCGGTGCAAAGCAGGTGGTCATGAATTCGCATCAGTTCCGCAAAGATTGTGCGGATGTACTTGCATCGTGGAGTGAGTTCGATTCCTAGAAGCCCTTCAACCGCATGATGCCAAGCTATTTCGTTGGCCATTGGGGAGATGTAATTCATCCGGTCGACGATGGTTACATACTGATTGTAGTCGAGGACTTCTGCGAGCTTCTCGAAGCCACTGTGCAAGAACCCGATATCGGGTTCCGCGTCCATCACCATTTCGCCGTCGAGTTGCAGAACCAAACGAAGAGTAGTGTGAGTGGCGGGGTGTTGTGGACCGAAGTTCAATGTCCACAGGCCTTCTCGCTGATTTGGATCAGCGTTAGGCGAATCCATCAATTCCAGTGGCATCTGAATTAGCTCTCCGCTCGGGTGATGATGGGGAAATTATGACGCTCGCCGCGACCCTTTACCGGGTAGTCCTTACGCAATGGAAAAGACTCGAATGCATCAGGTAGGAGCAGGCGTTTGAAGTTAGGGTGACCGGTAAACACGATGCCGTACATGTCGTAGACTTCGCGCTCGAGCCAATCTGCAGCAATCCAGATCGGATGTGCTGAAGGAATCTGTAGATTCGGTTCGTTGAGGTATGTTCTGACCGTCAGACGGTCGGAGTTCGAGGTGTTCAACAGCAAATATACGACTTCGAATCGATCAGTTGCTCCCGGATATTCGAGCAAGTCGACTGCGGTCAAATCACACAACTGATCCATGCCCGCTTCTTTTAGGGCCGTGAGAGCTGTGGCGATATTAGCAGCGGGAACATCTATGCGATGCTGTCCACGGAATTCAGACCAACGCAGAGCGACCGAAGGCAAGGCCTTCTCGATCGCTTGTTTATAAACACTATCCGACGATATCTGTGTCATGAAACGATTGTTCCTATCAGTGAATCGGATCGTACTTGTGTTCTTCGAGTTTGAGTCCGTTGCGCTCGCGAATTCGAATCAGTTCGTCTTCATCGAATCGTTTCGGACCATCTGGAAGAATTCGCAATTGGAATTCACGGGCGTTGTAAGTGCCGGTTTTCTTGATTTTGTCCTGCAGATCCATAATTGCTCGAATGAGTTGCTCTGGACGCGGAGGGCACCCTGGAACGTAGACGTCCACAGGTATGAATCGATCGATCCCTTGAACCACTGCGTAGGTGTCGAACACGCCGCCTGAGCAAGCGCACGCGCCCATCGAGATGCACCATTTTGGTTCGGGCATTTGCATCCAAATACGCTGTAACACCGGAATCATTTTCATCACCACGCGACCTGCAACGATCATCAAATCGCACTGCCGAGGGGTGAACCGCATGACTTCGCTACCGAATCGGGACAAGTCATGCCGGGAGGCGGCCGTACTCATCAATTCGATCCCACAACATGCAGTTGCAAAAGGCATTGGCCACAAGCTATTCGCTCGCGCCCAAGATGCCGCAGCATCCAATGATGTCAGGAACACGTTGTCCCCGAGTTGTTTGTTTATTTGCGTCGCCAATCGAATACTCCTTTGCGGTAAGCCACCCAGTAAGCCAGGGCAAGCGTAATGAGCAAAACCATCAGCACAGCTAACACAGCGGGTCGGAATGCTTCGGGGACTCCGTCAGGAGCGAGAAGCGAAACGGCCCAAGGGTAGAGAAAAAGTAGTTCAATATCGAAAACCAAAAAGAGAATTGCGGTTAGGTAGAACTTGATGTCGAAGGGCTTGCGGGCATCCCCCACGGGATCCATTCCGGATTCGTAAGGCATGTCCTTGATCCGCGTAGGGCGACGTGGAGCGACCAAGTGAGGCAAAATCAGGGAAACTGCCGCAAACCCAATCACCGCAATCAGGTAGATCAAGATCGGAAGGTGTGCTACCACGATTCACCTATGGCTTGCTGTTTAGTGCAAGCTCTCGAGAAATTTTCGAAGGTCGGGAATCGACTCCCTGCCCCAACAGTACTGCGTTGAGCAACCAGTTACCAATTCAACCAGTTACCAACTCAACAAGTGAACTTCGGACGCTCATCGGCCGGGACTTTGTGAAAACTTTCACAAACCCAGTGGACTATTGTAGAAGTTTGCGACGATTTGTCATCGTCCAGTTTTCGTTTTTTGTTTGGAAATGCGATAAAGGTTTCTACTGCAAGGCTTTACGGAACAGCAATCGCATCGATTTGAGGAGCTTGCAGAGCCCATGAATCGGATTGGACGTAGGATGGGTGCACATGAATGATCCGGAAGAGCTTCCGGGAAGTGTAGTTGTTTGGGGAGGCTTGCGGGATCTTGGGGCATTTTCGGGGGGATTAATTCCGCGTAATCCATTGGATCAAGAAAGCGTCGGAGAACTCATAAGGGCCTGATCCGTCACGAAATTCTAGTTTGCGTCCGAAGATCCAGCCCAATTCAACATTTGATCTTGGTTGATTGGGAATGTGGGTTTCGATGCCGAAGAGCAGGCGAAAGTCTCGATAGGTCATGATTTCGTTGATTTCATTGGGCATTTCGATATCCCAAGTGCCACCACCGAGTCGTCCTGCGATGTAGAAGGTTCGATAGTCTTCGACTGAGTATTCGATACGAGGGCGTGGAAAGACGGCGTCGATTCTCCAGGCGGGATTTTCGGTCGAATGCCATGCGTATCCGATAACGGGGAGAATTCGGTAATCATCTCGGTCGAGGTAGTCGACGCCGAAGACCCAATCGAGATTTTCGTTGGCATGGAGCATACCGACGGCGTGTCCGAGAACACGAACACCGTCTCGAGCGGAGTCTTCGAAGTCACTGTAGATGCCGACGTTTGCAGCGACATCGTAGCTGAGGATTTGGCCCAAGGAATCTCGTTTTTGGTAACCTAGAGCGAAGTCCCAGAGTCTTGGAGGTAGTGGAACGACATTAGGGCCTGAGAGCAGGTGCAAGCCGATGGAGGCGGCCAAACCACTTTTATCTCGCTCATCGAGATACGGAGTGTTATCGAAATCCAGCCAACCGAATTGATCTCCATCGCCGGGGATATAGCCCAACGTAGATTCGCGTTGTCGATAGATATCGTATCGGGTTCGTTTTTTTATACGTATTTCTAGTGGAGGGAGTCCCATTTCCGCTCCATCGATCGTTCGCAAGGAATCGCTTGGGATCTCGTCCGGGATGTCTTTTCTATATTCAATCCAGGGGCTGTCGGTATCAAGGGTAGTGCCTTGGTTCCTAAACTCGTTAGAACTCAACTGAGGCCCGGAAGCATAGGGAGCGAAAAGTGGTTGTGGCGGGGGGGAGTTTGCACCGCGAGACGTGGGTGTCTCTTGGTTGGGGAACGGTGCGGATGGGGGCAGTTGCGGTGATTGCGGCAGAACTGTTTGTGGTTCGGTTGGCTGCGTAATGGCAAGCGGTGGTGGAACAAAGCTTTGAGGGGGAAAAGAAAGTGGCTTCGATTCCACAACAGATTCTTGGGCGATTACTGTACTGCTGAGCAAGCTTACAAGAAATGCAGCCGCAAGAACACCGCGAGGCTTGCCGTTGAAGCGGGCGTCGCGGTAGCAATGAACGATTGGTAAGCCGATACCGAATAGCGAAACGGTGCGTGCTGATTTCGCAAGAAGGTTCATTGTCGGCCGGTTTCCTAAAGTGGGGCAGTCCAAGGTAGCAGCGTATCCCATGAACGTCATATAGCTCATTGCACTCGTTGGGATCAAGTGTCCTTGGAAGTTCTTCAGTGTCGCTTTCGAAGCGAATAGGGTTTTATTCTAAAAGGTGCTGTTCTTGTTTGCTTCTCAAGCTAGGTGATTTAGGAGAGATGGGGCGTGAGAAGTTGCGACGGCCTAACCGGATTGTGAACGATGAGAGCAAGCCGAAAATTGCCAGAGTCGATGGTTCTGGGACTTCGGACGCTAGATCGAAGCCGATCACATCGAATGCTTGGATATCGAGAGGGCGGACGATTCCTAGTTCTCCGGGCGCAAAGGTGGGATCCATGATTCCCAGATTCGCTCCATCCCTCCAATGGCTTGCTTGGCGACCATTGCCGAATTTCACCCCTCGGGACCAGGCATTTGCGACGGTCACGGTTGTTCCACCATTGATTGAATAATATTTTTGGCGATTGTCGGCGGTCCAATCTAAAT
>JBEICB010000115.1:0-15115 GCA_040373655.1 Pirellula sp. | reverse complement strand
CGGCCTCGCGGTGGACGACATCAGGAACATATCCACCGTCTGGCGAACGGTGGCTACGTATTGCGAACGTTGGCTATGGATGGCCACTCGAGGTAGCCACCCGCTGCCAAGCGGTGGACGACATCAGGAAAATATCCACCGTCTGGCGAACGGTGGCTACGAGATGGCTTCTCGAGGTAGCCACCCGCTGCCAAGCGGTGGACGACATCAGGAAAATATCCACCGTCATGCGAACGGTGGCTGCGAATGCGGAACGGTGGCTACGGATGGCGAAACGTTGGCTACGGGGATGGCTTCTCGAGGTAGCCACCCGCTGCCAAGCGGTGGACGTCATCAGGAAAATATCCACCGTCTGGCGAACGGTGGCTACGAGAGGCATAACGGTGGATACGGATTGCGGAACGGTCGATAAGCGGAGTGTTTTACTTCGGCATTACCTTGATCGTCACTCCGGCGGAATGCCCATTGAACTCCGGTGCATACATGCATTCAATACTCGCATGCCCCATCGGATACTCGCCTGCATGCTGTACTCGAACCGTATACTCGAAGACATAAGTACCACGCCTCAAGTAATCGATAAAGAAGTGGGTCGCCGTGTCACGGGTGCTCTGATAGTAAAACAATCCGTCCTGGAACTTGTATCCACTTAAAACATCTACCGGCTCGGTTCCACTACCTCGGTAATCCTTCAAGTGAACGTATTCCATGTCCCGATCTGTTCGCAACACTACGCGACAAACCAGCTCATCCCCAACCTTCACCAAAGGCAATTCTCCGCTCGCTTCTTGACCACCTACAGCGACCTTTTCAAGCTTTGGACCTGCATCCGTAAGGATTCTTCGATACAGCTCCTTTTCAAGTTTCAATGGTGTATCGCTGTGAGCGGATACTTTGCCAATTTCTTCTAGATACTCCCAATGCAACCCACCCCAACTTACCCCTTCGTCCGTTTTTGTGACGGTTACTTTCCCCATCTCGGGTCGAATCTCCCCACCCACAAACTTCTTTTCATAAAAGCCAGTTCCCCGCTCGACGTCTGCAGGCTCTACAACCCTATCCGCTAACTTGACTTCGACAAGACTGTCCGAATCAAGCAGATTTCGGCCACGTCCAATCAATGCATACACTGCATCAGCCGTGGCTTTCGTTGTTTTCCAATCTTGTGTCTGCTTCTGCTTGAGCAACCAAACCTTGCAGTCCTCGACTGCTTGCTGGTCTCCAGCCACTTCATCAAACGCTTCGATCATCATCGCTTGAGTCTCAGTCGGAGCGTGATACCACATCCACGATGCACCGCCATCCTTCCAGTACATGCCGAGCTCTTCGTCGTTCAAACTCCGTTCCCGGAAGCTCTTCAAAATCGCTGCCGGAGTCTCGTTATCGCCGAATCGCTTCAAAGCCACTGCAAGGTGGGCTTGGGATTGACGATCCAAGCTGGTCCAGTGAGCCTTCGCTTGCTCCAGCCAGTACTTCAATGCCGATTGCCTCGACTCATCGATCTGACGATCGTTTAGGAAGAAACTACGACCGTACAAATAAAGAGCAATCGTTGACGAAAGTTGTCTTTGGGCATTATTTTCCGCCGTGATTCGCAAATACAGCTTTTGCATCCAAGCATCCAATCCCTCTAAGGATCGAATCGCAAGATTCTCATCGACGGCGATCTTCATGTGTCGAAGACGCCCAAATCCGGTGGTGATATACAACGTGATGTATTCGTTGTCAGGTCCGCCTGGGAACCAAGGCCACATGCCACTCTCACGCTGCATCTCTGCAAGCCGCTTCATGTGAGCCTGTGTTTCATTCTGCAATCGATTGGTGTCAAACAAGATCCCTACGTTGCGCCTTGCTTGGGACTCGCGCTGCGCGTCACGCAACCAAGGAGTTTCCTCCAGAACAATGGATTGAATTTCCTTGTTCTTGCTCAACGGTGACTCCAAAGCTTCCGGTTGCATTGTGCGCCATGTTTCAAACACTTTAGCAATCTTGGGCCGACTGTTCACAATGTGTTGCGCTAGAAGATTGGCGAACATTCGATTGAAGGTCTGCTCGCTGCACTCGTAGGGATACTCCATCAGATAAGGGAGGGCTAAGATGGCATACCACGCAGGTTGCGAAGTCATCTGCACACTTAGTGATTGACTGCGCAATGTCGATGAATTGCCCGACTCTAGGAGTTTCTTGAATTCAAACTCCTTGGTGCTCTTGCCGCGGATCGGTAGCGGAATCGCTTCGCGCACCAGGATCTTGTTCGATAACACCGGCAACATCGCTTGCTCGCCATCAGAAAGCTTGTCGGTCGCTGCCACCGCTTTAAAAGTAATCGGACGAGCACCCTCAGGAACTCGGATCCGCCAGAGGAATGTCTTCGATTCCTTCTCCCCCAACTCAAAGCCCTGCTGATTGGATTGGTTCTCAAAACGCGCATCAACATTCGACTCATCCAACGCATCAAACAACTGCAAGGCGACCGTCCCCCGCTGACTTTGATTCGATTGGTTCGATACCTTCGCCGAAAACTCCAACACATCTCCTTCGCGCAAAAATCTAGGAGGGTTCGGTTGGATCATCAAATCCTTAGCGGTCACCACCGAATCAATTAACGATCCGCTTCTAAGACCTCGGTCGTGTGCCAACCCTAAGAAACGCCATTTGGTCAACGCTTCTGGCATCGTAAACTCCAACGTCACCTCCCCGTTACCGTCGCTTACTAACTGCGGAAAGAAAAACGCAGTCTCATTGAGGTTCGTCCGCGGAGAAATCGAGTCCAGCGACGCTGTCCCAACGCCTCCCCCACCTCCTTCTCCGGCCCCCATCCCTGATTGTGCTCCGGCCCCCTTTGCCATAGCGACGGAACCATCGGCCATCGGCATGCCACCCCCCATGCCACCCATGCCGAGGCCGCCTGCCAGCGAATCGGCGCTAGAAGCGCTCTCCATACTCAAAGACCGACCACGCATTCCACCAGGACCGGCGGAAGCAGGGGCAGGCATACCAAAACGGCCATAACTACCGGCACTAGAATCCATACTTAAAAATGCTACACCTCCGAACGATGAAAAAAGTAGTGACGAAGCAAACCGTCGATAGGACTCTTCGACCGGAAGCCTCTGCTCCGGTATGTTGCGGAGCAACATGCTCATATACTGTGCTTGGTTCTGAAACTGAAACATCACCTGCGTTGACTCGCGATAAAACGAGCCAACTTGATTTGGCCACTGATGGGGCAAAAAAGCATCGAGAGAAGCGTCATAAAGCGCCGCTGCAAACTCTGCTGCAAGTCCCTCTTCCTCAACCGATTTGCCGGTGATCTTCGCTGTCCACTTCTCCTTTGCCCCCGGTTCCAACTTATTGCGGAATCGCTCCCAACGAACAGTGAGATCTTTGTTACTCCAAGGAACTTCAATCACTCGGGACTCTGAGTACAAACGATTGTTTCGGACGTAAACCAAGCGAACTGAAAATCCACCTCGCATCGATTCAGTGATCGGCTGCTGCAATACTACTTGTGTTTTTCCGGGTTCCGTCCAAAACGACTGTAACACCGCTCCGCGATGTGAAATCTCGACGAATGCTCGCCCCGCTTCATATCCAGTTCCCCACAGAGCTGTCCAAGTCTCACCGGGCTCCCATTGCTGCTTGGGACTTGAAAACACAAAAGGTAGCTTGCTCGGGAATTTCTCCAATTGCGGATTCAACACTCGCAACTGCTTCTCCGTTCGCACTGGCTTACCCAACGTATCCTGCGTCTCGACCACAGCCCGGTAAATGCCCGCCTTAAGCTCCAACGACAGCTTGGCATCCCCTTTCTCATCCGTCTCAAAAGTCTTTTCTACGACAACTTCCCCAAGAGGCCAGTAAGAATCTGCAGTTGGATCGGGGACCTGCTCGACGACCGGAACTCCCGGACGGTTCGCTGAGCCTCCTGGCTTTCTTTGCATCAAACGGTTACGTATCCCTAACAGATACGGACGCGGAACTTCTTTCGGCTCCACCACGCGATAGACCTTGAGCACCCCCTTCGCCTTGACCGACTCGTCATCCAGATTCGTGGTTTGAACACTTAGCTCCACGGGCTTTTGTTCGACTTGCCACTCGCTTGCAGTAAGCATCGCTTGGGTGGTTACGTACCCCAAGGAAATCATACGAGTGGCCGAACGAGTTTCCCCAGTTCCATCTGTAACATCTGCAAGGACTACATACTGAAACTTAGGAGAATCCTCCTCGGGGGCTGCACGATCTGGTTTCGCAACGAACTCCACCTCAAAGCTCCCGTCCGGTTTCGTCTGCGTCAACCCTTGTGCGATCTCTTGCTCATTCCCTACGAGCGATTGAATACGCCAAGCGTACATCAATTCGAACCAATCAGACCACCGGACCCTTCGTACGACGCGGTAACGAACTTCCCCAGCTTGCACCGGCACACCGGTATATCCAATCGCATGCCCCGTTACGCGAACCGTATCTCCTAGCTTTACTTGGTCTTTGATTGGATCGACCGTAACTTGAAACTTCGGTCGCTTGTACTCTTCGACTCGAACCTCTGCCACGCCGCGATTCTGATCTACAACAATAAACCTCGCTCCCGTTCCGCGATTGCGAGGAGAATTAAACGACCCGCTAAAAGAACCATAGTCGTTCGTGCGCACATCCAACGTCTCGATCACCTCTCCGTTGGGATCCTTAAACTCCAATTTAAAGTTGCGCCCCGTAATCGGTAGGTACTTGCTCGCTCCTTGATCCGCAGAAGTCGCAATACCCTTGAACTGGATCGTCTGACCAGGTCTATAAATGGAACGGTCGGTAAAGAGCACGACATTCTCGCTCTTGCCATCGACCCGCGTTTCGAAATAGCTCGTTTCGTTGAGAGTAGCCAAGCGGTCGGCCTCGTGCCGGACCATTAAAAGAGCATTGGCATTTACCAAAGGAAGCAGAAAAGTTCCATTGGGTTGTGTAAGTACTTCCGTACCAGGAGCCCATTGATTGTTTCGTTGGTTCCTCACATACGCCTGTACGGCAGCGCCGGCAATAGGCTCTCCCGTTTCATTGTTGACGACGACACCTTCGATTCCGGAAGACTGTGCGTCGGTATTAAGCCCTCCCCAGCGTTGCCGAAGTACAACCGACAAATTGCTTACCCATACTTCACAAGCCCCAATTTGATTATTCCCGGGGGTAAACGATTCATTCATGCTATAGAACAGGATGTAGTACCCTAAAGGGACGTCATTTGGCGCTTGAATGTCTTTCTCAGCTTGCTGATAGTCTGTAGTCGGATCGAGATCGGTAGACCAAGCTTTCACTGGCGGCTTAAGGAACAATTCCTCTCGGTCTTCATTTGTCATCTGATCTGGACGCCACCGCGAACCACCAAGCCGTTCGGTCCAACTTGCCGCAACCAATCGAAAATGTACTTTCGTCAAGTGCTTATAAAGGATCCGAATGTTCGGCGACAGAGAATTTGTATTCCAAACCCGCTCGGTAACCACGTTGAGTGACTTGGTCTCTAAAAATTCGCAAGTGTTATGACATTTCCGGCCACCGATACTATCCGGAAAAGCATTTGCCCCCTGCTTGGCAACTGCAAAAGCTTCCTGAAGTTCATTGCGCTGGATCAAGCGTTCCGCTAATCGATCACGTGCGTCCGCTGAGAGAGGATGTTTCGCGTTTTGTTCCGCAAAAGCTCTTAGCAACGCCTCGATCCTAGCATCATTTTCCTCTCCAACCGCATGCGCCCCCACAAAACGGATACGCTCCAACTCCGCAGAAAGACGCGCATCGAGTTCCTTGGGATCGCTGTGACTGCGAATCAGCTGTTGCAACAGTCGTATCCCTCTAAGCTTGGGCGACTGCTCATCGGTTGTTTGGGGATTCCAATTCAAAAACTCTTCCGTCGGCCCCAGTGCCGCTGTAGCCGCATCTATCTCGAATGTATCCCGACGCATTGTCCCGGCTTGCTCACCAGAAGCGTAGAACTCCAAGGCCTGATACGCTACGAAATCGAAAAGGGTAGGGCGGTAACTCTCCGGTGAAGCCCCACGTACAAGTAACGCGTCGAATTTCTCTATGGGAATCGCTTGTAACTTTTCCGGTTCCTTCAGAGCGTTCGCATACTCGCTTTGGATTTCCTCAAAGATGCGCGGCAAGTCCCAAGTTGCAATATCCTCAGCATCCACCGCAGCGCCCTGAGTCCGCTGCTGAAAACGCCATCGATTGGTTTCAAAGTACGACCAATACCAATTGGCTAATAATGCGTGCAGTACAGGTTGGACTTCCTCATGCGATTTAGCGATCGCACTGCGCAGCCGCAAAATTCCCTTCTCATTCGATTCATTCTCGATCATCGACTCGGTGACAGAGATCTGCGCTGCGGCACGCGCCGCTTCAGGATAGGACTTTTGGGCTAATGACTGCTCCAGTATCTTTTGGAGTTCTTCCAACGCAGTTTTCGGAAGCTCTTGTCTCAGTGCTTGGTCAACCTTTTTCCACATTTCCAATCGCTCCCTAGGTACGCTATCCGCCGGTGGTAACTCTTCCGCAGTTGCCTGAAATGCCATGGCTCTGCCAACTCGCCAACTCTCCGAGATGCCATCCCCCGAAATGAGCAACATCAGGACGGCTAAAAACTTCGAAAGTAAACGAAAGGCGTTGCCCAATCGAGTTATCCCGCCTCGTAGAGAATCGCAATGATACGACATCGAAGGTTTCCTAACAGTTGATCAAAGAAAAGCAGCGATAAGGAAAGCAACAACATGAACAGTAGCAATGCCGAAAGGAATAACATCCAATCCGGCGACACTATTGACCATCATCGTTTACGGACAATGGTACGGCTTTATTAGAACAAAAATCAACCTAACCGGACATTCCAGGAAAGAATCTTCACCAAGCCTCACCCAAACGCAGAGGTTCCTCCCCTGCCACACCCCTATTTCAATCGCACTGCTTTGGTCATACTGCATTGGTCATACTGCTTTAGTCATACCGAGCAATCGCTCCGTTAGTCCCTGGAATCTCTCGAAATTGCGAATCGTCAACTCTCGCTCCGTTCCGGTCGGATCTTGGGTATCTAAATGTACCCACAAAGTCTCTCTAGGCATGCACTCGGGAAATCGATTCGCCCATTCGATGACGGTAATCGCAGGACTTTCAAACAACTCTTCGATACCTAACTCCAAAAATTCATCGCTGTCGACAATCCGGTACGCGTCGATGTGATAAACCGGTGGATCCGTCGCCAATGGATGAATCAATACAAACGTCGGACTCGAAACGTCCGACGGATTCGCCCCCAGAGCCTCCGCAAAAAACTTGGTCCACTGCGTTTTTCCTGCCCCTAAGGTACCCGTTAGCCCAACGACACTTGGCAGTTGCCCTCGAAGCACCTCCGCGATGCATCTCGCAATCACCTGGCAATCGAAGAGGGATTCCAAGCTCAAAGTAAGCAAAGCCTCCGATCGCTCAACAAGTCGAATCATTTCGAGGCTCTCCGTTTGTATTCACCATTAATTCATGGCGACGCAAAAATGCTGTTTTGCATTGCCGGCCTTGCATTCTGCAGCCCCCGTTTACTGGCAGCTCCAGTGCTCAGCGAGCAATTCACCCGAAATCCTACCCCTCGAGCTGCTCTTGCAGTTCCGCCCACCGCAATTCTGCCGACTCCAATTCGGCAGATACGCTCTCAAGCTCTGTATGTAGCTTCAAGGCCGACTGAGCGTCCGTTGCATTCATCAACTGGTTGTGAATCTCTTTGCGTTGCTGATCCAACTTGGCAATACTCTTTTCTAAGTTGTTGATCTGCTTGCGCAATGCTCGCTCGTCGTTCGCCGGAGCTTTCGGTGCCCCCTGCGCAATCGGTTTGGCAGTTGTCTTCTTCGATGCTCCATTCGGATGGCGGGTCGCTTCGGTCTCATCGAGCTCCTTTTGCACCATGTACATGTAAGCGTCGTAGTCACCGCGATACTGAGTGACTTTACCATCACGGACTTCGATGTACGAAGTCGCTACACGCTTAAGAAAATGCCGATCGTGCGAAGTAAAAATCACTGTGCCACGATAATCAATCAACGCATCCGCTAACGCTTCGACGGTCTCGACATCCAAATGGTTGCCGGGTTCGTCCAAAATCAAAATGTTGGCTTTTCCCAAAAGAAGCGAAGCCATGCAGAGCCGAGCACGTTCCCCCCCAGAAAGCACGCGGATCTTTTTATTCACCGCAGTCCCTCGAAACAGCATCGCACCTGCCATATCGAGAATAGTTTGATTCTTTGTCCCTGGTATCGCTTCGTATTCCAAAAACTCTAACACGGTCTTGTTCTCCGGAAGACTCGTGTAGACGTGCTGAGCATACGTACCTAATTCACAACCATGCCCCCATTTGACTTCACCCGCGACCGGCGACAGAGAACCGACCAAGGTTCGCAGTAGCGTTGTTTTCCCTTGACCATTGTCCCCCACAATCGCCGCACGTGTACCATGATCGATCTCTACTCCAATCCCTGCGGCAATAGTCCGCTCGGGATATCCGATACTCAAATCGCGACAACGCATCGCCGGACCCTGCCTCGGCTCGACTTGCGGCGCTCGAATTGTCGCGTTCGACTGCGATCCCGCAATCTCTTTGAGTTCAAGCCGCTCGAGCATCTTGCTCTTGGACTTTGCACGGGTTGCCGTCGAAGCTCTTGCGCGGTTGCGATCGATAAATTCCTGCAACTGCTTGCGTTTCGCCGCAATCGATGCATTGGATCGCTGATCGTGCTCCTGCAACTCTCGTTGGTACTCCAAAAACTCGTCTACCTTTCCAGGGAATAGCGTCAATTCGCCAAGCGAAAGATCCAGCGTCGAATCGCAAGTCGCATTGAGGAATGCACGGTCGTGCGAGACGATCAAACAAGCCTCCTGAAAGTTCTTCAAAAACTGTTCGAGAAGTAACTGCGTACGCAAATCCAAAAAGTTCGTAGGCTCGTCAAGCAACAAGAGGTTCGGCTCATGAAGCAATAACGCGGAAAGCTTCACCCGTGTTTGCCATCCACCCGAAAGACTCTGCATCGGGGCCTGCAACATTGGCCCCTTGATCTCAAACTCACCCGCAACTTCTCCACACTTCCAATCCGGCTGACCTGAGTCCCGCATCAGAAACTCCAAAGCCGTTTCGCCGGGAAGAAAAGGGTCATGCTGCTTGAGATACCCAATCTTCAACTTCGGATGGCGAATGATCTCGCCGGTATCCAACTCGTCTTCACCCAATATACATTTCAATAACGTCGACTTGCCCGCCCCATTGCGCCCGATGAAACCCACCTTGGTATCACCCGTCAATGTACACTCCGCACCGTCGAGCAGAATCTGATCGCCATAACGCTTGTGGGCATTTCGAATTTGTAGCAGGACCGTCATGAATGCTCGCTAGTTGAGTAGTGCTCGGTTTTGGCTGGGTGGTAGTCTGGGCCAATTATCGGATCTGACCAGTCAACGTTTGCAGCCATGCGTCGGTTTTAACCCCAAAAATATCGTAAGTTCCAACGCCTACAAAGGAGACAACAGCCCCTCACCGACCCTTTTGGACAGATTGCGCCCCCCTGGAAAGGTTCGCGGACGAAACCAATAAGGAACTTGGACGTTCCTCTCCCTGATCATTTCAACGAACTTTGCTATGTTAACAAGGTCAAACGAGAATTGCTCGAACCAAGCTCGCTGCGAACTTTAGCGGACAGGATTTCCAAGTGGCTGAAATTTCCCAATCGGTAACGGAATTGGTCGCCCAATTAGGACGGTTGCCAGGAATCGGAAAAAAAACCGCCGAACGACTCGCTTACCACCTATTGCGCGTCCACGAATCCGAAGCCTTCGCACTTTCTGATGCCATTCGCAAAGTCAGAGAAAACGTCCGATACTGCAGCGTCTGCTACAACTTGGCCGAAGAATCCCTCTGCGGCGTTTGCCAAAATCCACAGCGTGACACGAGCCTCCTGTGCATCGTCGAACAACCGCGCGACCTAATCGCACTGGAACAAACCGGTGTCTACCGAGGTCTCTACCACGTCCTGCTAGGCAGAATCGCTCCCCTTGACGGCATCGGCCCAGACCAACTGACCATCGAAGCCCTGGTCGATCGGATACGTTCGGGAAACTTCAAGGAAGTGATCATGGCCACCAATCCAAACGTAGAAGGAGATGGCACGGCCTTGTTTATTTCCAACCAACTAGCCCCATATCCTGTACAATTGACCCGGCTCGCCCGAGGGGTCACCAGCGGCAGCGTCCTGGAATTCACCAACAAGGAAATTCTTTCTGACGCGCTCTCCGGACGCCAAAAACTATAATCACACATCGCGTTAATCAACCCGTATGCATTCTCGCAACCTCCCTTTTCAATACCCGCAATCCCGTATGAACCTACGCCGCACCTCCGCAGGTCCAATTCACCACTTGCTACTGACAGCCCTTTTCACCTGGCCAATCCCTTGCTTGACCCTCTCGTGGCCCATTGCTTCCGTAATTGCACAAGAAACAAACGCACAAGCCCCGGCGGTCACTCCCCCCACCGACCTCGACTCCTGTAAACTTGCCATCAAACAAGCAGAGGAGCTTTTCAAAGAAAAGAAATTCGGTCAGAGCTCCGACTGGATAGAGGCTTGCAACAGTGTCTTCGCCGATCTGGTAACCCAAGCCGACAAGAAAGACTTGGCCGAGTGGGAAAGACTCCACCGAAAACTCGTCAAAGCCATCGATGTCCTGTCGATAGAAGGTGCAGAATTCAGTCCTCTACCTGAATGGTCGGCCATCCAAGCAAAGGTGCGGGAGATGGGAAAGGACAAGTCGAAATCATCGGCTTCCCCGAACAATACCCCTGCAAGCAACGCCGGAGTAAGCTTCGCGAAACAAGTCGCACCGATCTTGGTCGAACACTGCGGTCGCTGTCACGTCGACAAGGAAAGTGGCGGCTTTGGAATGCCCACCTACGAGCAACTGATCAAAGGCTCAAAAGGTGGTGTCGTACTTTTCCCCGGCGACCCCGCAAGCAGCCCCATCGTCACGTCCATCGAAGGTGGTGTGATGCCACCAAACGGAAACAAAGTCTCCGCTGAAAAATTAACCATCCTCAAAAACTGGATCCAGCAAGGAGCCAAATACGACGGTGAGGATCCAAAAGCCAATCTCAAAACACTTGCTACCGGCGAAGCTCCAAAACCAGCCGAACCAACCAAACCCGTCGAAGTCATGGAACGCACAGGCAAAGAAACCGTCAGCTTCGCAAACGATATTGCTCCAATCCTCGTATCCAACTGCAACGGTTGCCACTACGGTGGTAATCGTCCTTCTGGTGGCCTGAATTTCACTAACTTCGCAGGCCTACTTCGCGGCGGCATGTCCGGGGCAGCTCTGACCCCCAAAGACGGTAAAGGAAGCTTGCTCGTCATGAAACTACTCGGCGAAGCAGGACAGCGAATGCCCGCTGGAGGACGTCCTGCTCTCAAAGCCGAAGAGATCGAGAAAATCACCAAATGGATCGACGAAGGGGCCACGTTTGACGGCGACAATCGCGACGGGCAACTCGAAAGTGTCATCATGAAGTCGTGGGCAAACAAAGCTTCCCACACTGAACTGATGGAAAAGCGGATGGACCGAGCACGCTCGCGTTGGAAAGTCATGTCGCCCAATGCACCCGCAGAAGAATCCCATAACGAAGAAATCCATGTACTGGGAAATGTCGGCAAATCGACTATCGAACGAACCTTACAAAGCGCCGAGTCCGCAATCAAAACCGTACGTAAACAACTCAAACTCTCCCCCAAAGAACCATTGGTGAAAGGGGGGGTTACGATCTACGCGCTGAAATCTCGCTACAACTATAGCGAACTTGGCAAAATGATCGAAGGAAGATCGCTTCCACAAGAATGGACATCCCACTGGCGTAAAGATGTAGTCGATGTTTACGTCGCTATCATCCCCGAATCATCCAACCCAAAACTGGATGAATCAGCCCTCGTTCAACAATTGACAAGCCTATGGATGGCTTCCCACGAAGGGGTTCCACGTTGGTTTGCAGAAGGCTCCGGACGCGCAGCGCTCGCCGCAACATCTGGTCAAAATGATCAACGCGTCAAACCCTGGCTCGCTCAACTCCCTAAAGTCGTCGGCGACCTCAAAGACGTCAAACCACTTACGGAAGGGAAAATGAACGAGGAAGAAGAAGGCATCGTCGGGTTTGCCTTGGTCCGCACCATGCAAAGTTCATCGATGCGCAAACAATACGATGCCTTGTTGCGAGCCATCCAAGCCGGTACCCCGTTCGATCAAGCTTGTCAAAAATCGATCGGACCAGTCGATCAGTTTCTATCCCAAGCTCTCGGCAAAAAGAAGTAAAGCACGTTTCGTAATCGCTAACTTCTCCGTCAGTGAACGCGCAGACGGTTCAAGCGCAGACGGTTCAAGCGCAGACAGTTTAAGCGCAGACAGTTTAAGCGCAGACAGTGCAGTCGCAGGCCGTGCATGCACACATTATGAATCAAGGCCCGTTTACGCCCAAAAAAATACTGTTCGCGGAGAACCCAGCGGATTCACCGACTTCCCGACCACCGAGCAATAGCGCACACACCCAAAAATGGCAGGCTTTCCGTGGATCCCAACGCGAAAGTGTGTACCAAAGTGCTGCAACGAACATGTCGCTGACAGTCTTGGTTTCGGTGCATTTGGATCGGTAATGCTGTACAATACACGACGGATTTAGTGAATTTCTAGATATTGGGAATATGGCATCCACAAACCCAATAACTTGACGCAATGCCCTATAGATTTCTTTGAATTCAGAAAATGGATGATACTCCTGCACCTTCAATACTTAAACAACTTCTCATTCGAGGAAAAACACTCGCTGCGTACTGCGATCAAGTGGACGTTGCGACAGAACTGAGAGATCGTCAAGCCAGAATTTCGAAACCGCTCAAAGGGGTTCGCCCATCGCTGGGCCTTAGAATGATCACGAGCCATGTTAGGCACTCCAAAGGGATGCGTCTGGCCGCACCGACGGCAGCTGCTACTAAACAATACCCCGCGAATTCCAACCGCGCCGCCCATCAAGCTGCTGGTTGTGATGGACGCTTACCTTCAAGCTGCTAATTGAGCTTCCCGATTTGCTCGTGAAGCTTTGCAGTTTGGGGTTCGTCTGCTGCCTTGTCTTTGCGGTCAGCTGGTCCGCAAAAGAACAACTCAATGCCTTCGAGAAGCTGACGCCTCCTCGGATTTACATCTAAACCCGTGGTCCGAATAATGGGGGCCACTTCAGTCGTTGCGAACATCGTTGGACTTCAGAGAATTCGCTTTGCTCCGATCGAGATCGAGTAAAAGTTTTGAGATGCTAATGTGGTGTTTTCCTAGATAGATTCCTTCAGCGCCTGCAATTGACGTCGGTTTAAACGGTGTCAATCGATGCCGATTACCGAGGGTGTCAACGAAGAACGCCCCGTTGGTGGAATTTAGATCTTCAATCGTGACGTCGTCTGCGTCAAAAATGCATCGTGCATGAAAGGACGAGACGGTGGTGTTGTCTATGATGATTTCGCATTGGTCGCTACGTCCAAGGAACGCGAACCCAGAGGATTGCTTGGTGTTTGGAATGAAGTTGCTTGGCAGTTTGATGCGGTGGTGTTTGGCTAATAGTATAAGGTCGCTTAGAAAAACTTCGGTGGGCTTAGTGATTCTTTTCAGATTGACGCTCGTTCCATTGGTCGATTTGAGATCCCTTAGGATTATTCGGTTTGCATGATTTACTATAGAACAATGGATTGACGAGATGGCTTTGGAGTCGATTACAAGATCGCAGGTTTTATCTGATCCGATAAAGAAAGGTAGTGGCGAGGAATCAGGTTCTGGGGTCGGTTTGATGGGTATTTCTTCTTCCGACAATAGCAAGCGGAGTTGCTCGTTGTAGGCTTGACGTTTATCTGGATTCATCAAACAGATTCGAGCAACTTCAATTTCGTTTAGTATTTTCTGGCCGAGGGATTCGAATTTTTTAACGTTTCCCGATTGTCGTTTTACAAAAGACCGTTGTCGGTCAGCGCTATTTGCTATGACTTCTAGGTCATCTTCGAAAAGAGGTATGCCTAGCAATCGGTAGTAGGAAACGGGTTGTTCTTGAGGAGGTATTCCAAGCCATCGATGGTAAAAATCTGTTTCGTCCATAGTTAGTCCAAGACCGTAGATTTTTTGGATAGACTTGAGTGAATGTTAGGAGCGTAACTCGATAAGTGAGTTTAGATCTCTGACTTCTTCTGTGAATCCGGAAGCAGTTGATGGGACCATTCCGGAAGCAAAGCATTCTCGACCCATAACGACGAAGGTATGATCGAGTAATCTTTTGGAATTTTCCCAAGCCATTTTTAGTTGAGCGATTTGTCCGGAAAGAACCAATCTCTCCCGAAACTGTTCTGTTTGTTGGTGTTTGAGTTCTAGATGCTGGATGATTTGCTTGAGTGATTCTGTCTCATCGCTCAGACGACTGATGAGTCGATGGGTTTGAACGGCTTTCACGGGGGGGGGGGGGATCGACGGAGAGATGCCCTATGTAGCGGTAGATCGAATCGAGTCGAGCAAGGACTTCTTTTTTGTCATGCTGATTTAATTTCACTTGAGGCGCAGGGGTTGGGAAGACCGATTCTAAAATCTTGGTGGATGACTGGTCGGTTTGACTGGTGAGTCGTGCGCTCCAGATGTCCAGAGATTCGATGGTTGAATAGCTATCCCTGCGGATTTCCACGTAGGCTGAGGCATTGGTCTGTGGTAATTTTGCGGTGACTGAGATCGTTCCATTTGAAGCATAATTGCATATAACTTTGATAACAGAACCTCGTGGGATTGGAGGGTCGATTCGCACCATGCATTCCCCTAGGACATTGCAATAGTCGGGGTTTTCACTTTCACCTTCGAGCAAAGGAACGCGTGCATTTTTTTGACCGTCGGTAGATGTGACGAAGGTATATACGCGCGATGCGGGTAAAGGAGTATTTCGGGGGATTAGTATTTTGTTGATCTTCTGCTTTGTGGCAGCATCCGTCCCTCTTACTCCGAGGCTATGAGCGTTGACATTGACCACTTCGAATTGAGCACTGCT
>JBEICB010000176.1:0-9986 GCA_040373655.1 Pirellula sp. | reverse complement strand
TTGGCAAACCTTCTGGAAGGTCACTCTCCCAAATATCAAATGGGCTTTGCTCTATGGAGTACTCCTGTGCAGCGCACGAGCGATGGGTGAATACGGGGCTGTTGCAGTCGTTTCATCGAACATCCGCGGAAAAACCAACACTCTGCCTTTGCAAATCGATGCTCTATACAACGACTACAACGCTCCCGCAGCTTTCGCACTCGCGTCGTTGCTCGCCCTATTAGGCATCATCACACTGATCTTAAAGTCCTGGTTGGAATCACGTACTCACCACCACCACGTATCGGAGAACGGCCAAGCCCCATGAGTGTCGAAGTCAATCGAGTAACCAAAACATTCGGATCCTACGTAGCACTCGACGATGTGAGCTTGTCAGTCGCTACCGGCGAACTGGTCGCTTTGCTTGGACCATCCGGCTCCGGAAAAACAACGTTGTTACGAATTATCGCTGGGATGGAGTTACCCGACCCAGCCCAAAGCGCCGATTCGGGCCAAATCCTCTTTTTTGGAGAAGACGTCGCCCAATGGTCTGTCGGGCAGCGTCAAGTCGGATTTGTATTCCAGCATTACGCTTTATTTAAACACATGAGTGTTTACGATAACATCGCTTTCGGTTTGCGAGTTCGCCCAAAAGGGCTGCGGCCGAGCAAGACGGAGATCGATCAACGGGTCCGAAAGCTCCTCCAACTGATCCAGCTCGAAGGTCTCGGAAACCGTTTCCCCATGCAACTCTCAGGTGGACAACGCCAAAGAGTCGCTCTCGCTCGCGCTTTGGCTATCGAACCAAAAATTCTGTTGCTCGATGAACCCTTCGGTGCACTCGACGCCAAAGTTCGTCAGAAATTACGCGAATGGTTACGCGAACTTCACGAAACTATGCATACCACAACCATTCTTGTCACGCACGATCAAGAAGAGGCACTAGAGGTCGCGGACCGTGTTGTGGTGATGAATCAAGCGAAGGTCGAACAGATCGGCTCACCTGAAGAAGTCTTCCATCACCCTGCATCCGAGTTTGTCATCGATTTTCTCGGTAGCGTCAACGTCTTCTCCGGACGACATCCTCAAGGACAGTCCACGAACTCAACAGATTTCGATGCGTCGAAAATGTACGTTCGCCCTCACGAGCTCTCCATCACTCGCCATGCGACCGATGAAAGTTCACTTCCGGCAAAGATACAACGTATCCACCGCGCCGGTGCCCATGCCAAAGTCTTCCTGCAAACCGCATTGGATCAGAGTGTGCGCGTAGACATCCCAATCACGCAATGCCAAGCACTCAGACTTGCGGATGGTGAACAAGTCTACATCACCCCTTTGAACGCCCACGTCTTCACCAACGAATTCAACATCTAAAAGGATTTGATGCATGAATGAAAACAAAACAGAATATTTTCAAAACTCACAAATAAATCCCAATGGAATGGAACAAGAAATGCAAACTGATTCTAGTCCTTCGGAAATAGCGAAGGACCAGCAGATTCACGAGAGTGAATTGCAGCAGATTCGCCAAGCCCTTCAAGGATTGAAGTTTGGACAAGTCACCATCGTGATGCACGATGGTGCGATAGTTCAGATCGAGAGAACGGAGAAAAGGCGGATTCGTCCATCGAAATCCTCGAATGGACGCTAAGTAGAGCTGACCCGACCCCGGGAGGCGTGTTTATCACTCTGATTAGAGTTTCACCAAACGACTTGGAAGACTCTTGATCGCCTCCGGTTGCCTTGCAACCACGTTCGCTTGGGAAAGAGGGTTTCATGTCGATGGTTCGACGTTGGTTTAATGGATTGCTGTTTGGAATTGCACCCGCACCGATACGAAATTTCGACCGTAAAGTTGCTGTGGCATCGTGCTTTATGACAATCTGTGTTGTCATTGGTTGTTCTGGGGAAAAACGCATCCCTACCTTTCCGGTCACCGGAAAAGTCTTGAGTGCAGATGGAGGTCCGGTCGATCACGCCCTGGTCGTGCTACATCCGCAGTCGAGCAATGCTACAGCGCCCAAACCGCGAGGGACAACACAAGCGGATGGTAGCTTTGAAGTCTCAACCTTCAATACTGCTGACGGTGCACCGGAGGGGAAATACCAAGTGACGATCGAGCGTTGGGTTCGCAAGGACCCCAATGAATCTCCTGTCAATCACTTGCCTGCAAATCTTGCGTCTCCCGCAACTTCTGGAATCGAAGTCGACGTCAAGAATGGCCCGAACACCCTCGAACCCTTTCGTTTGCGTTAATACAAATCGCAATCGAAAGGTGTATTCGGTGCGGAAGTGATGTCGGTCTCTTTTTTTGTACTCGTTTGTTTTTATGTCTATTAGAAAGAATTTGAAGATGAAAATGTCCAATCGATTTTCGGCTGCAACCAAGCGGCGAGCGTTTACCCTCGTAGAACTCCTCGTAGTTATTGCGATTATCGGTATCCTCGTCGGCTTACTATTACCAGCGGTGCAAGCAGCACGCGAAGCGGCCCGAAGAATGTCTTGCTCGAATAACATTCGGCAAGTCGAGTTAGCATTTCAGAATTTCCATAGTGCGCAGAAGTACTTCCCGAGCAACATTCGGCCCAGCGCCGTTTCGACAGTGCGTGTACGGTGGGCAACATCACTTCTGCCATACATTGAGATGCAATCGCTGTATCAACGCATCGACTTGACCAAGAACTGGTCATCGGTCGTTCCGAACACGGATGGATCGCTGAACTACGATTTGTTTGGGACCAAGATTCCAATTTACGAATGCCCTTCGAATCCGGATTCCGGCAAGGTATTGGATGGCTCGCCACCTCCTGACACACCGGTATGGCAAGCTCGTGTAGCCAATGGTGACTACTCGGGTTTCTACGGTGTCTCCCCTCAGCTTGCTACCCTTGGTTTAGTGGATGCGTCGTCAGCGCGTGACAACAACGGTGCGATTTCCAAGACAACAAATTTGAAATTCTCCAACTTTGTCGACGGCACGAGTAATACCGTTCGCTTGGTCGAGTCAGCGGGTCGTCCCCACATCTATCGCAACGGGAGAAAGGTCATCGACGTGCAACCGGGCAGTGGGACACGGGTTAACGGCGGTGGCTGGTGCCGTCCAGCTTCGGAGCTCAATGTACTGTTAGGCGTGGCTGGCGACGGACTTTCTTATCCCGGACCACGAGCAATGAATGTCACCAACGGAATTGCCTTGAGCTCGACGTATCCAGATCCATTCTTTGGAGTGGATGGAACCGGACAACCTTACTCATTCCACACCGGTGGAAACATGTCCGTCTTTGTTGATGGAAGCTCCAGATACTTGAATTCGAACATCGATATCCGCGTGTTCGCAAGACTCGTATCGCGAGACGGCGCCGAAGTCATCACCGACTTGGAACTGTAAGCCGGCGTAAAGTGGAGAGTGTATAAACCTAAGTCGCCGACACGATGCAAGTAGCAATTTCGCGTCGGCGCATGGATTATGTAACACAGTTTCCCCACTTTTTAACGGAATTGTCACATGCAAAAACTCGCTATTGCATGTGATCTATACCGAGCAATCGCCTTTATGGATCAAGTCGATCGGGCGCGGTGCCAGTTCCTGTGAAGTCAGTAAGGTCGTTTAGACTTGCGAAGAACCAGTCTTGGTTCAAGCCACCAGACAGAGAATCGTTGTCCGTATCGGCAAAAACGGTGTCCGTGATGGCGTCCGACGGTTGGCTGTTCAGGAAGTAGTCGCTGTTACTTCGAGTACCGGTTCCATTTCCCCATAGGTTGGCTGTTCTCTGTGCGAATGTTCTCGTTGATGTCCATTCGGCGAGTACACCCTTCATCGCATCGAAATTCAAATCATACGATGTGCGACCCGAGATAAGGAGGTCATCACCATTTCCGCCCTGCAACAGGTCGCTTCCTAATCCTGCAAGGAGAATATCTCGCTGCGTTCCACCAACAAGCGAATCGTTGCCAGCGAGACCGATGAGAACAGTCGCCTTCGAAGCGTTACCTCGAAGTGAGTCGTCCCCCGATCCACCAGTGACCATTTGGAAATTCGAGGTAACACCTCCGATGGCGGTAGCGTTCGAAACCGTACTGACCGATAGGTTCACCGAAACGCCGGAAGTCCATTGCGAGTAACTCAAAGCGTTGATACCTGTACCAGTTCCACCACTGAGATTCGAAGAGATGGAACCTGCCGTTTGGATTTCGAATACATCGTCACCGGTGCCACCCGTCAAACCGTTCATGCTGGTGAATGCAAGGGTTTTGATGGAAGGTAGCGAGATAGAGCCTCCGTTGGCGGAATCGATGATCCATTGCACTGCACTAGAGGCGAGCGCGGGTCCAGTGAGCGTATCTGCTCCAGGTCCTCCTGCTATCACGGGAACATTTGCATAAGAAGCCCCGAGGACAACAATATTTCCTAGCGCATCAACGGCCCAGGTTGTGGCGGTGTTGCTGGATCGCGACACCTTGGTGTTCGAGTGGTTGTTTCCAGTGAGGATTTCGATACCTGTGTAGGTACCAATCGATCCAGGGACGAGCGTTGAGGTTCCATCCAATCGGAATTCCAAAGCTGTAGTTTTCCCGGACAAATCAACCGTATCGTTAACGCCAGTAGCTGTTCCGCCCGTTAGGGTCTTTGTCAATCTCCCAGCATTCGAGAAAACGAACGAGTCACGCGAGGTTCCACCTGTAAGGTTTTCGAACCCTGTGAACGCGACTGTTCCGGTAACAGCACTCGACAGTATTCCTTGATCGGTTCCATCAATATTCCAAGTCGTATCGCTATTTGCTCCAATCAAAACATCAAATACGGTCGCGCTAGTGCTACCGATAAAATACTCGATTCCCCCGATGCCACCCGTTGAGGTCGCGGTGTTGGTTTGAAGATTAATCGTATGGGCGAGAGTCTTGGCCGCCATACTCAGCATGTCAATCCCACCTCCACCGAGAATTTTCCCCGTCGTTTTGCCCAAGGCAGAGAGGACGAATTGGTCTTCGTTCGCGCCACCCTGGATGGACTCTGTAGCTGTAAATGTAAGATTGCTGTTTAGGGAGCCGGAATCCGTGCCGAGAACGTTCCAAATGTTTGTTCCCGCGACCGCTTCGAGCAGATCTAAGCCAGTTCCTCCATCAAAGCTTCCAGTAAGTCCACTTGGCAACGGTGTAGTTACGGTTAGGCTGTCGTTACCTTCCTTTGCTTGGATGCGTACCGACTCGATTCGCGGGAATCGTAATTTCGCAGTATTGATGAAGAGTTGACTTCCATCAAGTTGGATAACATCATCGGCTATTCTTCCAACAACATCAAGGGTGTCTGTACCTCCTAAACCATCGATGAGTAGAGACGTGCTTGGAAGAGTTCCGTTAAATAGTAATGTTCCATTGCGTGTGACAGTCCATGCATGAACTATGCCATCACCCGTGTACGTTGCAACGAATGCATCATTGGCTGTAGTTCCCACTAGCGGGAAGCCCTCATCGACATCGACAACTCGGATGGTGAAGATTTTCTCCTTAAAAAGATCTCCTTGATCTGTGGCTCGTATACGGATGGAATAAGACGATTTGGTTTCGAAATCAAAGCTGCCTACAGCCCTTAGGTTTGTACCCTCGATGAAGAAGGAGACGTTATCGTCGCTACCTAAACCCTCCACTAGTTGATAGCTATGAATATCTCCTGGATTTGGATCCAGAACGCTCAGAGATCCTACCAATGTATTCTGCTCCATGTTTTCTTCGATGCTCGATGAAGAAAGGAGGATGTCGGTAGGACGATTGTTACCATTCGTTACATGAATCGTAACGGGTACCGTACTGCTCAGGACACCATCGGACACAAGTGCTGTCAGTGCATACGTGGGTTGAAGGCTGAAATCCATCACCCCTGTTGGGGAGAGTTCAATTTGGCCTGTGATTGGGTTGATCACAAAGGCATCCGCCCCAGGGCCCGTAAGGGTATACCGCAAGACGGAGTTCGCATCTTGATCGGTTCCGGATACTTGTCCGATCAAGACGCGAGAGTTGTTTCCAACCGCGAGTTTCGTTTCGCCAGTGATTAGGTTCTTGATAAAGATATCTGGCACGCCGTTGGTGTCGTTGGGTACTAGGTTGGTGGCAGTAGAGGTAAAAGCCACCAAATTACCCGCCGCACTGACGAACGCTTCTGACGAAGCATTATTTGCCTGAGTTCGATCGCTACTAGTGGAAACGCGAGTTATAGTCCCCGTTATCGTATCTTTGATAAAGATATCTTCTTTTCCGTTCGTATCATCAGGTACTAGATTGGATGCGAAACTTAGGAAGGTGACATAGCGCCCATCACCGCTGATCGTGGCGTAGTTTGAGGTACCATTGCCTTGAGTACCGTTGACGGTGGTTGAAACGCAGGTTGTTTCTCCAGTATCTAGATCTTTTAGGAACACGTCCCAAGCCGCATTTGTATCACCCGATACCAAGTTGGTTGCGGTGCTTGGGAAACTGAGGAACCGACCGTCATAGCTCAGGCTTGGGACCCAAACAGCGTTATTTCCCTGTTGTCCATCGGTACTAGTGTTCGCACGAAGAATTGTTCCTGTGCGAAGGTCTTTGACGTAGATGTCTTCGAAGTTGTTATCGGCACCTGCGACCAGATTAGAAGCATAGCTTCGGAACGCCACCTTGTTACCGTCGCCGCTAATTGCAGGCTCAAAGGAGTGATTGTTTCCTTGGGATCCATCGAAGGCGTTGGAGACACGGGATAGTTCCCCTGTGAGTCTGTCCTTAATAAAAATATCGCCTTTGCCGTTAGTGTCTCCATCAACGAGGTTATTGGCATCGCTACGAAAGGCGACGAATCGTCCGTCGTCACTGACGCTTGGGCTATAGGAGCGGTCATTTCCTGCCGTGCCTGTGCTACTGGTAGAGATACGTTCAAGAGTTCCTGTTTGTAGATCGCGAAGGAAGATATCACCAGTTGGGCTAGTGTCTTCTGGAACTAAATTGGAGGCGTAGCTTTCAAAGACAACAAATCTTCCGTCAGGGGTGATCGTTGGATTGAAGGAATCTCCATTGGAGCGTCCTCCGGACTGAGTGTTGGAGACTTCGACGACATTCCCGCTAAAGGTATCCTTGACGAAGACGTCCATTTCGAAATCGTTGGCTGCAAGGTTTGTTGCGTAAGTCACGAAGGCAACGAACCGCCCATCGCGGCTTATGCTTGGGCGCCATTGTCCGTTGTTGGCCTGTGAACCATTGTCTTGGCGTGTACCGTCGGCAACTTCGAATTCGTATTCGGGATCGACAAATCGAGGAGCGTCATTAACGTCAGTGACATTGATAACAAGCACTTTTTGCGTAGAAAGCCCACCTTGATCGGTCGATTTGACTCGAATCGAATAGGATGATTTTGCTTCGTAATCGAAACTTTGACTGGTCCGGAGAAGGGATCCACTAATACGGAACGCACTGTTGTCGTTATCTCCTAAACCTGCTACCAGGGCGTAGGAGAAGGTGTTTCCGGTGTCGGGATCGATGGAACGCAGGGTACCGACGGTTGAATTCGGTGCCGCGTTTTCTGGGATAGAGTTCGGGGTGAGAGTTATGTCGGTTGGAGCGTCGTTGACTGACGTAACCGTAATACTCAGGAAGTCTCGAAGTGTGTCCTTGCCACCGTTCGCAGTACCGCCATTATCCTTCACGTCCCATTCAAGCTTGCCAGTTCCAAAAGCATTCGGATGTGTCTTGTACATCAGCCCTTGAAGTTCCAGTAGCGTGACGGATTGCTGGACCGTGACTTGCGTGGTTCCATCATTTTTAAAGACCCTAATTGCGGATGGAATTGCAACGATCGTGAAGGAAAGCGTTTGTGTGTTTTCATCGGAACCACCACCTCGGCCATAGTTCAGCGAAGACAATCCGAGGGAAACCGCGGTTGTGTTTGCGCTATCTTCCAAAACGCTGATAGGCGAAGGGTTTCCAGCAGTGCGAACGGGAGCGTCGTTGACTGCGGTAACCGTCACGCTGAGCGAGTCGGTTGTTGTATCGACGCCACCGTTGGATGTTCCGCCATTATCTTTGATGGACCATGTAAGCGATCCTGAACCGTTTGCATTCGGAATCGTCTTGTATTTGAGTCCTTGAAGTTCGAGCAGTGAAACTGTTTGATTCACAAGGACGCCGGTAGTACCGTCGGCTTTGAAAATTTGGATCGCGGACGGGATTGCGGTGATAGTGTAGGTGAGCGTTTGTGTATTTTCATCGGAACCACCACCTGGTCCGTAGTTCAGCGAAGACAGTCCGAGGGAACCCGCGGTTGTGTTGGCGCTATCTTCTAGAACGCTGATAGGTGAAGGGTTTCCAGCGTTACGGACGGGAGCGTCGTTGACCGGGAGAATGGTGAACAGCAGTGAATCGGAGATCGAATTGCTCCCGCCGTTAGCTGTTCCACCGTTGTCTGTAACGTTCCACGTAAGTAGAGCGCTCCCATTGACATGGAGAGGCGTCTTGTATTTGAGTCCTTGGAACTCAGGTAGAGTGATTGTTTGATTGACAGTGACTTCCGAAATCCCGTCCGATTTGTACAGTTTGCTGAAGAAAGGTATGGACGTGATAGTGATTGAAATAGTTTGGGTCGCTTCGTCGGAGCCTCCACCGGGACCGTAATTAGGAAGGTCTAGAAACAGCCTCGATGGTGAAACGCTCGCGCTATCCTCGAGAACGACAATTGGACTGAGGGGAGGGATGCGAACGGGCGGGTCGTTGACGGCGGTAACATTAATGGATTTACGAGCGGGCGTAGGATCGACAGCGCCAGCGGCGTCAATGACGCTGAAGGTGAAAGAGGTATAATTCACACCATTCTCATCTTGGTTTGGTGTAAATGTCAATTCAGGGATTCTTGCGGTTGCGATGACTTGCCCCGGAACAACAACATGCCCTGCAAGTCGCAAGACTCCTCGACTGGGCACTGTATCGATTCGAACGCCCGACATGTAGTCGCCAGCATCCGGGTCCGTGAATAGGAAATCACCTTGGGAAAATGTGTGCGATGAGTCCTCGCGGATCGTAATAGTGCTATCGTCAGCGCCTGCATTAGGCGGCTCGTTCACATTATTGACGTTAATTTCAAAAGGCCTTTCTATCCACTTTCCACCACGGTCAGTACTTCGGACTCGGATCGAATAACTATCCTTTATTTCGAAATCCATACTAACTTTGGTCTTGAGTAACGATCCGACTATTTCAAACGAATCATTGTCTTGCCCTCCCGGACCGTCGACGAGGGAATATGTATGTGAATCATCATGGTCAACATCTGTTGTTGAGAACAAACCTATGATGGTTCCGATGGGACTGTTTTCGTCGACGGTTCTCTCGGATAGATCTATTGCGGTCGGTGCGTCATTTACACCATGAATGGCAACGTAGAGGTTTTGTTGATTGTAAAAGCCGTTTTGAATCTCATTTGCAGTGCCAACCGTAATTTGGTCACGTACCCCTGGAGCAAAGGCATCACTGAGAGGGGGGTGCCACGGCGCTAAATACGCAAGTGGGTCGGCTGTATACCATGCATCACCATTAGAATAGATGGTAAGCGACCCGTATTTACCACGTAAAGGCACACCTACCTGACCTTCCCCAAGTTCAGAACCAATGGTTACTACCGCATCCGCGCCAAGCCGTACATATCTGTCGTTTGCTAAGATATTTCGTGCAGCGATTCCCCCTGCATCGACATCAAAATGGTCATCAACGGCGTTATCGGGGCGGGACCAAGTTAGATCATCGATTGCAAAGCGAGCGTCCCGGAAATTCGGTAATTGCTCGTCCAACCGGAAAGTAACCTTCGACAATCCCGACCAGTCAACACTATCCGGCGATTCCCCGGGGTCAGTATTCCAGTCGAACCTCTCTGTTTGATACCAAAAACTTTTTGCTATGGTTCCCGTTGCGACGTCCCTGAGTTCCATTTGACCTCGTATTCGCCGTACGCTGGGAGTGGTGGCCGAGTTAACATTGTCATCAAAAATACCCCA
>JBEICB010000345.1:0-3761 GCA_040373655.1 Pirellula sp. | reverse complement strand
GCGCCACCAGGCCGCCAGGCGAATGCAGATGGATCGTGCAGGACGCGGCCACGTCATTTGCGCTGCCGATCTGCCTGCCGATCAATGAGGGAAGAAAGGTCGCGGCGAAAGCCGACTGCAGGGTTTCCCAGCCGTTCAAGGAGCACTCGCCCCATCCGACGCTGCCGTCGGCAAGCTCGACCCGCACGAAGGTCCAGTTCGTCCGCGGATTGACATGCAGACAATGAAAGGCGGTAGCATGTATCAACATCGGAAGATTCTAGGGCGCGGGCCGACACTGCCGGGCCGCTTTGGCGAAGCAACAGACAAGGAGACAGGCAGATGAACGACTGGAATTCAGGCGCACGCAGGACGGTACTGCGGCTGATCGCCGCGACGGTGGCATCGGCAAGCATGCTGGCATGGGGCCAGGGCTTTCCGTTGTCGCGATTCTTGACGATTCGAACGAGTCCAGCATCAGAATCTCGATTCAGGCCCAAGCTGATTCCTTCGACTCTTCGGCCGTCATGAAGCACAACCGTCATGCGTTGTTTTGGGCGTCCGGCAACGTGAGCAGCGGTCAGAATGAAACCATCTTCGTTGATGATTACGCCACTACCTTGAGTGCTACCGTGTTGGAGGTTAACGGTTACCAAATGGATCTTGTCGGCGACCTTTGATTGCTGAGCTTGGAGCGATTTTAGGTCGGAGAGCGTTTTCGGGTCGTCGCCGTTATAGAGACGTTCGAGAGAGGGGTCGAGAGATACAAAGGTGATACCCTTCGGAGTGGTATCGGTTGGGTTTGCGGGAGTGAAGGCTGGCTTATCTGGCTGGGAGTTGGTCTTCGTCGCTTCGGTGCGGTTCTGTTCCAGGGGGGCTTGTGCCGGTGACTCGGGCAAGACATCTTGCGCGAATGCCGCAGGCGAGAAGAGCGAGGAAGTGCCAGAAGAGCAGATGCTAGAAAACGCGGGGAGGGAGCAAACAAAAGCGAGGAAGCTTGTCGCAAGAACGACCGACTGAAATCGCTTGGTTGCCTCTAAAAGCATTCTTCCCTCCGAAAAACGTACGATTGACGGGATCGATTATTCGCCGAAACTGCTCAAAATAGAACCCTTGAGAGACAGAAACTTTAGAAACTTCCATTGAGATTCTTAAGAATCCGCATTCCCGGTCGTTCTGTAACGATTCTATAGGATATAAGAGGCGAGATGTTGAACAACGTGAGCAATTCTTCCGCAAAGCCAACCCTTCGGTTGGTTGTTGGGTGCGGTTATGTCGGCGAAAGGGTAGCGATTCGTTGGAAAAATCGTGGCGATTGCGTTCTGGCTGTCACCCGCAGTGAACAAAAAGCGAGGCAGTTCGCTTCTTTGGGACTACACCCCGTGGTTTGGGACTGGAGAAGTTCCGAGGATCCGACCCCGCTGTTCCTGGACACCTTGGGGAAGTTGGGGCTAACGCAAGCTGCCATTGGCGAGCGACTTGCAACGATCTTGATTTCGGTATCGCATGCTGTAGCACCTGGGGTATCGCCCGAAATGAATCACGTTTCGGGGTTGCAGCATTTGTCAGCGTGTTTGCGAGAACTAGGTAGTGTTGGCCGTTGGATTTATCTATCGACGACGGGGGTGTTTGCGGAGAGTAGTTCAGGGATAGTTTGCGATGAGACTTCGGAAGTTGCGCCGACTCGACCTGGTTCGATAGCAGCGTTAGCTGGCGAACGGTGGATGAATGGATCGGGACTCGAGCATGTGATTTTACGTCCTTGTGGGATCTACGGTCCGGATCGAGTGCCGAATTTGGCGGCTCTTCAGCGAGGGGATGTACTTGAAATTGATCCGGATTCCTGTTTGAACTTGATCCATGTCGAGGATTTGGTTCAGGTCATTGATGCGGTGGCACTTGGGCCATTGAGGGGATCGCTTTATTGTGTGTGTGATGGGAAGAGTCCGACCCGAGGAGAGTATTATCGCTGGATTGCGAAGAGGATGGGTTGGCCCGAGCCACGGTTTGTCATGCCAGCTAGCCTGGAAGCAAATCCATCGAGTATGTTAGATAGTGGAGGGGAGAATGTTGTGGAACCTCGCATGGGAAGTTCTCCGCGACGAAGAAGCCAAGGCAACAAAAGGGTGCGTGTGGAGCGACTTTTGGCTGACTACGGTATTTCGTTTCTCTACCCGAGCTATCAAGAAGGTCTGTCGCTCTAATATGAAATCTTGTAGATCGTGTTGTGTTTCGCTTGCGCGATGCTTGCATCGGATCGCTGAGATCCATTGGCGGCGTTGGGTTTCTATGATTTCTTGTTTTCTTTTGTTTTGTGGGATGGTTGGACAAGTTGATTGTTTGGGTCAACTGTTGCCACAGCAGGGTGTGATCGATGTAAGTTCTGCCGAGCGCGAAGCGAGTCTCAAGGTGCGTCGGACACGCGTTGAGCAGGCGATGTTTCCGGTTGTGGACGTTCACACTCATTTTTTTGTTAAGGGAAAGCACGATTCTCAGTTGCTGGATCGTTACGTGGCGATGATGGATCGCAATCGCGTAGGTGTAAGTGTTTGTTTAGACGGACAGTTATCGGACCGCTTTGACAAGCATGTGCAATACCTTTGGAGTAAATACCGCGATCGTTTTGTGATCTTCGCCAACATCGATTTTCAAGGCCAGGGAGATGCGCTGCGACCAGAGACTTGGGAATGCCAGAAATCGGATTTTGTATACTCTGTGGTGGAGCGGCTTCGCGCGGAAGTTAAGCTTGGGCGTATCAGTGGGTTAAAGTTCTTCAAGGACTTTGGATTGCGTTGGAAAAATTCGGACGGGAGTTTAATTGCAATCGATGATCCACGCTGGGATCCAATTTGGGAAGTGTGTGGGGAGTTAGGTATTCCTATCTTGATGCACACTGCAGATCCGAGTGCGTTTTTTCGTCCGATTGATGATCGCAATGAGCGTCTAGGAGAACTTCGGGTTCATCCGGATTGGGCGTTTGTTGGTTCCGACTTCCCAACGCGAGAAGCGTTGCATGAGGCGCGGAATCGCGTAGTTTCAAGGCACCCGAGGACCAAATTCATCGCGGCGCATTTTGGTAATGATGCTGAGGATCTAGAAGAGCTATCCGATTGGCTTGATCGCTACCCTAACTTGTTCGTCGAGTTTTCCTCGCGGCTAAATGAGTTGGGAAGGCAGCCATACACGGCAAAGGAGTTTTTCGTGCGTTATTCCGACCGGATTTGCATGGGTACGGATGGTCCGTTTCCGGAAGAGCGCATTAGGACTTATTGGCGGTTTTTGGAGACGAGCGACGAGTATTTTCACTATTCTGAGAAGTCTCCGCCGCCGCAGGGGGACTGGCGGATCTATGGGCTTGGGTTGCCAGCGGAGGTGCTGCGTCGAATCTATTTCGAGAACGCTTGTAAATTAATCCCTGGTGTCGCAGAGCGGTTGGAGCGGCTGGGTTATGCGATGGTGGATTCGAAGTAGCAAAGACGCAAGGTCCGAGCATGAATAAAGCCAGCATCGAAAGCTCTTACCCCGACAATTTCTGGGGGATTGTTTCTCCGAAGGGTGCGGTGAAGGAGGGCGAGCCTACGGCTCGAGAGAGTTGAAAGGAGAAAGTTGAGAGTAGAATAAGGCAGGGCCAAGGCGTTGATTCAATCCATGGCGGTTGGTTTAGCGCGAGTACGCCTTCGGCTGACTGCTAAACGAAATCGCAGTACGCCTTCGGCTGACTGCTAAACGAAATCGCAGTACGCCTTCGGCTGACTGCTAAACGAAATCGCAGTACGCCTTCG
>JBEICB010000309.1:0-4722 GCA_040373655.1 Pirellula sp. | reverse complement strand
TACGCGGTTTTACTACCTGCCCGACAGGCGTATTCCCACTCCGCTTCTGTGGGTAATCGGTACTTCCTGCCTTGCTTCTCCTCCTGCTTACTGAGTTTTTGGCAGAACTCACGTGCTTGAAACCAACTTACATAACTCGCTGGATAATTCTCGCCTTCATTTACATGTTCTTTTCCCTTCCACGGCTCTGTTCCCATGATCGCCTTCCACCGCCCTTGTGTAACTTCTGTTTGTCCCATGTAGAAGTCCTGGCTTATCATCACTTCATGATGCGGTGATTCGTCTTTAATTTGTTTCCCACCATCACCCAGCGCGCTCTTAGGCGAACCCATCATGAATGTCCCGTTGGGGATCAGCACCAGTTCCATCCCGATACTGTTCGTGATCGTTTTCGGTGACTGAGCACGCTCCTGACACCCCAATTGAACCATCCCCATCATCAGTAACGATGGTAAAACAACGGATAGCTGACGTGGCATCGTTGTTTAGTTCCTGGTTCAATGGATCGATCGAGAATTGCTCTGGACAGTGAAAAGCTTTAATGTCCAGGCCAGGTTGTTCAGAAACCGGGGCGCTTTTTCCTTACTAATTTCCCCTCCCACCATAAGCTTCGCCACGCTATGCCTTAGCAAAATCAGAAATGGTGCCCAGCATGCAACTGTTTTGATCGATGTGCTACTTTGAGCGAAAATCTTCGAGTCGTTTTGCTTGAAACCTGCGTGCGTTGGATATCGCGTCGCGCTGTGTCATGTTTCTTGAGAAGGCTCGAGTTTTTGCTAGTGATTCGAATGCGACCACCTCTGCTGCAAAACCACATGTTTTCCCCGCAAAACGAGGGTTCTAAGGCGATTCTGGCGACTCACTGGACGACTCACTAGGGGGCGTTGAGTAAGTAGGGGCTGAGACCGACGGTAACGCGGGCCTCTGAGCCCGCCGCAGTATCGTGCGGCTGCCAACACAGCGATGGGCTGGAAGAACTCGAATCTACGCACCGAAATTACGCGACTCTCGCGCCGCGTTGGCGTTTCGGGTTGGCCACGATTGTTCCATACTGTAACGCTTCAAGAGGGGCGAGCCAGCCGGCAAACAGAACTACAACGTGAGTTCCCGCTGCACGTGGTATGCTCTTGGCTTGTTAACGCACCACGCATCGTTCAGCAGAGCTACCTTCTGGTCACCGAGGATGATTTCGCCGGGGCTGCTGGCGTACAGAAGGTGATGGTGTAGGGGTGAGAGGGTGAGAGATTGATGGAGTGGGGAGGGTGCTCGGCAACAGGCATCCTTACCCGATTTCTGTCTATTGATACCCGCGATTTTCGATGCGCAAAAGGTCCGAGATATTCTGAAGTCTCCTCAGTAGCGACTGCGAGTATCCGAAGGTAGACGAGTCTAGAGCTAGCAAATAGATTTTCTTGCGTCCATTGCAAAGATACAACCTATGCTGACCTACGCGGTCTTCACCGTCCTGTCGCAGGACTAAGTAAACATAATCACCGTTTTGAATTGAATAGGTCTTTGAGAAAAGCTCAAAACGGAAAAACCTCCTAGAGCGACGAATACTTCGCGATTCCTCGTCGACTTCAATTGCAATTTGAGCCCAGCAGAACCAGAATGCGCCCAATATCCATAAGCATGTGAGTATTAGGGCTTCAATTTCTCGTCCGCTATTCCAAATTGGAATACAGAATAGGAGCGGAATCTGTGCTACGACAAAGACGCCAATTCGGCCGCGCACTGAGCTAAAATTCGACGGTTCAGCTATTACCAACCGAGACTTTCTTTCCATGGTATTTGACAACGAGTCACCCCTGTAGGATAAGACAGAATGTCCGCGATGACCTAGTTGCGGACGAAAGCTTCCATAAAAAAACAGCCTATCCGCGACTTAGGTCCATCGTTGTGGTGCTCCCGTCATGGGCGTTGGTTCGTGGGGTTTAAGTCCCCTCTATATGATAGGCATCTCTAAGCGATCAGTGTACCAAATGACCACTTCAGGGGAACAAGCACGAGGTGAAGGCAAAGGCGCGATAGCGACCGAGTGTGGGAAAGAAGCTTGCGGAGTATTATCAAGTGCGTCTAAATCGAGATGATAGTTCGAATCCCACCGCCTCCACGAGCGTAGATCGTTGCCATACCGGAAGCTGCAAAACCTCAGGGGAACTGGCCATAGATGCGAAAAACCGTGAACAGCCAAGAGAGTGGATAGTAGAGAGTGGATAGTAGAGAGTAGAGCGGTCCTGCGGACAGGACAGGACAGGACAGGAACCGAACAACCCGCGAAATCCATAGGAAAATCGAAGTTTCAAAACGAGGCGTCTCAACATCCGACGCGCGCAGCAACGACGAGTCATGCGCTGGCCTCGCATAGATTGACCAACAGTCCCTGCTCGGAACTCTTAGTGCTCCATCGCAAAATATCCCAATTGGCAGGGCTTATCACAAGATGGTCGTTTCTACTTGAAAACCGGTCGCAAAGGGCTAGAGTACTCCCAACCGTTATGGGGGAAGAATTCTATGCACAAAACAATCGACACCTCGACTGAGGCTGAAGAAGTCCAGTTGGCACTCATGCGAGCCATGTCCGGACGCGATCGCATTCGGCAGACATGTGTGCTGTCCAGCCATCTGCGACAAATGGCGTTTGATGCGATTCGAAAGCGATTCCCAGAAATGGATGAGTTCGAAAACAAACTCGCGTTCATTGAGCTGACTTATGGAAAGTCGCTTTCCGATGCAATTCGAAGCCAAGCAGCAGGAGTCACAAATTGACACAGCCAGACGACTTGATCGATGCACTCGAGCCAGTCGTTCAAGTCTTCCGCGAACTTGGTGTACGGCATTTCATTGGAGGTTCGATCGCAAGTTCCTTTCACGGCGCGACTCGCTCAACCATGGATGTCTTCGTCAGTCGCGGTCGTCCGTTCGATAAAGACTCGATGCGTAGGGCAACTCAGGAAAGAATTGGTACAACAAGAACCCTCGAAGTGCCAATCGCAACGGCAGAAGACTCAATCGTCAGCAAGCTAGAGTGGTATCGCCTCACCGAGGAAACATCCGAGCGCCAATGGAATGATGTCACGCGATTAGTACGTTTGCTGGGTGATCATCTAGACATCACCTATCTTCGCCAAGCAGCTGATACAGTCGGAGTTCGCGATTTGCTTGATCGACTCTTAAGTCAGACCTGACATCTGCGGGCTTCCAGCAGAAGATTAATTCTACCGGAGGTTGATCGCGTTGGAATGCTCATGGTCGCCTTCACTCGCCGTCAGCGCGCTTACGATCATTGACTGCGCGCATGGTTGAGGTTAGATCCTTGTGGGTAATACTTGGACAAGGCCAAACCCTGCATCGCTAGATCCGAAACGGGCTTCCCGATCACCGACTCGTTGCCCAGTTGGTTTCGGAACTTGCTCGAGCCATCGACATGGGCATCGGCGTGTGGGATTTAGACAAGATAGCGAGATCGAAATTCGGTTCAGTTGACGATCAAGCAACGACTATCGGAGCGATGGCGATGAACCATTTTCGGGATTCGTTTGCGGGCTACCGTCAGTAGTGCTTTTTGTCCGCACCAGTGGTCCCTGATCGGCTAAATTGATAACCCGGTCGGTCAAATTCCTCTGTATCGCAGAAAAATATTCGACAATGCGCTGTGGATCACCGCATCAAACCACCTTCGCGTCCAATCCTTTCTGGCGACCATCTCAGGTTCAGTTCGCACTTCATGGTAGAAACTAGGAATCGTCGTCTCCACGTAATAGATTGCCATGGTACCAGTCCCTCACTCAACCATATTCCATCTTGTCCAAGCGTTTCCAAAAACCACTTCTAGTCGAGCCCCATTTTATCCAAAGCACAGGCTTCGATGTGATGAGATAGGCTCATAACTAATTTGAAATAGCCATTGTGGCCGAGAAATTCATGTTGAGGACAACTGTGAAATGGGAAATGAACCGAATGAATATCGAAACAGACCGCTCCTGCAACGGTTCGGGTTCAAAACAAGAACGCCATGCGATCTAGCTACTTTACGCACTTAACGCGCTAGAGAAAAACGATCTGCATACCGGTACCGTTGCAACAAGCGATGACAGAAACTAATCAGGGTGGAGAGACTCAATTCCGTAGCGGGAAAGTGCCTCGTCCGGAAAATCCTTCAGGTTGTAAGTGATGATCGCACGAGCATCGGCGTGGATTGCTGCAGCCAACACATGATGATCATCCGGATCCGGCAAATTGACTGTATCAATTAGGCCCTCGTATCCGGTCACCAGGCAATCACGCACAGCCTCATTCATGAGACGCCGAGTTCTGGCGATACTTTCTGGGTTCATCTTTGGGTTGTTCTCAAGTAGGTTGCGTACCCACTCATCATGGATCATCTCCGTCCAGCGGGCGAAAACTAAGCCAGACTGTGCAATGCGAAGAAAGAGGTCTCGAATAGGTGCTGGGTAAAGGGCATTCGCGTCGTAAATCGCAGTGATCGGGTGATCCATCAGTATCCCAACCCGAGTTCTTGAGCCTCCTGCGCAAGCTGATCTAGGACTTCGGAGCGGGCTTGGTCATCCTTCTTCTTGAAAGCCATTAGGTCGTCGAACCGAACTCGCCGGTATTTACCAACGAGCCGAGAGGGAATCTTTCCTTCGTCAAGCAATTTGACCACATAGGGCCTCGATACATTTAGCAAATCGGCAGCCTGCTGCGTTGTCAACTCCGCAT
>JBEICB010000060.1:0-24506 GCA_040373655.1 Pirellula sp. | reverse complement strand
TCGACTCCCCACTGCGATCCACCAACATACCGCTGAGTACCGTCCCATCGTCTAACTTGAATACCAACGACTCATATCCTTTGCGAATAACCGCAGAAGGAGCCAAAACCGACTCGACAATCTGCGAGTCACTCATCTGTACGGCAACATCGATCTGCGCAACGTGCCCAAGATTTGGTCCCAACGAAGGCTTCCCAGACGCATCTGGCAAGTGACAGCGTGCGCAAGCTAGAGCACCTTGATAAAAGACGCTCGCACCACGCTGGGCATCCCCCGTATCCCTAGCCTCCTTTGCCCATTGCGACACCGAACGCGATCGCAAGACCGATTCCGACAACTGCCCAAATGCGATACCTCGGTCAACGGCAGCGTGCAAACAAAAAACGCTTACCAACGTAATCCAACACAACCTACGGACCATTCGATACGTCAATTGCATTATGAGCCAATCCATTTAGAGATCATGATTCCAACCGAGCCGTTGCCGGTAACCGATCAGAACCCGTTTTAGTAAACATAGAAACGACATAGATCGTCAGAAAACTCAATGGAATCGTGATGATTCCCGGTTGGCTAAATGGCACCCATGCCTGCTTTGGATCTAAATTATACAAGGTTTTGTACATCTCCGGACATCCAGCAATCCATAAGACAGAGGCAAAGGTACCTACCAAGACTCCGGCAATAATCCCCTGCTTGGTCGTCCCGCGATAAAACAACAACATTAGCAGCGCTGGCAAATTTGCTGATGCGGCAATGGCGAAGGCCCATCCCACCAAATAACTAACGTTCATTCCTTCAAAGGCCAATCCCGCCAGAATCGCTAGCGCACCGATACCGATGGAGGAAATCTTCGCCACTCGTATCAACTGTTGATCGCTGAGCTTCAACCCTAACATACCACCAACAAAGTCGTGCGCAACACAACCACCAGCCGCTACGATCAGACCACTGACCGTTCCGAGAACCGTTGTAAACGCGATCGCAGAAACCGCAGCGAACAACAAGTCCGAAAAACTCTTTGCCAACAACGGTGCTGCCATGTTCGTATCACTTGGATCCAATGCGCCACTGACCATGGCACCAAAACCGATGTACAACGTGAGCAAATAAAAGAAACCAATCGCTGCAATTCCAACGATCGTACTCTTCCTCGCAGATGCCTGATCTTTTACCGTGTAATAACGTATCAAAATGTGTGGTAACGAAGCTGTACCTGCGAACAGCGCAAGCATCAAAGAAATGAAATCCAACTTAGGAAACCACTGGTTCTCTCGTATCCCCTTAAACGCCGGCCAATTCCCGGGCGCCATCATCTCTAGACCCGAAACCACACGCGGTGCATACTCGACGACAGGAGAACCATTAACCGTGGACTTATTGGTCTGCGATAGCTCAATCTTTGCACCTGACAATTCCGTCAAAAAAGCAATCGGCCCCAAGGCTCCTGTCGACTGCTTGCCCTGACTCAACTCCAGCACCTTGCCGACCGGTTCCACGTTGCGCTGATCACTACCTAAGCCCAACAAGACCCCATCGATAAGCTTATTTCCGTCACCGTCTACTGTAATTCGTTGTGGAGCAACCCGAGGACTATCCGTCGTAACTTGCAATCCCCTTTGCAAGACCAGAATCGTGAGCACAAGCGAAAACAGTACAAGTAAACCACCCTTCAAAAACTGAACATAGGTCGTACTCACCATCCCCGCAGTAACCACAATCACCACGACAATCGACCCTACCAATACTACTCCCTGCCAATATTGCAACCCTAGCAACGGTTTGACCAACGCCCCTGCACCAACCATCTGAGGAATCAGATATACCAAGCTCACAACGAGCGTGCTCACTCCCGCTGCAGATTTAATCCCCTGCGATTGAAACTTGCTAGCCAACGCATCGGCAAATGTATACTTCCCTAATCGCTTCAGGGGCTCGGCAATCACCAATAACGCAACCAACCAACCAGCAAGAAACCCAATGCTATACAGGAAGCCATCAAATCCATAAAAAGCAATCATCCCGCAAATCCCAAGAAAGGAAGCGGCGGAAAGATAATCACCAGCAAACGCAATCCCATTGATGAACCATGGTATCTCGCCACCCGCCGCGAAATACCCCTCACTCGATTTAGCCTTGGACCCTAAGTAAAAACTCAATGCCACGGTTCCGACAACCATCACGAGAAAAACAATAACCGCCAGCGGACTTGAAGAATAAATCATCGGAAATAACTTTGTTGGACAGACTTCACTCAGAGGGACAATCTCAACACGCCTAGGGGGGGAACGCTAACCCCATGGCTCAAGTCGAACCTACCTCGCGGCCACGTGCTGCCGCACGTCGTTCGATCAAGCTACTCATCGCTCCGTAAATCAAAGCGATCATCAATGAGAACAAAATCAGTGCAACTCCGTATCCGACTGTCAGTGGAATACCATACACATTCGTACTGGAGAACCACTCAAAGGCAAACATGCACAAACCGATAAATCCTGCATAAGCCAACGAGAAAACACTCAGCAAGATCACCCCCAATCGCTGACGCTTACGAATGACATCGTTATCTTCGACTTCCGTTGAGTTCGCATGGGAATGCATTGCTGAGTTCCATCGATATTTAAGAGGCAGAGGTAAAATAGCAAAGGTGCATAGGACTCCGTAAAGTGTACATCAAAGTACCTCCTTACGCACCATTTACAATCAGTACTTACCTTCACCCTCAGATCATATTTCCCCTACAATTCCTGCAAAGCATCGTCCTACGAAGGGTCGATGACTTGTTCGATGCCTTCGAGCAACCTTGAGGATCTTCGGAACCGTGAAAACTATCGTTATCTTCTCCGGAGCTGGGCTGTCGAAAGAGTCAGGAATTCCCACATTCCGAGATTCTTTGAACGGTCTATGGGAAAACTTCCGCATTGAAGAAGTCGCTTCGAAGCAAGGCTGGTTACACAGTCCTCGCACCGTACTCGACTTCTACGCCGCCAGATGGACAAACATCCAAGCTTGCCAACCGAATGCTGCTCATTTCGCCTGTGTTCAACTTGAAAACAAATTTAATGTCATACACGTTACACAAAACATCGACGATCTCTTGGAACGAGCTGGTGCGAAAAACATTCGCCACCTTCACGGTCAAATACAATATCGCAAGTGCGAATGGCACCACTCCATCAGTAACTTTCGATACGATCCAAAGTTTTCGTGCAACTACCGAATCAAGCACACATCGCCCGTTCAACTAGGAGAACTCTGCCCAATTTGCGATGGCCAATTACGCCCCGATGTCGTCTGGTTCGGCGAAGCCGTAGATATGCAGTGGGACTTCGTTGAGGACCTAGCTCTCTCGACGGACGTGTTCATTGGAATTGGAACTTCTGGCCAAGTCGAACCTGCTGCGACACTCCTCTCCGTGTTTATGTCCGCGAAGGAGAAGTACTTTATCGATCCGGCTCCAATGAAAGGTATTCCTTCGTACCGCATCCTCCAAGGTACCGCATGCGAACAACTCCCTAAATTAGTTCAACAACTTATGAATGAGCTTCCAGACTGATAGAGAGGGAATAAATGCGACAGCACTCGCGCACTTCATTGACTCGCTCGGGTATCGTTGCACCGAACGCTCAACCTGTTCCGCGAATTCAACGCTTTACCTTACGCTTTTATTTTGAACATATCCGCATGACGGCTCGAACCCACAACTAGGACTACTTGGCATTCTCCAAGAACGCAATCAAGTCGGACAATTCTTCGACTGTCAATTGGTTTTCAAGCCCAGCTGGCATGACGGACACTCGACTTACCTCCCTGGCCGCAATCTCAGATTTCGAAACCGTCTTTCGACTATCCGCAGAAACTTGCAGTTCAATCGTAGTCGGTGTTTCTGCAGCCACTAACCCCTGAACCACTTCACCTTCTAAGGTCTGTACTTTGATCCCTTGATACGATTGCTCTAGTCTCGCACTAGGATAAAGGATCGCTTCAAGTAGGTCCCGCCGGGAACGAGATTGCCCAATCTTACTCAAATTCGGACCTACATTCCCACCGACATAACCGACCTGATGACATGCACTACAAGCCGCCTTCGTTGAACGGAACACCTGATACCCGCGTCGAGGATCACCCTCCTTCAACTTGGTAAACCAAGTCTCCACTCCCTGCCGAACATCCTCCTGCGGTTGTTGCCATCTGGCGAACGCTACCTTCCAATCATCCTGACTCGACCTACCCAATGCCTTTAACAAGGAAAGGGTCGGCTCAAGAGACAAAGACCTTGCTACCGGAGTCTTATCCAAGAGTATTAGCAACTCCATCTCATCCTCGGTCGTCGCCCCCCGGAGATAGGCTTCCAAGATCCTCGGTAATTGAACCACTCCAACGCTTGGAACCAAACTAGACAGTCTTGCACGTCCATCGCCACCTGCTAGCGTCAGCTTCGGTAGGACATCCCAAGCGAGATCGGCCACTTCCTTTGCCTGCAAGTCGGATGACTGCTCCTCGTTTGATTTCAACTCTTGTTCCAAACTCCTCGCGATTACCTTCAGCACCATGGCCTCCCACTCCGAAGGAACTTGCGTCCCCCTGGGTAACATGGAAAGCCACTCCAATACTTCCTTTTCCGTAATACTTCCGGACGTAGCACGTTGCTGTAGCAATGTTATGACGACATGAGAAAACGGCCCTGTATCTCCATTCCATTTCACCCCCCGCAAAACACTTCGCAACATGGCCTGTTCCTGCGGATCACTGTTCCCTATCCACTGCCCAATGGGCAACATCCAGGCTTGCGGCAAGGGCTTGGACTGCATCGCTCGCAACAACTCGCTCAAAAATTTCCGATGGGAGCGAGGAGAACGCAAACGGTTGCTAATCCACTCCTGCACTTCCGCCCGGTCTGACCATCGCGCTAACAATTGCGCAAGAATCCCTTCTTGTCGCTCTCGCTTTGTTCGCTCCTCTTCATTCATTCCCCCAATATCCATCATCGACCATTGCTCAAACAAAGCGAATACGGTTTGATAGATCTTTGGGTATCGTTCGATTGCCTGAACAGAAAACTCAGCTGCATCCGAGTTGTCAGATAACAAAACCTGCCATAATCCTTGGGCATGAAACTCTTCGATCTCTTCTCTTGCATCAAACACCCGCAATAACGCAAGTCGATCCGCAACGTCGTGGGTAACGCCCCACATCTTGCGCAACGCTTCTGGCTCCGCGCCTTCCATCAGTGCATACAGCAACGAATGCTGCGTTAATCGATCAGTCTGACACTCACGTAATTTTTCAAGGAACTGCGGAATCTCTTCACAAATACCAATACGCCCAAACCACTCGGCAGCGCCGCGTACCAGGACGCGATTGGATTCATTCAACAACAATGAAGCGACCTCGCGCCCCTGCTCTATACGGTATAGCGCTGCGATATGCATCGCGAGCAAAGCCACAGACTCATCCTTGTCCTGTACACCCCAAAGTATCGCTTCGGCGTACGAATCTCGAACTTCCTTCGGCACCGGCGCCTCGAATCTCGCGAACGCATCCGAGATATCGGTCAACATGCGTCGCTTGAGCCAAGCTTGATCACCTTGGCTCTCCTCTTCAAGCGATTGACTGGTAAGCTTTGCGAACCCTAAGAATCCTTGCTGCTCGTCCTGCCCATAACGTAACTTCATCAATCCGCCAAGCAACCTTTGCTGTTCGGCGAAACTTCTGCACTCTTCGGTCAGTCCCTTCAATCGATAGATCCCACCATTCGCAACGCGCTGATCTGTCCCGGAACTAGGGCAACACAAATCGTACCACCCCCCGGTATCCACAATCAGCAACGAGGCATCGCTATCCAACATCACGTCCACAGGATGAAAGTCGATCCGTTCCGTTCGCAAGATCGGAATGCTCTCGGCGCGATATCCCGATTGATCCTCCACGCGATGAATTGGATGTAAAGTTACCTGATGCAGGTTGAACTGTGCACATACCAAAGCACCGAACTTAGGATCCAGCACACCAGGCTTGCTCACAGAGCCTAATGCCATCAAGCCTGCCGGTGCAGCAGGTCCAAGCTCTACGGTCGGTTCCATCAACGGACCTGTCCGGGGATGCCCATCCAGAACCGCATGTGGCTTTCCAAACAACGCTCCATAAGTCGCCAATCCAATACCATCACGAAATCCGCTGCGAGGATGATGCAAAAAAGTCGCACAAAAGAATCGGTCCCCATTTGGCAACCAAGCGACATCGACCAAGTTATCCATACCACCCGTCATCACCGGATCAATAGGCCCACCACTCGGATGGCGCCTATATAAATGCGAGGCTTTACTGGTCCAAGCCTTTTTCCCCCGCAGGAGTCCAGCCCAATCCCTTCCCGACTCTTCTGGAACCTGAAGCAATCCGTCCAGTAACACCGGATGCGTCTGCTCTGCAAACGCGCTCTTGGACCAATAAATCCAACCGTCCGGCCCAAGCCATGGGCCGTGCAAGTCGTTCGCGCAACCCGTCAATGTCTGCCCATCAAACCAAACTTCTCGCTTCTCGCAAACCCCGTCCCCATCCCCATCGGTCAATTTCCAGATCTGCGGAGGAGCGGTTACGTAAATGTCGTTCTCTAGACACAAAACTCCCTCTGGGAAACTCAACTGATCTGCGATCACTTGCCTCGTCTCAAAAGTTCCATCTCCATCGTTGTCTCGCAACCGCACCAAACGGTGAGGTCTAGATATCAGTTGCTGCTGAACCGTCTCCTTCGCCTGCATGTTCCAAACAGATTCCGCAACCACTAACGATCCATCGGGCGCAAATGACGCAACAATCGGCCACTTGCACTCCCCCTCCGTCGTTACCTTTTCCAAAGTACAAAACTCTGGAATGGTAAATGTCACGCCGTCAATCACTACCGACTTGTTAGCCCAATTCGATAGGGCAGCATCTTGGGCAGAAACGTATCCCTTGGATCCTGCTACCGCCAAACAACAGAATCCAATACAAGCAAGCCAAGTCGCTGCGCTAAACCAATTGGCCCTGGAATCCGCACTTGACCAAGCTCTACTCTTCCCTAGAGAATGCTTGCGACCGGCAAGAAGTAAACGGCTAGGATAACCAACCGAATCCATACAGATTCTTCGCATTCTGCGTAGACGATCGATGAGATTCACGATAACAACCTTGAGATTAGAGTTCGCGGGCCACCGCTCTGTTCGACGATTTAGACTTACTCAAAAAGCACCAATATAGTACACCAAAAAGCACACCAATTGGGACTTCCAAGTTGATTGCAAGCACCCACACCAGTCAACTGATGCTCCAAGGACCCCTGTTTTGCTCGACTCCTTGTTCCAATGCCTCAAACTCAAGTCTCGCGTCGAACGTTTTTCCGTCGCAATACTCATCCTCAGCGGCATCCTGCACACGATTCCGTTCTTGCTAAGCGGAAAGGAATGGGAGGACCCAACCTCCTTCCGAAAAGCAATCTTGTTCGGTATCTCGACAGGCGTCACCCTCTACTCTTGTCTCTGGACTCTGCGACTCCTCAATCCGAAATCAAACGATCAACGTCTTAGCCAAATACTGTGCCTGAGCCTCGTAGCAGAGGTTGCCCTCATCACCATGCAATGCTGGCGAAGCAAGGAAAGCCACTTCAACAGCAATACGCTATTCGATGAGCGGATAGAGCAAGCCATGCTGCTTCTTATTTCCATCGCCATGTGGTATGTCGCCCAATTAACATGGCGGACTTGGACAAGACAATTTCAATCCAACGTCCCAGCCACAGCAAAGTCTGCAGCAATTTGGGGCATGTCCTTCTTACTTCTTTCTGGCATTATTGGATTTGTTATTTCCTACCTCGGATACTTCCAAATCGAACAAGGTGCATCACCTTATCGATGGCCCAATCGCGAGACGAGCCTGAACGATCCACAAACAGGTCAAGGAGTACTTAAGTTCCCACACGGTGCAGCGCTCCACGCTATCCAAATCCTTTCATTCGTAGCATGGGCTGTCCGTAACACAGATTGGAAAACCGGCCTTTTAGCGGTCCGATTAACTGCAATAGCCCACCTACTCTGGATCTTGTTTGCGGTCTATCAAACGGCCCAAGGTCGCAGTCGTTTCGATATTGATCAATACTCATTCCTTCTGATGATCGCCACAATCCTCTGCTCATCTGCGACCATGATCATCGTGATAAAAAGTATGGTTACTTATTACCTTGCAAAAAGACGCATCGTGTGAAACCGCCCAAGCGATGCACTGCAATTCACTGCAACTCGATCATCTCTTTTGCCAACCCTTCGCCGATCTGCCCCAAGATTCTCGCAGAGCCCAAGTAATGAAATTCCGCATTGGATACACCAACCTCTAATAGCTTGCGCTCTCGAGAATCGAGTGCCTCCGCGCGATATTCGGTTTCCAAGGCCCTTGTTTGCTTTTCATCAAGACTCTCTTGTTTCGCCCGCTCCTTCGCACGTCGAGTCGCGTCAGCTTCCTTGGCTCTTAGCCGAGTCAACTCGGAATCCCAATACTGCTCCGTGAGCACTGGACGCACACGCCCTTTGAATTCCGACAACTGCGTGGGTGCGAACATCGCATCTCGGAAGTTTTGATGGATTTTTGCATACCGCTTCTCCGCCGGACCATACTCTGCAGTAGGACCACCAACCCCCATCACACCAATAACAAAGGGTAACTCAGGTGCCTGAAGATCCTTGCGTACATCTCGAATCAAACATGTAAGATTCTCGCTGTATGCGTTGTAGCCGCCCGGTTGATCTCGGTTCGGATAAACGCCGCTATCGACCATATCGTTCCATCCCTGAAACCAAACAAATCCTGATAAGACAAATCCCTGTTGCGGATCATATTTCGGATGAACTTGTCCCATATCCCCCAATACCGATCGAACATGCTCAATCATCTCTCGGTAAGCCACACCAGTTGCAGCCTCTTTCTCGGCGAACAAATCGGCCAATTCTCGTTTTTGATTTACCCATTGAGTCTTTTGCGCATCTGAAAACACAAATGGCCCCGCACTCGGAGGTCGGAAATCGGTATGCAAACTCTTGCCACCCCAAGCCGCCTTAATCAACAAAATCGGTTCCTGCAACGACTCAAACATCGCGATACCGAAGGTCAACTCCGGGCCGATCTTCCCGGAGGTTGCTCCAAAACCTGTCGTTAACGCTCCTTGCTTGACACCTTCGCTCGACCGATAAGAAATCCAAACGTCGGAATAAACTCTCGGACTTCCATCTGAGTTCAATATTTTCCCGAGCATCTGCTCTGTCTCGGGCTGCATGGACAGATGCTCCAAAGTCCGAACGTGCGCATGGCCTTGCATGTTCGACTGCCCTGCCAAAATAAACACCTTGAGAGGTTTGCCTCCTAGCTCGCCCTCATCGCAAGCATCGCTCTCTGGAAAACTTTGAGCCCTTCCAAATGAGCTCCATACAATCAACAGCAATAGTAGCCAGAAACGCGTTGCCACAGTATTCATCCTTTAACCCCATTATCAAAGTCGCTGACTCGCAACGACTTTGTCTTTCACTATTTCAACTTCCAAGTCAAACAGTTCGCTTTGATTTGACAACCATTGCAATCTATTTTGAACTTCAAACGTGACCTACTCACCCCCAACCCATTTACGTCGAACGAACATTCCAACAGTGATCGCCAACACACCTAAAACATCAATTGGAAGAGGAATTGTGCGATCTCGCACGACCCGCTGAACCTCTTGGTGCGGTTTTCCTTTCGCGTCGAAATCAAACCATAAATCTTGGTCACTCGACGGCCAAGTCCGATCATCCCAAGCTGTCAGCCACATTTCTCCCTTCTTGGCGTCACTCGCCTTCCCGACTGCGTTTTCACCTTCAGCGCTGAGGAGTTTACTATCCGACGGGAGGACTCGCCCTAGGCCCTGCGAAAAATCAGCACTTTGCAACGGCATCGAATATCGCAACTGACCGCGATTCCATGCCGTCTGTTCACCCCCGTCCCCTAAAGTTCCAGCCGCGCGCCCAGGTCCCGCAACAAATACCCGCAATCGGTTACCCCGTCCCTCATCCGCAAACTGATCTTTCGGTACTCGATAAGGAAACAGTGGACGGTCTGTTTCAAAGGACATCCGCACTCCACCTACCTCGGTACGATTCGCGCTTGTGTCGTATTTGAACGCTGTAATTACCCAACCTTTTTCAACGTACGGCTTCGACCACTCTTCTAAATTAGGTCGCACTTCATACTGGTTATCCTGTAACCACTTGGTCAACTCCCGCGCATCGCTAGCCTTGAGCACGGCAACTTCATATCCAGCAACCTTCTTAAGCTCCAACACACTCACCGCAGACATCGGAGGTATCGCTTCACTGTCCACCGATTTCTTGGCCGCTCTCAACGCAAAAGGACTTAATAAAAAGGGAAATGGATCCACCTTCCAACGATCTTTGACTTCGATCCTCGGACGGATTTTTTCCTCCAACCATCCGAAAACGCTGCTGTCCGCCTCTTCGACGCGCGGCTGCGATGGTGAGGGAACGAGAAATCCAAAATCCCCTCCTGCCTTGGATTCCTCTGAATCGCCACCGGTCGCCAATCTTGGTTTCTGAAAAGCGGCCTCCCGAATGAAATGCTCGGTACGCGTTTGTGGATCCCAAACGATGAGGATCTTTTGGTCGGCAATCCGAATGTCTCGACCCAACGCATACACCGGACAACACGCTTGCAATTCCCTAGAGGTATCGCGAACGACCACCATACTCATCATGCACAATACTAGAAGCGTCCTTGGCAATCGAGCCAATACCCTTTGCAATTGCTGATTCTCTCGCATTGTCGATCTCCATGAAAAGCCGAATCGTCAGACACTCTAGATACTTGAACGTCTGAAACAGTCCTATCTGAAAAACCGAGTGCTACCGCCTGCTCAAGCCCCCTTAGGCTTTTCCTCAGACGCAACACCTGCCGTGGGTTGAACCATCGATCTCCACCACTGCATTAACCATCGTAACAAACTGTTCGCGAGCCAAAGAGCCCACAGCAACATCATCAAGCGATAAAACCAAATCGAAACCGAGAATACCCAGGGCTTTGGCAACTCCACCCCTGACATCGGTGTGAACCACTGCAAGGAATATTCGCTCGACTCGTTCCCAACGATGAACATCCTCGGTGTGCCTAACAATCCTGCCGTCACCACCGAAATCAGAACCCCTAAAGCAACCATCGTCAACAAAACATGCGCGACTTGCAACAACTTGAGATTGTTTGCACTTACACCTCGCATGTTCAATCGCTCACGCGCTGGAATGGAAAACAACCAAATGACAAACAAGACAGATGCAAATGCCGACACTTGTGTTAATCCAATCGCCAACAAGACCCACTCCCAACGGCGTAACGGTGAGTCCGATCGACTACCTAGTACAAGCGCGACCACAATCGCCACTGCCAGGATCACCCAAAACCGGACTGCGGGGCCACGCACCGGGCCATTTGCCCACAATATCCAACGCGACGCTGGAACTCGCATCACCGACCTGACATTCGCGACCTCATCGGGCATCACGACATGAGAAAGCTCAACACTACTCGTCAGTGGCTCGTCGTTATTCCACATAATTTGTACGCGCTGCGAGCCAGGCTGTAAGTTGATCAAACAAGCATCATCCTGTCTGCGAATCGGAATCGCTTTGCTACCGACCTCGATCGAAGTCACGGTCGATCCCGCAGGCAACTGAATCTTCTGCTCCCCACCTAAACTCGATTCAATCTCAAACCATAAACTAGACTGCCGTTGTCGATACCCTAGCTCCATCTCGTGCACGAGCCCCTGGATGGTCAGCAACTTACCCGGCACCGCCACCGGGCGAGTCCAACGCAAGTTGACTTGTTCCCCGGGCCAAGGATACCAAACAGGTACCAAATTCAAACTTTGCTGATCAAAGATCGGTTCTAATCCACTCCACTGCATACTCCAAACCGGCGAAGACTCCACACGCCATCGCTCGACAATATTCCCTGCATTACCGCTCGCTGCATTACCGTTCCCTGCATTACCGTTCCCTGCATTACCGTTCCCTGCATTCCCCGATGCCCCCCCCTGTACCTGCAATGCTTGCAAGTTCAGAGAGGCAGCAACTGGTAACTCGGAATTCCAGCTGAACTGCTGATCTTCCGCGCCGAAATTCAATTCCACATTTCCATCCCGTGTCGTTAAACCACTCGCGACCACTTGCTCCCCTGCCAGCAATGGGACATTGAGCGAGACCGCTTTACCTGTTCGACTTAATCGCCGTACCGTCGTTTGGACTTTCCAATCCAAACCAATCTCAAGCCTTCGCTCCACCAAAAAAACCGCTCGATAATTCCGCTGGTCATAATTAGCCTGCCCATCCCCGACCTGCTTCTTTCTCGCAAAAATCACTTGGCTCTCAGGCTTACCTTCTGAATTAACACCAGTCCAGCTCCAATCGTTCGCATCGATCTCTAAAACTCTAGGCGTCAACAGAAAACTCAAAGTCCATTCCGCTGACTCTATCACCCGACCACTTACTTCTATCCGGTGAATCCCCTCCGGAACCAGTATCCACAAATACCCATCCTCTCGCTGCGAAACAATCGCATCCGTACCATCAAGTAGCACCTTTTGTGGAAACCAACTCGGTAGTTTTCCAGGCAAAGGTATCGCGACCTCCCGCATCGCATGGACAGTCCCTTGCCATGAAAGTCGATCGATGTTTCCAACTTGCTGCTCACTATTTGCTGGCTCTTGCGTTTCCAACTTCAACGACATCAGCGTCAAGTCAGCCGCATGTGGAAACGCATCGCTGCCAACTTCCATTCTCTTTTTCAGCAATTCCAAAGTCGCTGCATCCGGGCTAGGTGATTGAGTATCCTGCGCATGCAACCGAGATCCACTCGCTAAACACAAACCAGACCCAAGCACCACCCAACTGATTCCCTTTAATACACTTCCGTCCGCACCTTTGCCTATCTTCCCCTCATTTGCCCCAAGCGATCCAAACATACCGCGCAAACCAGGCACACCACCTGCAGATTCAGAGAATCCTCCACCTGTCAAAAGCAAGTAAAGCAATCCCAAAAGCAAACCAAGTCGAACCACCGTAAGCAATCGATGTTGGTTACAAGTCAATAGCACGGGCCGAATGATCTCTTCTTGCGCGACAGGGCCATCCCAGTAACAACGAATCACATTTCCAACCCACTGCGGCTTCGCTACACCCGTCTGAATATTCGTCTTCGGATCATATTGCATATTCGCGACTTGCGGGACAACTTGCCCTTTCGCTCCATCGTTCGGTAACCTCTCAGACTCGAGGCTAAAAAACTCCGACGATCCCCCCAAAACCCTAGGGCTCCCCCGACCTGCTACCCTCTCTGGTTCAATGCTTCGCGAATAACTTTGTCCATAGAATTCGATCAAATCCGTACGAGAATTCGAAGTCTGATCCATCCACTGGAACAAGGTTCGCGTACGGAATGGAATACTGCTTGGCTCAAGTTGCGGATAGATCGCATTCTGGATCTGTCCCGCCATAAACGGCAATAAATTGAGCAACAAAATCGCTAGAGCTAAATTGCGCCAAACCACAAGCCACTGCTTGCCGCGATTCGAGGCGACGACACGTATCAACGCCACTGGTATTAATAGCAAGAACCATGTCCATCTCGGCGAACCAGGCTCATGATACGACAATGCAAATGCACCTAAAGCAATCAATGCAGGTAACCAACCGTACAGTCGCAATACAGCTAGCGATAACACCAGCAGTAAAAACAAGTCCAGTAAAGTCCAAGCGGTTACCCAATCGCCTTCAACACGATCGGGTCCGAACAGAGCCAGCATGCGCCAGCCCGGCGGTAAATAAAACAAAGCTTCTAACTCCTTTGCTCCTACCTGCCAACCCGTCGCTGGTATCGAATTCACCACCTCCATCCTGCCAATCGCTTCAATTTCTGGCTTGCGTGTCCGTAGCTCAAATCCGGGCGAACCTGTTACTGGATTCTCCGTGATCAGCTGGCGTACACCATCAACTCGAGCAACACCAAGTTGATGATTCGGCGAAACATCGAGCCGTGTGATCTGCTTGGGCTCCCCTTCCAACTGGTCTGAGTAGGTCACCCCCGTCCCATCATCATCGAGCCAAAACACTCTCGAAATATGCAATTGATTCGGACTCTCCAACCCAACACCACGCGATTTTTCAACCAAAGCCGCAGGATTAGCAGTCTTCCATTCAAAAACCGATAAGTCACGCCAAGCCTGTGGGAACTGCGTCATCTGTACATCAACCGGTGTGACCCCTTGCAGTTCGATCGATCGCAAATTCGGCGCACCTCGTAAAGCAATCAACTCCGATGACTTTGCTGGTGAATTACCAAAAGCATACGACAACTCTTTCACATCCTCAGTGCGAAATGCATCAAGCCGAATCGTCCAATTCCCAGCCCTTACTTGAGCCTTCAAACGCCCCGTTTCATCTACTGCTACTGGAATCGAACTCGTCACGTAGGAAAGCTGCCAACCCTGAGGTAACACGAACCCAAAATCCTCTTCGCGACTCTTACCCGTCGCTGTTACCTCAATCGAAGTACGTAACCAAATCGGTGCCCCATCCTCAAATAATCGATATACCTGAAAGGAATACTGATCCTTCTGCTCTGCGTCCAACGTTGCGCGATTGAACCAAAGATCACTCTGCGCGTCCCATGTCGGAGCCGGTATATTCTCCCCACGCAAACGCAACTCAACCCATCCTATCGAACGAGGAATCCGCAACTTTTGCGGAATGCTCTTCCACCGCCACTTACCCAAGATCTCATAAGTACCTGCCGGCAACTTCACCGCTGGCTCACCACCATGCTCGGTCACAACTAAGGCCTTGCCGTCCGCAGTCACCTCCGTCGGCCAATACTCCAGCCCCCCGGGAAGCGGAATCCAAGAGTCATGAAACACTCTGACGGGCATCTTCCAACTTCCCGACCTCTCATCCACATCAATCTGGACTTTAGATACCCAATGCGCTATTCGTTCATTCCCGTTGCGGTAAGTCGGTGGCGATTGCCATACACCTTCGTCCCACAACACCCAAGGTATCCATGGACGCAGTACCTCAGGAACTTGCTCCAACCGCGGATCCACCGAAGAATTTTCCTGCGGCACTCGAACTGACTGCTGACTAGCAGCCGCATTACTAAGTGTCGACTGCTGCTGCGGTGGAGACAAAGTTGGTAGATTCGGTGGAACCTGCCCTCTCAAGTGCCCGAAAGTCATCCAACAAAAAACAACGAAAACAACACCCGTAAGTCTTTGCTGGATCATCGTATCGCCCCTCTCCTATGGACCTGCCATCCACTCCGGCTGAAGATGCTTCTTCAAAAACTCAAAAGTCCCCACACCGTGAATCGTATGAGGTCCCTTGAACCATTCAATCTCCGTACGTTCGGGTATTCCAAGGCGAGAAGCATACATGCGACGCACCTTCGCAAACTCTAGACCTACCCGTTCGTCTGGAGCTACCCCATCATCATGCCCACGCTCCACCATAAAAGGCCGCGGAGCAATCAAGGTCGCCATCTCAGCATAATTGAACTTGCGCCCAAGATCGAACTCAAAGATCTCATATTCCATCGTCCAAACATAACTATACGGGGACGAAGTGCTGGCGTTCTTCCAAACCCAATCGTTAAAATCCGCAGAACAAATCGACAAACAATACTCTGGCACCAACGCGGGAATCCGCATCGCACTCTTTCCACCATACGACAACCCGTAAAACGCTATCCTGTTCGGATCAACCTCCGGCCTAGCAGCTAGCCACCGAACCAACTGCTCATGCTGAGCAATGATGGTGGAAAACAACGTCTTGCCCAACAAATTACTCTTTCTCTGCAAAGTGCGAAAACGATCGGTGAACAAGTACAAATTCTGCGGTGCAAACACGACATATCCTTGTTCTGCTAACCTCGCAGAGACATCATGGTACGCCGGATGATCCTTTACTATCGTATCGGTCGGTCGCCCCTCCAATCCATGCTGAAAGACAACGCAAGGTCGCTTAGCAATCGGCTCATTGGATTTTGGGACTAGCAATACTCCATACGTAATCACGTCCTCGTAGACGTCCAAGACAACTTCATAACCACGATACTTTTCTCGTTCATAAACCAACCTCGTCCTAGGCTTGGGATCCAACTTCTCTAGATCCCATGCCCCGATCACCTCCTCGCGAAACTCTTTGCGATAAGGCTCAACAGTGGTTTGAAACTTCTCCATACTCGAAGTATCTAGGCCCTTCCAATGTGCATCGCGCTCGTACTGAATCAAATCCAATGTGCGCTGCTGCCATCGATCCAAACGCTTTAGCCACTCGCCGCGATCTTCACTCGCCGGAACGCGCGAACTCCATCCTGCGTCGCCCGCCACTTTACGATCTTTATGAATCTCCTCAACCGTCCGAGACTCACCAAGCAAGACCGTTAAAAATTCACTTGCTGCACGGTCACTGATCTGCCCCACTCGCGGCGAATCACCTTCTCCTATCCAATGCAAATTCGATTCGATTCCCCAAGGTTTCAACAGCCCTGCTGCGATATCCATTTCCTTCCGACTCTCCTCCATCGAAGGCCCAGTCAGAACTCCCGGCGCCCCACCGTCACCTCCGATCGTCACCGTCGGGCCACGTATCGAATCAATCCATAGATTCCTCGGTGCGATCAATGCTGCCAACTGCGCATCGCCGTAACCCTTGAGTAAACCATGCACATTTCGATGTATTGGTTCTTGCCACACACTCTCGCGAGCCCCGAAGTGCCCAGAAACCAGCGTATGATCCACACGCGTGTCAATCGCACCGGTTGCTAAAGCAATCCAGCCCCCCTCGCCCCAACCAGCGACAATAATCGGACGATCCCCAACCACCTTGCTGAGCAAGTCGATCGCACTTTGATTTTGCTGCACATGATAACCAAGCAAATGGCGCCCAAGAATGAATGCAGACCGGTATAAAAACTCTTGGTCTGTCATAATCGCACGCCCCGACCTAGCCTCCCGATGCCGACTAGCGACCTGGGGAATAACTACCAAGCCGCCCGCTTTCGCCAAGACTAATCCATCGCTACTTGCATCCGGACCCGCTCCACACAATTGCTCCGGCGTTTGTCCTGCATCGGGTATCAATACAGCTCCAAATCGAACCTCCTTGGGGATCAGCAACAATCCACAACCATCCCACCCATCCAACACCGACCAACGCACCTTCTCAATCCGTACGCCATCATCGAGCGCGCTGATCATGTTAACGACTGTCCCCGACTCAAAACCCCTTTCAAGCGTCACTGGTGTTAATGCTGACTCCCGTACCCACTCCGTGGGCTCCTTCCTAACATCGACTAACCCAATCCGCCTCCCGTAATCACTTCGTAACCCTTGGATCGCATCGAGGTATGCAGCTATCAACTCGCTATTCGAAAGGCCTTCCTTAGGTGGAGTCGGCCAGAGTTCCTTACGCTGCGAGACCGAAGCTGCGATCTGCTTGAGCAAAAATCGATCAACTCCCTCCACGAGATCCGATGCGATGTCCGATGTCGTTGACAATCGCTGCGTGCCGTCCAACGGCACTATTTGGCCTTCATCAAGCGAGTCAAAGGCCTCTTTCGGAAACTGCGCCCGGAGCGATCCACTGCAAAATCCCAATGCAATCACGCAGAAAGTTAGAGCAGAAAACGTACAACCACGACCGAACTTCGATACGGAACGGAGAAATGACATAGTGCAAGCAGTTTGGCAAACTTGGGAAAGGAATCACTGTGGCCGAGGCGCAAAGTGCATGTAGTTCCAATGCCGATATAGTTCGCTTCGCTCTAACAGTTCCGCGTGCGTACCCACATCAGCTACGCCTCGATGATACAGCACAACAACTTGGTCTGCTGCACGCAATGTCGAGATTCGATTGGGTAATACCAAAACGATCCGTTTTTGATTCCTAAGCTCCAAAAGGGCACGAGTCGTATCCAACTCGGCCGTCGATTGACTCGGAAGTGGTTCCTCTGCAACTACCAAACTCGGCTTTTTTAGAAACCCTCGCGCAATCCCTAGCCGGAAAAGCAAGTCGGCAGAGAGGCGTTCTTCTTTGGTTGAAACCAACGTTTGCAATCCGTCTGGCAAATTAAAAATCGCTTCGCTGACCCTCGCTTTGTCCGTGACTTCACGCAAATCTACCGTCGCATCGCGCGACGAACCTAGCCACAAGTTGTCTTCAATTGTCCCAGAGACTAACGGGCCATTTGCTGCTACCCACAACGATGCGTCTCGAATCGCATCGGTAGAAAGATCCTTGGAATCAATCGCATCAAATAACAATCGACCACTCGTCGGCTGCCCAAATCCCAACACCATCTCCACCAACGCTTTTGCCAAAAAAGGATCCGGTGACAGCACTGCGATTAGCTGCCCTGGTTTGAAATGCAACGATACGTCCTCTAAAAGCTTCTGCTGATCGCTAGCCTGCAACGTCACATGCTCAACTTGAATTCCCTGTGCTAAAACACTCGCAAGTCGCTTGTTCGTTCCTATCGAGGAACTCGGGCGAATCGCCAAGTAATCGTGTACCTCATTGAGTAGCGGGAGCGATCGCCGGACAGATAACCAACCCAATCGCAGTCTGAAAGCCGCCAGGATCGCGCATGCGACCGAAGTACCCCAAAGAACTGCTAATCCAAGCGACAGATGTTTGCGAGGATCGAGCATCCCTAATGCAAGCAGCGAGATTAAGAAGGCCCCGAGAAATACAGTCGTTAATGCCACCCAAGGCCAACGCGATTTCTCCCCACCTAAAAAAGACTGCCCCGCAACGCGGTAATTCAAAAGATTCGCGCGAAAGCTCTCCAAGGTCTCGGAAGAGTTGTGGATTGTTGCAAGCAAGGGAGCATCTTGTGCTAATGTCCCAAGCTGCTGACTGCTTTGCAACAACCGTTGCTTGTACATCCAGTGTGTACTCTGAAACGATTGAACCTGAAGCAGATAGATGGTCCTTACAATCAGTCCCGCGATCAGTGCCGCAACTGTCAACCAAGGGTGAATCGTTGAAGCCAATAAAATGAGCAATACCAAATGCAGTGCATGTTTTGGGAATGCCTCAAGCCATTGTGCAATCGCGTTTCGAATACCGGGCAAATGTGTCTCGCGAAAAGCTTTAAGCATTGCCCCCTGTGCAGACAACCCACGTTCTGTCGCAAGAACATTCGAGTGATGAAACAATCGCTCGTGCAATTGCTGCTCAGTCTCCACCGCCGCCGAAACCGAAATCCGATGAAGAAATGTCCGTAGCACAATTGCAAGTAACGCGACAACTCCCATCAACGCAATCAAAACGATCGGCTGCTGCGGATCCGGTACTCCAAAGGTGTCGCCAAGCCGCTCTGCTACTGATCGAAACGGGCTGAGCAATCGTACCGCGACACTCTCACCTATCCCCTCTCGCTCGACCCGATCGTGCTCTCTTATGAGCAAATCTACCGTCAGCGATACGAGAATCAAAAATAGCGGCAACAAACAGGCAACCAAACACCCCAGTAATCCGGACAACCAAGCCGAGGCCGGAGCGGACGACCCAGAGGTCGACGGCCAGAAATTCGGTAACCAAATCTTAGACGGCTTTGCTTTCGGTGTCACGGTTTTCATCACTTCGTGAGCTCACTTCGGTAACTGGTGGTTTCGGTGCGGAGACTGTAACCATAACTCAAGGAATTCAAGGATGCATACATACAAGAATCGATTGAAGGGATTAGGAGGACTTTACGGGCAAAATACACGAAGAATTCGAGACGTTGTCCAAAAGCAACACCGAAAACCGCAACCTGTTGCATTTTTACAACCTAGGGTTCGCTCGAGAGTTCCGAATCTTCAAACGCAATTCCAAAGATTCCACCAATTCCCCCCACAAGCATCGAGCAAAGCATGTCCAAGAAATCCCAAACTCTTCGCCATCGCCATGCCTCAAAACTAACTAACCACAAAACTGTCGACACGATTCAACTTCTCCTCGTTGACGACGATTCCCTGTTGCTCGAATCAACACAACTTTGGCTCGAGGACCTCGGACTGATCGTACAAGCCGCAAACGGATCGAAACAAGCGACAGAATTCCTCGTGCGAGATCATTTCGATGCGGTCTTATGCGACTTGAGAATGGATCAAGGTTGTGGACTGGAAGTCCTTCGAGCGGCGAAGACCCTGCAACCGAACTGCTGCTGTATTGCGATGTCTGGATTTGCTACCCCACAAGAGGAAATCCAAGCCTTCGACGCCGGAGCACAAGGTTTTCTTCGAAAGCCTTGGAAAGACGCACATCTCTTAGAGGTTCTCGAACGAACGCTGCGCGAACATCGCGTTTCGCTTCGTGAATCCACTCTCAATGCTAAACTCAATACAGTACCCGAGTTGACTCGCAATCCAACATCAACTCAGCGCGTTACTGATTCCGAACACTTATCAACCCAAGATTGGCTAGAATCACTTGGGTGGCTGGGCTCAAGCCCCCAAATGCATGAACTCTTCGAAATTCTCGAAGCAGTGACCGAAGCAAATGTCAGCGTACTAATCCTCGGCGAAAACGGTACTGGCAAAAGCAAACTCGCCAAATGCATCCACTCCCGTTCCCGTCGCCAACACGGCCCTTTTGTAGAACTCGCTTGCGGTGCCATTCAAGAACACTTACTTGAAAGCGAGTTATTCGGTCATGTTGCTGGCGCATTTACAGGCGCACATTGGGACCGGCCTGGAAAAATCCGAGCTGCTCAAGGTGGGTCATTGTTCCTGGACGAAATTGGGACCGCTTCCATGGCAATGCAAGTGAAATTATTGCGGGTACTGCAAGACCGTACCCTGGAACCAGTCGGAAGTAATGAAACCTTTCATGTCGACACCCGCTTCCTCTTCGCTACCAATGAACGACTCGACCTCGCAGTTGCCCAAGGTCGCTTTCGGGAAGATTTGTATTATCGAATTCATGTTGTACCCATCGAACTACCACCGCTGCGCAACCGCATCGGCGATTTACCGAATCTAGCCACCCACTTCCTCCATCAGGCAAATAAGATGTTCGAAAAAGACATTCATGGCCTCTGCACACAAGCGATGCGGGTACTGATGGAACATCCATGGCCCGGCAATATCCGCGAACTCGAAAACACTCTCTACCGAGCTGTGGCAATCACACGATCTAATTTCCTAGATGCTCAAACCCTTCACCGTATACTTCAAAACACACGCACTACCACGGCAACAACATCGCCGCGACCACTCGCAGACGCGACGGAATACTTAGAATTCCATCCACATCACACAGCCCCCCCAGCACGACTAGACGCCCCCGCGACAACCCAACGAAGGTCCGAATCGTTCCGTGATCTCGACGACGCACTCGCGATCCCCGAAAGACAAATCCTCATCGATGCGCTCACGCAATACGACTGGAATCGAAACACTACAGCCGATCGACTAGGTATAAATCGCACCACGCTCTACAAAAAGATGAAGCGTTTGGGCATCTCGCAAACGGACGTTCAGCGCAAAAAAGCACCCTGCAATGCCTAGGAACGCCCGATCTTTGGCACGCAGGGTGTATCCCACAAGATCGGCAGAGAACGCCCGTTGTCACTACCGACCCCGTTTGTGAGACCTCGATACTGTAACAATAGAAACTTGCTGACGAAATATCCATGCAAGGTTAAGTTAGAAAAAATACTTACGGCGAATTGCCTTCCCTCCAAAACCTCCACCCCAATCCACTTCTCCTTACCCCCCAAAAAAGGGGGGGGCTAATCACCATCTACGCAAATGTGAAGGAGATATCACTCCTTACCGCTGGGACTGAGGTGCCAATTGCAAGGCATCCATCACCAAAACAATCACCAGAACAGCAAGGACAGCCCAAGCTACGTACCACCACCAAGGCCGCTTTACTGACCGATTCCCTCTGCCAAACTCTGACTCGAGAAACGCTTCATAATCAAAATCATCCGCTTGAGTATCGTATCCACCCATGTCCGAAGCATGATGTTCCTGGGAATCAATAGACTTATCCCTCGATAGCCCCCGCCTGGTTTTCCGCCTCCCAAATACCGAACGCCCCCCTATGTCGGAACGGGGTACCTCAATGCCAGTGGAATCATCGACATCATGTGGTGACTTACCGCAACGATGGCATCTCTCCGCATTCGTTCGAACCCGCTTGGAACAATGCGGACAATCCATGAACTGCAACGAATCGGGCATCGCTTCAACTCCAATTGACTACCCCAAGCAGTCCATTGAAAAACACAATAAAGTAACAACTTAAACAACGAGAGTTTTCATCTGTAGATCAAGGATAATTGTAGGCCGGATTCTCTGGATCAAAATCTTCATCGGTAAATCCGACGTTGAACTCCAAATCTTCATACGTGAACTCTTCGTCCAAGACCAAATCATCCTGTCCCTCCAAAGGCCAAAGGTAACTAGCGTAATGAATCGGTATCCCCAATTCTACATCCAAGTCAATCACTGCGCGATGGAAATCAAACTTGTGAATCCCCCCTGTAACTTCGAGTTCCTTTTCACGATGTAATACCTCAATCCGAGTACAAATCCTCCCAGCAACCTGAACACCTTCTTCGATCTTCACTTCACAGCCTGCAAACATCCGATCTCGCTCGCCTCGATCCAATAATTTTTCAAGTAACTTCTCGATGCCTATATCACTGATCGGATAACGGTTTCCAATCATCGCCAATCGACTCGTAGGAGCCAACTCCACTGTCGCCACATTTAGAAACCCAGCTTCATGCACTCGCATAAGATTCTCATTCAACCCCTGCGACCAAATCACCTCTCGACCAGCTTGCCCCTTCGGTTCGAGAAACTTCAAGTAAACATCTACAGGTCGAACCGAAGCATCTGTCGATGCCTCTCTGTACCGCAACTTCAATGCCATCCGCACTACATCTGACAACTGCTTGCCAATCCGCTCCTGCTTGACCACCGTCGCTCGATAATCCCGATGCTCGCGGCGATGAAACTCCAAAGACTCACGAGCTCGTTGCAAAACGGTATCCAACGGATGCTCGCTTAGCCCTTGTTCAACTCCAACGGACTTCAAAGCTTCTGTCGAATGATCCACAGCACCCGTTAACCATCGAAACGTGCCCCCTCCTATGAACAGAATGATGAAAAAGCCGCCCAATATCCAGACAACCCAAGAAGTGAATTTGTTTCTAGCCGAAGCTAACTCCCCTTGCGTCTGCTTCTTACTCGTCACGAATTTTCCTCCCTGATCCTAGTTGCCCATTGAAACTACGCAGACATTCCTTAGTCGTGTAACCCAAACTCGGACCCTTTTTCTAACCAAGCTAGCACATCTTCCCGTCGAATTACTTTCGCAAGCTCAAACCCCGCAGTGGACAGCGAAAAATCGCGATGCAAATGGTGCATCACCAAACCTAATGCACAAAGCTGCCGAAATCCCTCTAAAAATCTTACCGTGACCTCCGGCTCGTTCGGATCCCGAAATGCGATTGTCTGCGTCTCGTCGATCTCAACATACACCGCTAACATCCGCGCCGCAGGGTCAAAAGCCGTATTCACCCCGCGCACTTCAATCACTCCTCGACCACGAGCCGCAAACAGAATCGCTTTTGCTTCGGGCATCATTCCTTCCACTGAAGCCAGCTTAGCGGCAACCCCATCCACCATGGCTTGACTGCACAACTGAGCGAGTGCGACGAGAACCGGTGCTCCAGCACCCAAAGCCTCCCAACTACCTGCCAAGTAATGATCCACCGGCGAGAGCTTCGTCACCGATAGTTTGGGCATCCTGTATTCCTCGTCCATAGTGTTCGACTCAGTGCTTTCAATTCACTAGACAAAATAACTCCTGCCTTATGCAACAGCGTATCTTAACGCATATTCTGTTGTGTTACTTCGATAACGAATGCCAGAAATCATTCTGTTGGAATCCACAATTCGAATGCCGCAGTTCGGAATTCGCATTGTAGAACGGGTGGAATTTCCGATAATCCGGGTAGATCGGCTGGGGATTCATAACCTGACAAATCCCAGTAACTTTCTCGCACGCAATTATCCTTTATCTGAATTTCCATCTTCTACATTTGGAGTGCCCACTCATGGCCTTGGTACCTCTCCGTAAAGTTCTTGATCACGCCGCAGAAAACAACTACGGCGTCGCAGCCTTCAATGTCAACAACATGGAGCAGATCCAGTCGATCATGGAAGCGGCTAAAGAAACCAATTCCCCAGTGATCATCCAAGCATCGCGCGGTGCTCGGGCTTATTCCCAAGATGCGTACTTGCGACACTTGATGCTCGCCGCTGTTGAGCTCTATCCAAGCATCCCCGTCGTGATGCACCAAGACCACGGAAACTCTCCAGAGACTTGCCTCTCCGCAATTGAAAACGGTTTCACGTCCGTCATGATGGACGGCTCGCT
>JBEICB010000177.1:0-9978 GCA_040373655.1 Pirellula sp. | reverse complement strand
GATTGATTCTGCGAAGGCAGTTGTGGCTTTGGCCGATTCTTGCGGTGTTGCTGTTGTCGTTAATTGGGTATTTGATCACTCGCAGTATTCGCATCACCATGGAATCCAACTTGAAGTCGCAGTTGACGACTTTGTTGGATGTTGAGAAAGCGATGGTATTGAAGTGGTTGTCACAGCAAGAGACCAGTGCGAGAACTTTGGCAAATAACTCTAGCTTTCGAGAGCACGTTGAGCGGTTGGTTGCTTCGCACAGTGGGGCTTCGGCCAATTCAGGTGTGTTAGCGACGCCAGGTGCGGGAGCGGAGGCTGTGACAAGGACCGCTCCAGGGATGACGGAGGCAGAGTTGCAGAAAGAGATTGGGCAAGTTGTGGCACCGACTTTAGCAAACTACGAGTTTGCTGGGTTCATGATAACGGATGCGAAGCATCAGGTGATTGCTTCAAGTCATTCGATGTTGCTTGGGCAGAAGGCCGTGGAGTGGGAGAGGGAGCTTTCCCAGGTATTTGATAATCGCAATATAGTTTCGCCACCTTTTGCAAGTTCGATTCCATTGAGCGATAAGTTGGGGGTGTTTCATAGTGGTGTGCCAACTATGTTCGTCAGTGTTCCAGTTTATAACGGTGATTTGCAAGTCATCGCCGCGCTGTCGTTGCGAATACGTCCGGAGCGGGAGTTCACACGACTGGTTCAGTTGGGGCGAATGGGGCGATCGGGCGAGACATACGCGGTAGATCGCGCGGGGTTAATGGTCTCGAATAGTCGTTTTGATGACGCATTGATATTGCTGGGGGTATTGCAAGATCGCGAGGGAGCGGAGTCGATTTTGCAGGTGCAATTGCGTGATCCTGGTGGGGACATGACAAAGGGATTTCGTCCAAAGTTACGCCGTTCGGAATTGGGTTACACCAAGGCGGCCGAAGAGTTGATGGAAAGACGTGATGGGATGGATATTGCTGGTTACCGGGATTACCGGGGGGTACCTGTAGTAGGGGTTTGGACGTGGCTCGAGCAGTATGATTTTGGCTTAGTGACAGAAATCGATTACGACGAGGCATTCGAACCGTTGAATATCTTGCGACGTGCTTTCTACACAATGTTTGGCTTGTTGAGTTTAAGTGCACTTGCGATTTTCATCTTCACATTGATTGTGACTCGATTGCAACGGGAGGCGAGGCAGGCGGCCGTGGAAGCCAAGCAATTGGGCCAATATCGGCTGGAGGAGAAGTTGGGTGAGGGGGCGATGGGAACGGTGTATCGAGGTCATCACTCGATGTTACGTCGTCAGAGTGCCATCAAACTATTAAACGTTGATCGAGTCAATGAAACATCGATTAGTCGTTTTGAGCAAGAGGTGCAGATTACCTGCAATCTGAACAATCCGCATACAATTGCGATTTACGACTATGGCAGGACGCCAGAGGGCGTTTTTTATTATGCGATGGAGTATCTTGACGGCATCAATCTTCAGGATTTAATTGATCGTTTTGGTCCATTGACGGATGGTCGGGTGGCAAAGATTTTGGATCAATTGTGCAGTTCGTTGTTTGAAGCGCATTCGATGGGATTGGTACACCGAGACATCAAACCTGCCAATGTGATGTTGAATCGGCGCGGTGGTATTCCTGACTTCGTAAAGCTTCTCGACTTCGGATTGGTTCGAGCGGTAGATGAAGCAAAGCGTGGCAAGGGTAGCGAAGGAATGGCTGGCACACCGCTATACATGTCACCTGAATCGATTCAGACACCAGATTTGGTCGATGCCCGAAGCGACCTCTATGCGGTCGGGGCCGTGGGGTATTTCCTGTTAACTGGTTCGCCGGTTTTTCAAGCTTCCTCATTCGGGGATTTGTGTCAGCAGCATGTTGATGCGATTCCGGTAAGTCCGTCGGTACGATGTGGTCGTCGCGTGTCTGAGGATTTAGAGTACGCTATTATGGCTTGTTTAGAGAAGAACCGTGCCAAACGTCCGCAGACGGCGCGTGATCTTGCCAATTTGCTACATCGCTTAGCTGCGAGCGACCAGTGGACCATACAAGATGCAGATGCTTGGTGGAGTCGCTACGAGCGAGGGGCGAGTGTAGTGGGTGATGGTGGAAAGGGGGAGCTAGGAAGATCCGATTCGAAGCTGAGGGGATCATCGGGATCTGGCGGGCAAGGCACTCTTTCGGGAGAGACGAAGATTTTGCCTGCTGAAAAGGGGCTTGGGGGAAGCGGTGCGGGGCAACGATCGACGCCGAGCTTTGAGCAGACTATGGATTACGGTGGTTCTTTCTCGACCCGTGTTGGTGATGATTTTACGGTGGATAAATCAAGTTCATCAGAGAAGTCCACTGATAAACCATCGGATTAGCCATAGGGCGATCGATGTGTTTTATTCAGAAACGGCTTGGAACAAACGATTCTGCTGTGCCACTGTTAGGGAACGAAACGCTATATTGGGGCGTCGCTTCGGTTTAGTGGACAGCGAAATTGTTTGGAAAGCGTTGAGATTTAGATTCAAAGACGGAAAAGATGCAAGAGTTACCTCCAAAATCACCGAAGGCATTCCGTCTTGTTTTTATTGGTGATATTGTTGGCAAGCCGGGGATGCAGGCGGTGTGTTCGATGGTTGAGGGGTTGCGAACACAGGGTGGGGACTTTCTGATTGCAAATGCTGAGAATGCTGCGGACGGAACTGGATTATTGGTAAAGCAATATGATCAGTTAGTTGCTGCGGGAATTGATGCGATAACGCTGGGGGATCACATTTACAAGAAGCGTGAGATCCAAGATGTATTGATGAAGCGGGCCAACATAATAAAGCCCGCGAATTTTCCTGCGAAGGCACCGGGTAAGACTTACTGTGTGGTGCAGTCGAAGGCAGGGGTTTCTGTAGCGGTAGTGAGTTTGATGGGACGGGTGTTCATGCGGCCGGTGAACTGTCCATTTGAAGCGATAGACCGGGTGCTCGATGAGATTCCAGCGGAGGTGAAGATACGCTTTGTCGACATGCATGCTGAGGCGACGAGCGACAAGCAGGCAATGGGTTGGTATCTTGATGGCAGGGTAAGTGCTATTTTGGGGACGCATACGCATGTCCCAACAGCCGATGAGCAGATTCTACCACTTGGCACAGCATTCCAGTGCGATGTAGGTATGACGGGGCCATATCGGAGTATTTTGGGGCGAGACATCAAACCAGTGTTACGAACGACGACGACGTTTGATCCGAATACATTCCATGTCGCGACGGAAGATGTGCGGCTTTCGGCGACGTGGGTGGATATAGATCCAGAGACCGGGTGTAGTATGGCGATTGGTCGGTTGCAATGGCCCTACGTGGGTTAGATCAACCACGGAGGAAGTACGCCGGCTTGAGGAAGTTCGATCAGTTGTACTTTCTCGACTGCTTCGATAGCCATGAGTTCTTCGAGGGCGGCTTGTGGTGGTCGCGAGTCGAGGTTGAGAACGCCGATTGCGAGGCCGCCAGGTTGTTGCATGATTCGTCCGACGGACATTTGCCCGATGTTTACGCCGTGTTTCCCGAATACGGTACCGACTTTGCCAATGATTCCTGGAACATCGTAATGAGTAAAGAAGAGCATGTGGCCGTCGAGGTAGGCTTCCATGCGATAGTCATCGATGGATACTAGGCGTGGCATATTATTGCCGAATACGGTGACCCCTGCGCGTACGGTCTGACCACCGCCGGTGACTTCGGCGGATATCGACGAGCTGAAAGCACCGAGTTCACGGTTTCGGTGTTCGATCAGGTCGATATTGCGTTCGCGGAAGAGCAATTCGGCATTAACGATATTCACATCGTCAGTCATGGCTTTTTCTAGAAGACCAGCGCAGAAAGCAGAAGTGAGTAGCTTTGTATCTTTATCGGCGACTTCACCTCGGTAGTGCAAGCCGCATGAGCTGATTGAGCCGCTATGCCACTGTGCCATCATCAGTCCGAGGCGATAGTTTGCGTCGAGGTAACCGCGGAGTGCTTCGAGGGTTTTTGGGTCGAGGGAAGCGACGTTGACTGCGTGACGGATTTCCCCAGTTTTGAAGAAATTCATGAGCAGTTGTATGCCTTCGATTGCGACTTGCGTTTGGGCTTCTTCGGTGCTTGCACCAAGGTGAGGGGTGCACACGACTCCGGGCATACCAAAAAGTGGGCTATTAGCACAGGGTTCTTCTTCGAAGACATCGAGAGCGACTCCGGCGATGATCCCGCGTTTGAGACCTTCGACGAGTGCAGCTTCTTCGTATATGCCGCCACGAGCGCAATTTACAAGGCGAATACCGGGTTTGAGTTGTTCAAGTTGTTTCATTCCGACGAGGTATTTGGTTTCGTCGGTAAGGGGGGTGTGAACGGTCAGGTAATCCACTTTCGGAAGCATTTCAGCGACAGTGTTCGCCTTGATAACATTTAGCTTGGCTGCTTGATCATCCGACAGGAATGGATCGAAAGCGATGACACGCATTCCGAAGGCTTGTCCACGTGATGCGACTTCACGACCGATACGTCCCATGCCAACAACACCGAGGGTTTTATCGGCAAGTTGTGTTCCCATGAAGGATTTGCGATCCCATTTTCCACCACAGAGTGATTGGTAGGCAGGTGCGATGGATCGTGAGAGTGCGAGTAGGAGAGCGAAGGTGTGTTCAGCGGTGGAGAGTGTGTTACCGGCGGGGGTATTCATCACCACGATACCGAGGCGTGTAGCGGCATTTTTATCGATGTTATCGGTACCCACACCGGCGCGAACGATGGCTTTGAGTCGTTTGTTACCTTCGAGGGACTCAGCGGTGATTTTCACACCGGAGCGAACGATAGCGCCATCGAATTCGGCGAGGGACTTTCGAAGTTCTTCGCCTTTCAGGCCGTGTCGTTCTTCGAATTCGAGATCCGGATCGGCTTGGAGCATCGCGATACCTTCGGGAGCGATGGGATCAAGAACGAGAATGCGGGTTTTCATGGCAGAGATACTGTACGTTTCTGATTGGGGAGATGTATGGGGGTAGAGTGTGGGTGTTTAGGAGGCGTTTTTGTTAGCGAAGTCGTCCATTAGTTGGACCAGTGAATGAATTCCTTCGATAGGCATAGCGTTGTAGATGCTTGCTCGTATACCTCCGACGCTACGATGTCCTTTTAGGGAATCGAGACCGTTCTTTTTGGCTTGTAAGAGGAACTCATCTTCGAGGGATTGGGTTGGGAGTTTGAAGGTGGCGTTCATCAGGGAGCGGTCGCTTGGGCGTGCATGTCCAAGGTACATAGTAGGGTGGCGATCGATTGCGGCGTAGAGAAGGCCTGCTTTTTGGAGGTTATGTCGATGCATGGCTTGCAAGCCACCGACGGATTCTTCAAGCCATTGCGCGACGAGTCCGAGGGTGTAGATTGCGAAGGTCGGTGGCGTATTCCACATGGAGTCTTCGGCGGCGTGGTTTCGGTAGTTCAGGTATCCCGGAAGTTGGTCTTGAGCGCGTTCGAGGAGATCTTTTCGGATAATCACGACGGTTACGCCTGCGGGCCCAGCATTCTTTTGAGCGCAGGCATAAATGAGACCGTACTTAGCGACATCGAGTGGTCGGTATAGGAAGTCCGAGGAGCAATCGGAGACGAGAGGGCAGTCGACATTCCAGTCGTTCTGGAATTGGATGCCTTGAATTGTTTCGTTACTCGTCAGATGCAAATAGGCTGCATCAGAGCGAATGGGGAGCGACTCTGGGGTTGGGAGTCGAGCATAACCATGTTCCGCGCCATCGTAGAGGACTTCAACTGGGCCTTCTTTCTTGGCTTCGCCAAGAGCATATTTGCCCCAAGAACCGGTAAGCACGTATTGAGCGGGCGCCTTTGAGCCTCTGAGTAGGTTCATAGGAACCATTGAGAATTGCAATCGTGCTCCACCTTGGAGGAAGAGAACTTCATGGGATTCGGGGATTTGAAGCAACCGGATCAGGCGTTGTTTCGCGGCTTCTTGGATAGCGATGAAGTGTTTGCTTCGGTGAGATATCTCCAGGATCGAAGCGCCGCAGCCTGGAAGGCAGAGCATTTCGTCGCGGATGCGTTCGAGGACTGGAACTGGGAGAACAGCTGGGCCGGCGGAGAAGTTAAATAGACGTTTTTCGGTCATTGTGATATTGGGTGCTTAGGCTGGCGTGTGGTGGATGGTAAAGCTGATTGACTTGGAGATATGCGGGCGGACGATGGGGAATTTTAAACCAATCCGACATGAGCGAAAGGACTAGTTTTTGGGAGTGTTGGTTCGGAGCTAGGAATATTTGCCGGAAACGGGTGGATGTATTACTTTCGGTCATGGAGAATTGTGAGTTGCGCACGGAGCCACTGAAGGGCTTGCTCTTTGGAAAGCAGTTGCTCATCGAGTTGGAGCTGGCGAACTTGGAGAAGAAGTTTGCCGAATAAGGGGGAGGGTTTAAGCCCTGCTTGGATGAGGTCAGCGCCGACGATTAGAGGTGGTGGATTCCAAGGCATTTCGGAGGAGTTGAGTTTCGCGAGGCATTGTTCGATTCCTTTTGAGGGCCAGTTGTGAAGATTGCACAGCGATTGCGCAAGGAGAACAGATTCGGAGAGCCAGCCGTCGAGGAGGTTTGGTTGGACGATGGACCATGGGTATTGGTGAGCGGATGTAATCCATTGAGAAGTACATATACAGGTTTTTGTTGCTTCGGATACAGCGTTGGGTAGTTTCCAGCGAGAGCGGATGTTTTCGAGTGGCTGTTGGTAAGGATTGGAGATGGAAATTTGATCCGGATGGAGGTTGCTCATTGGAGAATGTGGGGGAGCCCATGGGTGTAGCAACGATGCAAGGATCAGAGGTAGTTCTTGTTGATTAGTAGGAAGTGACTCAAACAGAGGGGACTTGCTAGGGAGTTCGGGAGCGAGGTGAGTGAGAAGTTCAAGGGAGTTTAGTAGGTTCCATGCCAGGATACGGTTAGGATGTTCGAGGATACGGGTAAGTTCGTTTCCGATACGTTCACCGCTGACATTTGAGATCAAGCGGGATGATTCGCGTATTGCAGTTTGGGTAACGGGATCGACTTGTAGTTCATAGCGTGCTGCAAAGCGGACAGCCCGAAGCATTCTTAGGTGGTCTTCTCTTATTCGGTCCTTGGGATTTCCAATTGCCCTTAGGATGCGATTCTTTAGATCTGTTTGTCCGTCAACATAATCGATGACTTGATTGGTGAGGGGATCGTAGAATAGACCGTTAATGGAGAAGTCTCGACGTTGAGCATCCTCTTGAGCGCTTGCATACTCGACCCAGTCGGGTCTTCGCCCGTCTGAGTAGGATCCGTCTGTCCTAAAGGTTGCGACTTCCACTTGGCATTTTTGTTTCGCTAGTCGGCCTTTTACAAGCACCACTCCGAATGCTTCTCCGACAGCTTGTGTATTCGATTCACCGAAGATGTTTCGCACGTGATCGGGAGTAGCGCTAGTAGCTACATCGAAGTCCTTTGGCGGGATACTGAGCAAGGCATCTCGGACGCATCCTCCGGCGTAATATGACGTAAACCCATGGTCGCTGAGTCGACGTACAATTTCGTGAGCGAACTGTCGTTCGATAGAACTGGCTGCAAAAAGTGGTGATGGTGTATTCACGATGTGATGATGTAGTGTGGAATTGTGAAGTGTTTTTCCATAGGACTGATTTTTTAGAGCTGACAGTGACGTCTATAACATTTTGCTGAAGATGGTTTGGAGTGCAACGCATGTTGGATTGAGCATGTTTATCGGCAATCCTAGATGCAGAGAGCAGGTAGCGATACTTCGGGAAAAGGTATCCTTAAGTGAGGCAGTTTGTGAAAATCGGTTCGCGGGCCAGTTCTAATTTTTCCACAGTTGAACTAAAGGGCAAGAAGTGGCATTTAGGATGTTTTCGGTTTCATAGTTTGTCGGTAACGATACCAAAGCTTCAGAGTCAAAGGGGGAAATACGGATAAGTCAACTTGTTGTAGGCCCCAATTCCCATAGCTTGCGGTTCCTTGTAATTCGGAACGGGAGGTTGCTGGGCCGCAGGCAGTTGCACAGTGAAAAATTGGACGTCCGTATGATAACTTTTGATGCGTTGTTGGACATAACAGAGATACCTGTCTGTTTTCTAGGGAAGCTCGATGGGAATTTGCGAAATATATTTCCCGGGTATTTATCGACTTCTATCTCTTCCACTGCTTGCACAGGATCTTGGACACAGTTAGAGTCAGAGTATCCGAATCCTGCAACTTAATTCTAAGGTGCAGTGTTGTGGGCTTAAGGAACCCACTTCTGAAGAGCGATTTTTGCTCGAGAACGAATTAGCTCTCGCTACTCTGCGACCGAGACTTCGTTCGACTAAGCGTTTTCTCTAAAACTGCTGCTTTATCGGCGAACTGTCAGGAGTATCGCCTTAAGCAAACGCTGAATTTCATTAAATACACGATAGGATTCTTCAGTTCGGTATGTCCGACAAGAGTGCTGGAGGGGCTTCGTGCGCTGATATTCTCAATTAATCAAATTAGGAAGCTTTTCAAATGAAACGATCGATTCAAAAAAACAACCTGTTACGTATGGCGGGTAGTTTGGTGATGGCACTGCTTTCGAGTGCTGGAGCGGAGATGGTTTGTGCTGGTACGATAACCCTGACGGATTTGAACTTGGGAGATGCGATGAGCATTTCTAGTTTGAATAATACCGCGAATGGGGTGACGGTGACTGAAACGTATGGTGAGAAGACATTGATTCCCTATAGTTCATTGGTTCCGCTTTACCCTGACTCTGGTCATAATGCGATTGTTACGGCTTCGGGAACGTATTTCGACAAGGTGGTTACATACACGGGTTTTAACTCAGGGGATTTATTCGAATTCGAGTTTCAGATCCTTAACGACACCTTTTCGTGTCCCGATTCCGATTGGAGGGACTACCATTTTGAAATTTGGAACGACGACTTTACAGCGAGGCAACAAGCCCCTTGGGCGTCTCCCAATCCAAATTCGGGAAATCTACCGACACTTGCTTCGGATCAATTCACTGGACTGGTGATTCACCCAAATGTTGCGACCTTTCATAGTTTTGCCGGTTCCGGTGAACGGCACGAGTATGGGGTAGTTGGAACCTACACGTTAAGAATGGAGTTGTATTCGTTCAATAATACGGGTGACGGTTCGTTTGGTTTAAGGCAAGTTGCAACAACAGCGGTTCCTGAGCCAGGATCAATGGCGATTTTTGGTTTAGGTGTCAGTCTAGTGGTCGCGGCGAGGCGGAAGCGAGTTCAATCAAAGTTAGGCGATTCCGCATTGGCGATTTAGTTATTGTTTAGTGCATTTCCATGCACGGGTGTAGGCTTGCGTACATCCGTGCATTGGTTGATTGCCAAGGGATTTTCGTTAGCGTTGTTTTCAAAGCTGTTCCGCTAGCGGTATTGATTAGGATACGTTGTTGAGTATTTGGGGCATCACCACAGTTTGAATGTATCGCAGGAACATATCCGGCAACCAGTAGGTGCGCTAAAGCGTTTATTGCCCCAGGTAAATCGTTCGATTTTAATTAACGTTTTTCGCAAGCCTAGAAGTGGTTTCAAAACCTCCGAATGCGGATCATAGCACACGCAATGTGCATGAAAGCATCATGCATTGTGACATAGAATTCATGTCGAACGAGCAGTCTTCTAAAGTTACCCGGCCATGCAAAAGTGCGTTCGATGGTCCATCGTCGGCGATAACGCCGAAGCTTGCGGCCGTCTTGCGTCGGTGCTCGTTTTCGATCTTTACGATGGGGACAAATCAGATCCCATTTCGATTGCTTGAGCCGTTCACGAAGCGGATCTCTGGGTGGGGGACTTTGATAAGCATGCCTTCGACGAGCTTGACTTCCGCTGGGGACGCGTCTGCGGTCGAACATGCCAGAGGTATTCCTTGGCCATCAGCCACCACCACCCACTTGGTTCCCTTTCCACGCTTGGTTTTCCCAACGTCGAAGCCCCTTTTTTAGCGGGAGTAAAACTCTC
>JBEICB010000318.1:0-4507 GCA_040373655.1 Pirellula sp. | reverse complement strand
ATCCCCGGGAAAACAGGCGAATCCCTAAGGAACAAATTCTACGGATACAAATCTGCAAAAGGCGTGCGGATATTACGCGGAGTGACTATACTCCACCCGGATAAATGTGTGATTGGTGCGAATTCGGGTATTTCATCGGGAACGCAAATCAACGCCGCAGGTGGTGTTCAAATAGGCAAAGATGTACTCATTGGTCCAAATTGCATCATTTGGAGTCAAAATCATCGTCACAAATCAAAAAGTCTTAGCATTCGTGAGCAGTGATACGAATACACACCGGGGGTGATCGATGACGATGTTTGGATCGCCGCATCCTGCGTGATTCTTCCTGGTGTGACTCTTGGAAAAGGATGTGTCATCGCAGCGGGTGCCGTCGTCACCAAATCCATTCCATCCGAAGCTATTGCGGCGGGAGTACCAGCGAAGGTTGTTGGCATGCGAGGTTGCCCTGAGGATGCCATACCAGGATCGGCTTCCATAAAGAAATAGCTTGGGGTTCGAAAAAAGCTGTTCTTCAGAAATTGTAATTGGTAGAACAAGAAGTGCTTTGGCACCAATGACTTTGTACTCGTGCTCAGAAAATCAGAAAAGCGGTGCTCGTAATCGTAATCGCAATCAGAAAACAAATGTGGTATCTGAGTGCGCACGATGCGTGTTTTTCACAAATCCAACTATATCTATCCTAGGAAAAAAACTTACAAGGACGCTCTGGTTGCTAACTGCGTTTCTGCCTTGGCCCCCAACCACCGCGATTCATGCCAGCGTCGGCGGGAACGAGGGCGGTCGGACGGGGGCGGTTGAATTTATAGCCTTTTGGAACCGCAAATCATGGTCAAAACGGAGTGAATCCGGGTGGCGGCTCCGTAAGGTTTGCAATTGATGACTACTGAATCCTTTGAAATTTCAGCTCCCTGTATTTGTTTTTTACGCACTCTTTTATAACAGCAAAAGTCTCAATTGGTAACCCCTTCGGTCATTATTAGAAATATCGGATCGGTTTGGTTCGCATTCGTGATCCACGTAGCAATCACGTTTTTCCTTACACCGATAGTCATCGCGAGACTCGGTGCAGAAGGCTACGGTGTTTGGATCCTTGTCCAGAGCTTTACTGGATACTACAGCCTGCTTGATATGGGGCTTAGGGCTGGTGTTACTCAAACGGTCACAAGTCGTATTGCTTCTGGGAACATGTTGAGTCTTGTGAGTTACATCAGCGGAACACTTCCGATGCTAGTCAGAATTTCGATGTTTATCGCATTGGCTGGCTTCGTTGTGGGATACATCCTTACAAACACTTTGACAGTTTCCCCTTCGCTACAGGCTAGCTTGCTCCCGATGGTTGTTGTGCAAACTATAGGAATAGGGATCAGTCTCATTAGTTTCCCTTTCACTTCTGTTTTGATTGGGATGCAGAGGTATGATTTATCCGCTGGGGTCGCAGTTTCCACGCGGTTGATTAATGCGCTGGCAACAGTGCTTGTCTTAAACTACACAAACAACGTCTTCTTTCTCTCAATTGTGCATTTCGCTGTAAATGCTCTCGATGACTTGATTCGATGTACGATCGCTTACCGACTGATTCCTTTGTTATCTCAAGTTCGCCCGAAAAACAATCGTTCTGAAGTGCGTGAGTTTTATCGAGTGGGCGGATGGAATTTCATGGTTAGCGTCAGCCAACAAATGTTGCAACGATTCAATACGCTTGTTGCAGCTTACATGTTCTCGGTCGCTAACTTAGTTCCTTTTAGTTTGGCAGGTTCGCTTGCAGAGCATTCCGGCAAAGTAACAACGATGGCCGCTCGCGTTTTGTTCCCCGCTTTTTCTCATCTTTCCCACAAGGGGACATCGGCCCAAACCCAATCGCTCTTTCAGATTTCTTCGAGAATCAGCCTCGCGATTTCCTTGTCTGCCGTTTCCACGGGTCTGATTTGGTTCGAACCATTCATGAACTTGTGGCTCAAATCGGTCACTGACAAGGATAGCGTCATCGCATCTGCCAAGATGCTATTTGTTGCTTTTGGTCTAATCAACGTATTCAATTCGTTGCGTAGTATCGGTTGGCAATTGGTATTGGGAAAAGACAAGGTTGAATTTATCGGTAAAACCATGTTGATGGAATCGGGACTTGCAATAGTTCTTTCATTTGCCCTGGCGCGCTTCTTCGGTGTTTTTGGACTGGTTTTGGGAAACCTGCTCGCCATCGCATTTTCCACTTTATGGATATGCATGCCAATGTTTTCGAAGATGATTAACATATCATCCTTGACGAATATGCGAAACGTCTTTCTACGTCCGATGATCTATAGCATGCTGAGCTCGGGAATTCTTTATGGATGGTCGAGAATTGCCGTAGTGCCCTGCACTTGGGCGGAGTTGCTGTTGTTCAGTGCGATTCCTACGCTCGCAATTCTCCTTGTAGCTTCGCCCGTAGTATTTACTAAGATCGAACTGGAGTATGTCTTCCAAAGTGTCTACAGATCTAGATTCATCAGGAAATGGTTTTTGAGAAATCAACGCGGGTAGGAACACAGGTTCATGGCTTTTTCCTACCGTTACTCGAAAAGAAGCATTTGGGGCATGAAGTCGCCTTGTTCAACCCAATCGTTTTTAAAGCCGATTTTGTAAGTCGAATGTCCTCTCTGAAGTCCAAAATAAAAAAGGGTATCAAACGTACCTTTCGTGCTTGGTTTGCGCCGAAGATCGGCTCGTCGGATTTTAGACGAGCACTTGATGTCTTGAAAGTTCCCAAAGAGAAACCAGTACTGGTGCACAGTTCACTCAGCGCGTTTGGGTTCGTTCCTGGAGGACCGCAGACACTGCTCGAATCGCTCCAAACCTACCTGCAGCCTGATACTACCATCGTCTTCCCAACCCACTCATGGGGGCTTGTAAGTCGTGGCTTGCGTACCTTTGATGCCAGATCAACGCCCAGTTGTGTCGGTGCGGTAACGGAATGGTTCCGCCAACAACCCAACGTAATTCGCAGTCTACACCCGACGCATTCGGTAGCCGCCTTGGGCCCAATGGCCGCCGCGATTACCTCGCGTCACGAAGACTCGGTGACCCCATGCGGGTTAGAAAGCCCCTACGAGCGGCTGCTGGCAATGGATGCGACGATTCTCTTTTTGGGAGCTCCCTTGACGACCAACACCTCGTACCATTGCTGCGAAGGCATCGTCGGGGTTCCTTATCTCCTCCGAGACCATCTTGTCGATTTCGAACTCGTCGACCAAGAAGGTGGCCGAATTCAAAAATCTATGGCGTTGCATCAAGCGGGAGTCCCCAGAAATCTAGAACCATTAAACTCCATGCTCAAGGATCAGGGGGTTCTCAATTCTGTGCCCTTGGGCCATAGTGCGATTCAATCCATTCGCGGACTGGCATTCCGCAAAATTCTGTGTGATCAACTAATAGCGAACGCTAACTTTCTCATCCAAGAAGTTCCCTGAACTAACAAAATTCGGGTGAATCATCAATCATTATAGGTGCTACATTGAACGACATATTATCTAGAGCCAAGAAGAAGTTGCGAAGGATTGCACTTGCCAAAACAGCAAACTACAGAAGGACCATACCCGTCGCGGTGTTTGGTGCCGGACGGATCGCGCCAACGCATATCAACGGGTACTTTGAGTCGGGTTATTGCCACCCCATCGCCGTGTGCGACCCAAGCATCGCTGCCCTTGGGAATGTGATGAACCAATATCCGGACATCAAAAGCTACTTGGATACCCAAAAACTACTCAAGGAATTCTCGCCCCAAATCGTCAGCGTATGCACTTGGCCCCAGTCGCACCTCGAGGTCGTCCGACTTGCCGTCGATGCGGGAGCAAAAGGAGTTCTTTGCGAAAAACCACTAACCTTGAGGCTCGATGAAGCGATCGCCATGAAGGAGTATTGCGATTCGAAAAATGTCAAACTCGGCGGGGCGCACCAGTACCGATTTAGCGATCCTTTCATCATTGTTGCTAAAGCCATCGCATCGGGGCAACTCGGAAAAATTCGAGCAATTCGAGGTTGCATAAAAAGTACCGTCGCAAACAATGGCCCTCACCTGATCGATGCGATTCGTTTCATCCTTGGTGACCGACCCTTGCGCAAGATCCGATGCACGATGACCAGGAAACGACAGGAAACAAACCGAGGGTATCCGGCCGAAGATGCATCGGTTAGTGAACTGCTCTTTGACGGCGATGTCCCTGTGTATCTGACGATGGGGGATGCGGCCGAAGACTTCTTTAGCATTGAAATTGAATCGGATAAGGGCAAAATAGTCTTCTCGCCCAAGGCTATTAAGAGTTCGATTTCTCTGGATAAACCCGATCCCAACCCGAAGCACGCTCACCCACGAATGTTTCGAAAATTCGTCGAATGGGTTCTGGGAAAACAGGAGTCCTTCTCCGCCCATGCAGAGCAATCGGTACTGAGCGTCGAAGCCATGCTGGCACACTACGAAGCTGCAAAATCCACGGATTGGCTGGAACTGCCGTTGACGAATCATGGGGAT
>JBEICB010000246.1:0-6561 GCA_040373655.1 Pirellula sp. | reverse complement strand
CTTCTCAGTGATGCACTCAAACTTGCAATGAGCTCGGCAGATAAGCTCGAAGGCGGTTCAAAGGGAGCAACCTTGGACACCGCAGCTCACCTTCAATTTGCACTTGGCCAAATCAACGAAGCGGTGAAAACCCAAGAAGCGGCAATCAAAGCAGCAGGCGACGATGCATCCCCAGACATGAACGCTTTCTTGGAAGAGCTCAAGGAAGCAGCAGAAAAGAAGAAGTAATGCGTTTGCCGACCAGATGGAACGGGCAGTGTTACGGGACAACCCAAAGCTTGCGCTGTCCGGCTTGAAAGTCGTCCAAAAGACTTGTAGGTATCTGCCACAAGGCGATCAACGGTTAGTAGAAAAGCAAAAGCCGCTGAAGTCACTTCAGCGGCTTTTCTTGTTTCAACATCTCGTTCGAGAAATCGTTTGGTAATCGTCAAGTATCATCGCTTGTGGAAGTTATAATCACCATTCGAAGCGTCGAAATCCTTGTCGGTCAATCCCACGTTGATCTTCACGTTTTGGTACGTGTACTCTTCGATCACTTCCAACTCACCTTCGGAACCTTCTGGCCAACCGAATGCTGCATAACGTACAGGGATCTTCCACTCATTATCCATGAAGATTTGGGCCTTATGGAACTCATAGTGAGGCTTTTGGACCGGGTGAACCACTTCGAGAATCGAGCACTCTCGGCCGCCGACCTTAGCACCACCCTCTAGCTTGACGTGGCAGTGCCCATATTGCTTGTCACGTTCCCCTTTTTCAATCAATTTGACCAGGAGGTTCTCGAGTCCAATGTCTGTCAATGGATACTTCTGTCCAGCCATCGCTAAGTATCCGTCTGGTTCGAGAAGGTGGGTGCCAAGCATCCGTTTCATCCCACCTTCGTGAGCCACTAGTTTACCTTCATTCGCGTTCTCGATATAAATCACTTCGCGACCTTTAACCGAAGCTGGCTTGAGGAACGCCAAGTAAACCGAGAATGGGACCTTGATTTTGTCCCCTTCCATCTTGCGATTGCGAATTTTCACGAACATGAACTCATTGTCACCCAGTTCATCTCCAATTCGCTCGCGTTTGACCAAGACAGCGGTATAGTCATTAACGTGCGTTTGCATCAATCCGAGTGACTGTCTCGCAAGTTCCAAGGCTGGGTCAAGTGGATGCGGAGCAGAGATTGCACTGTTGCCCGAGGTTGCTGGAGTGTTCGATGGCAAATTCTTCGAAACGCGTGCCACTGGCTCCGTTATGTTAGATGCGGATGCAGGTGGTTCTTGCGCGATAGATCGGGGGATATCCCCAACAACCAGCGACGCCAACCCAAATACCGTCGCGCGAACAACCTTTTTGCTGTGCTGACTCATCAATCTCATACTCCCTTCGGGAACCTGCAAGCGGTCAATTCGCATACATCTGCTTCTCCGAGACTTTTCAAGGCGGCTCTTTCCTAAGAGTCCATCTCGGACCGCCAAACGATTTATCGAACCCTGTTTCTTAATTAACGTAGGAATTCGAGCATTGCCGCTACAATCGCACCTTCCGGTCGCCGTGCAATATTCTCTAGACACTACAAACCGCAAGAATGGACGCATTCAAGCAACCTTTCGCTGTTCGCTACTGTCTTCAAAGTTCTTAGATGAAACTTCAGAGGCTAAGCACCAAGCGTTTTCAAGACTCTGCAACCCTTGCTCATATGTCCAAGTGCCTGGATTTATTTGGCTTCTCGAGTCCGATGCGCCCATTGCGATCGCTAGCATTTCCCGGCTTGATTGATGTAAGCGTTCCCAGTTAAGCTCCCCAACTTTAGAATTTGAGCCGGGATTCTGAACAAGGCCAACCGTCGCTCCAAGGGGTTCAAGGGCTCCCTCCTTTAGGACCAGGGTATTGAGGGGTTTACCGAATCCGTATGCAACCTCAGCAATTGGTTTGCTCCACCCAAAGTGGTTTATCGGTTCGGGTTTTTCGGGCGGCTCGACTACCAGTAATGTGTCTGATGCGCAGATCCAAGCACAAAGATCCGATGCGGAGCTAACAGATTCCGAATGATCAATTGCCGATAACCACCTCGGGGGAAAATCGTCGGCTGCAGCGTTTGCCGGGCCAGCATCAGGCTGATGTCGATCGGATTTCGAGTTGATTTTCAGATGGACGAATACAGGCTGCGCGAACTGCCAACGAAGTTCGTGGAGTGTTTTTTCAAAGGCATCAGACGTCCCACTCGATGTCGTAGCGGTTCCTTTATTACGGTTTTCCGTGATTGAACAGGAATCCACATGTCGTGTTTGTTCTTCGGAAAGTAGCAAAACCAAAGCGGATCGTTGTTCAAATCCGTAATGGGATCGAATCCAATAGCGACACCATTCCTTTTGAATCTTTAGGTTCGACTGTGACCCCATGTTAATGATCCTGCCCCCCTTTGCGTTTTAGAACCAGCGGAATGCGAGTGCACATCCGTGGCCAACTCCCCAGAAGCACGCGGCATGCTAGAATCTTCAGCGATGCGGTGTCCAGGTTACTTTCTCCATCGCCCTTACCACGATTCAATCATTAAGAAATTCAACATTCCTAACTTGCGTTCTCATTACGCATGAAACTTCGGCAAAACAAACTAGTTCCACTAAGACTTCGGGAACACGTCGCGCAGGACGAAAGGGCTCAAGAACGCTTCGAGGAGATTCTCGAAGTACTAGACTCCACTCGCCTTGACTGGGCCTCTCAAACCTCCCGCTCCGCCTTGCCTGCTCGCTCCGCCCAGCCCACTCACTCCGCCCAGCCCGCCCGCTCCGCCCAGACCTCCCAGGCGACACGCTCGTCTTCTGATCGACAATCTAGCGAGCTGAGCCTCGGCGCAACCCTTGCTCACCTCCCACAACAAACTCTTGGGGAATACACACAAGCAAGAGAACCAAGTCTTCTAAGTCATGTTTTTCGAATTGCGGCAAATTACCAAAGCCACACGGATCGAGTTATCTTTTTGGGCGACTCGCAAAGCCAATCGGTGATTAAGGCAATACTGCATGCCTGCTGCGACCCTTACTGGAATAGTTGGACTCGAGCCGAACGAGGGAGCAAGCCCCGTCGATTCTTTGCGGGTGAGTCTTGGGATAACGACACGCACCAAGCGATTTTGGAGCACTTTTCTGATCAACGAGCCACTAACCGACACGAGGAATTCGATTGGGGAGTTGTTCGTTTGACGTCCCCCAAAAATAGCCGACAAGAACTCCGGGAGGAATGCTTGGGTACGGATCCTGTGGATAGCTTTGCCACCGTTCTTAAGAAACTGCATGCCGCGAGGCACATCCCGACCGCAATGCTGGCAACGAACACCGATGAAGAATTATGGATCGACTGTCTTGCAACTGATCCATCCGTTGGCTACTCGAATGCTGTCGCTACCGAATCGACGCCGGTTATCCCTTCGTCACTGATTGCTTCCACATTCTCTGGCCTTTTATCCGCAGCCATTCTTGGGGTCAATGTGATGGAATTGCTTGCAGGTGCTCACTTCATCAGCAAGCAATTTTTTGAATTAGATAAGTCCTCGAACCCCGTATTGCGATGGACTGCATGGCAGATCCTTGCTCAACAATCGGGTATCGCACGTCAACTATATTTTACAAACAGCACTTTAGAGAGCAGTGCTCGCTGGTTGCTTGATCTCAATGAAAACAGGAATTGGTCTAATGCTTCAAACGATGAATCCACGCCGCCGTACACTTGGGCGCTGTGTCCTCCCCATCGGTACCACAACAGCGACGTGTCACAGCAGAATCGTAATTTATGGCAGTGCCATCTGGTTGTTAATTCCGTTCGGTATGACGATTTACAAGTTCCTGACGGTTGCGAATCGAACTACAGAGACGTGTTGCAGCGACACATCCAACAGAAGACACACAAACTAGGTACATCCACCGCATCTGGTCTGATCATTGAGTTTCCAATCGTGGATGAGTTAGCGATTGGCCAGTGGATGCAATGGATGATCCTCGCAGATTTGCTTCAAGCCGAAACGCAGACTACCGCTGGTAAATAGGCAAATAGTGGTATTTGACGGACAGGCTTAGAACGGCCATAGAAGTACAGTACACGGTACCGGCATTTTGTTCTTCTCCTCCAGAGGACTCCCATGAACCGTTCGGTTTTTGCTGTCCAAGCAACAACTCAGAGACGATGTTTGCCGCGCGCTGCGCGTGATCCCCGCCACGTTGATGCATTCCTTGAGCAAAGTAGTACAACCCATAAAGTATGAACCGCTCATTCCACTTTGGGGGATGTTCAAGCAACCAATCAGATGCGCCTTCAACTAATGGGGACTCGTACTGTCCGCAAACCTGCATTGCAAGCAACCCTGCGGAGGTCATGGTAAAACTGGGGCCTCCCCCATTCGCTTCGTAGGAGAAGCCAGCTTTCGCTTCACGCGGGACTCCCTGCGTATCGACGGGAGAAGTGAACGAACGCTTGAGATATCCTATAGCGTCGTCGATGGTGGCAGCAGCGACATCCAGCCCATCGTTTTTAGCGCTTCGCAGGGCCATCAATTGCCATACACTCACACTCAAATCACTGTCTCCTGCATCAGGAGTATATCTCCACCCTCCCCGTGCTTGGACACCTTTTTTAACACGCTGGCTTCGAACAATCAGATCGATTGCTCGTTGGCAGGCTTCGTGCAACTGTGCATCCATCTCGGGATCAATACCCATTCCCAGCATCTCGGTAAGCATAAGAGTGACGATCCCATGTCCGTACATACGAGAACCATCTGCAGCCCCAAAGTACCCGGACTTGTCTTGGCGTCCCTCACCTAAGAGAAACCGCAATCCCCGCGTCATCGCAATTCCTTCGGGGGTTGGATCAGACGGCTGGTGCCCTACCGAAGCCATAGCCATAATCGCCAACGCGGTCATCGCATTTTCGTGTCCGCGATCGGTAATCGAACCATTAGGCTTTTGCTGGGTCAAAAGAAAAGAAATCGCTTTGGAGATCCCAGCATCAATTTCGTCTTTTTGAAATGCTTGCTGCGCCACGGCAATCGAACAGAGCCACGGACTTCCCGCCCCGAGACACGAGACTACCAAGCTGCATAGAAGCGCGAACCAAGATATCCGCAGATGGTGATTCGGCGTTTTCGGAAACACAACATTTCGTTGAATGGAAGGCGCAGGAATAGAATTCTCAAACATCATCTGCTTTCTCACTGACTTTTTCCAAGATATCGAGGAGCACTTGGTCAACTTCTAGGCCTTCAGCTTGGGCTTCGAAATTCAATAGAACTCGGTGTCGCAATGCTGGCAAATAAACGCGGCGTATATCCTCGAAGCTAACATTATATCGCCCGTCAAGCAATGCTCTGACTTTTGCAGCTAGCGCAATCGTCTGTGCCCCCCGAGGGCTTGCTCCCCAGCGAATCGATTGGTTTGTTACGTCGGGAGCCATCGCTCCACCTGGATGGGTAGCCAGTACCAAACGAGCGATGTAATCCTGAACATGTTTTGCAAGCACAACCTGTCGCACCAGTTCTTGCCAATGAACGATCTCACTTCCGTCCATTACTTTCTCGGGCCGAATATTCACTCCGCGTGTCGTGCGATCAATGATCGTATTGAGTTCTTCTCTATTTGAGTATCCTACGACGAGCTTAAAGAGAAAGCGGTCTAACTGGGCTTCAGGCAGTGGATAGGTACCTTCTTGCTCGATAGGGTTTTGGGTTGCGAGTACGAAAAAGGGCTTTTGAAGATCGTACCTTGTACCTGCGACAGTTACAGTTCCTTCTTGCATCGTTTCAAGTAACGCCGACTGCGTCTTGGGTGTAGCACGGTTGATTTCGTCCGCTAAACAAATCTGAGTAAAGATTGGCCCCTTTTGAAACTCGAATTGCCTGCGTCCATCGCGTTCGACAATCATGTTGGTTCCAAGAATGTCGGATGGCATCAAATCGGGGGTGAATTGGATTCGGTTGAAGTCGAGACTGAGCGTTTCCGAGAGGGTTCGAATGAGCATCGTTTTTCCGAGCCCGGGAACGCCTTCGAGCAAACAATGCCCTCCGACAAATATCGCCGTAAGTACTCCTTGAACGATTTCATCATGACCGACGATTACCCGTCCGATTTGTTCCCGGACTGCAGCAAATCGATCGCGAAATCTTTGCGCCTCTTGTTGCATCGTTTCGGCAGTATTACTCATGGGTAGGTGGGCTTTCTATGATGGAATAAGGTTATCTCAATTGGCTTCTCGGTCCTATCGAATCATTTGTCGATGGGCCTATCGAATCATTCTGACGATGGGATCGGAGGATTCATTTCGCTTATGGATTCTTTTTCTGAGCCTTGCGTTTGGCTTCCAAAAGTCGTGACGTGTAGTTTTCACTTTCCGAATCTTTGCCGCTCGTACTGCGATCCGGTGCATTTCTTGGGGAATCCTGCGTGATTCGTCCTGCATCTGAAGAGGAGTCTCCAAAGGAACTCGAAGACGAGGCAACATCCTTTTTTGTAGCATCTGGACTTCTAGAACTATCGAGCCCGTCCTCGAGGGAGTTCCCTTGAATTGTCGCGGCAGTCTTCTGTT
>JBEICB010000191.1:0-9076 GCA_040373655.1 Pirellula sp. | reverse complement strand
TGCAACGATTGAATGATTTTGCAACCGCCTGGGAAAAATTTGGGCCCGACACACATGCCCCAAAAAAAATTTGACGTTCCCGATGTGTGGTACGATGAGGGTTCACACCACCGGCAGAGGGTATGCCAACCCTTCGGGCTTATGAGTCAACATTCATCGATAAATTCCAAGAGGCTATGAACTAAAATACCTGAGGTTTTTACCCACAAGAATTCCTGAAGAACCAAGAAAGTTGTTCAACCGCAAGTACATTAAAAAACCGCACCTCATTCGCAAATACATACATCATTCCAAGGTTTATGAGATACTCGCGTTTTCGTACGAGCGCAATCTTGCTGAACTTGGCATTACTGCAAATCCTTTGGGGCAAGCTTGGATCGATGCCTACGTTGATTCTTTTAAAGGCGACGATGTTTTTCTCGATGTTCACGAACAATATAAAGGATTTTACAAGCATTTTGAGGATTACATTGACCTTAAATTCGGACTCAAAACGGTAACACAATCCGCTGAATCCAAGTCATGATCGGTTCGAATGATTCATAGAGTATCGAATCGGTCGCGGTTCGATAGTTCTTGAGTAGCAAGTTCCGACGCGTGTTTGAATTGCGATGTTTCCACGTGTCTTCCAGTCGTGGGGCGAGTAAACGCAACCACCGAATCTGCGCGCGCCACGATTGCTTTGTTTGTTAATGCCGAGTTGGTAATCTTTAGGCCAATTTCCTTAGCGTTCACATGTGCGAAGCAAACCAACAAGCAAAACTCGATCAAACCCACAAGCAAACCGACCACCAAACGTTTTTTGCTCCACGCGATAGAAATCCACTCCTATTTCCGTCGATCGCCATACGGCAAGCACCAGTGCCCCACGCTTGACGCAATTTCATTTATGCATAGATGATGTAACATCTTTGCAAAAACGACATTTGCCCCGCTCCGGCGGGGCAAGAGCAATACCATGGCGAGTCGATACCGGCTGACATCTCACGAACTTTCAGCAGCGCTCAAAGAATGAGAGGATGGCGGTCGCGTAGGTTCCACCCCTACAGGGTGGAGCGGGTGTTTCGTTGCACATTTCCCAGGGCGGCGCTCCGCTTGCCCTGGGCTATCTCCTTCAGCCCCTTTGGGGCAAACAACATCTAGTGCCACCATTCGAATCGGGCAACTATGCCATTCGATTGCATTAACAAATTGTCGCGCGGATCCATCCAATGGTTCATGCGGCGAAACATCGCCGCCTCTGCCCCAACGGGGCATAAGGAGACACCCCAGGGTAGAGTGCACCGCCACCCTGGGTTACGTACTACCGGCAAATCCCGCCTCTGTAAACCTCATGGCTGGCTACAATACATTCAATGGATCGAAGACTAATTCATCGATGAACCACCGTTCTGATCCCAATATCACACTAGATCACCATACAGACACTCACTCGTGACAACCGATCACGCTATGCTCCATTGGATCCCCAACAACTGGATACCCTTCGATTGGCTGTTCGCCGTCGCTTGGATACTGCTGGGCTGCGCTAACGTCGCTAGCTGGACTTCCAACCTGCTCTCGCTACCCGGAAACTGGTTGATCCTTCTGTTCTGCAGTCTCTTCGCTTTCCTCTTCCCCGAACCTCTCTTTCATGACCCTTCTAACCTCGCCAACCCGCGCGGTATCGGCCTTGCAGGAATCGCTATCCTCGTCGCACTCGCTCTCTTAGGAGAATTGGTCGAATTCGTTGCCTCTGCCGCTATGGCCGGAAAACGTGGCGCTAGCCGACGTGCTATGGCTTTGGCTGTCGCCGGTACTATGCTCGGTAGCATCCTCGGCGCTCTGTTCGCTGCCCCTATCCCACTCCTCGGTCCCATCGTCGGTGCTCTCGCCGGTGGAGCTGCAGGTGCCTTCCTCGGCGCGATCCTCGGCGAACTATGGAAAGGAAAATCTCTCGACGAAGGTATCCACGTAGGCAAAGGAGCCCTGCTCGGACGCCTCCTAGGAACTACCGGCAAACTCTGCGTTGGCGCCGTCATGATCGTCGTCGCCGCTGTCGATGCGCTCTACTAACCCTATGGCTTTCGCTTAACCATTTGGCCTTGGTACAAAACCAACTCAGGGGGATTGATGCTCTCCTAAGGTGCGTCGGAAGACGTCGCTCCACTGGCTTGCTACGTCATCCCACGTTCGGGATTGCATGACGCGAAATCCATCAAGCTGACTTCGTAGCCGTTGCTCCCAGTCCGATTCTAATTCCCGAAGCGCTTGAACAAGACTCGCATCCGATCTCGGATCAAAATACAACGCAGAACTACCCAAACTTCTTAACTGCTCACGCAAGGACGGAATGTCCGAAGCTAGGATCGGACACTCGAATTGAAGGGCTTCCATCAATGGAAACGATCCTTGTTCGTACAAACTAGGTACCACTGTCGCATAAGCATTGCGATACAGCGATTCCAGTTCTCTACGAGATACTTTACCCAATATATGCACCCTATCGGAAACCCCTAATGATGCAATCTTCTTCGAAAGCTCAGTAGGACAGTTCGAAATCCCCGTGAAGACAACTTGTAAGTTGCTTAGTACTTCGGAAGTCTCTTGCGATAGTTTCGTCAGAACCTCTACCAACAAAGCATGGTTTTTGTAGGTTCGAAAGCCGGCTGGATACAGCAAGTAACGCCGAGGTGTTATGCCCTCGGGAAGCTCAAGTTTCGTTACCGATGTAGTTTGTTCAGAAGAGAGCTGATGGTTCTGTGGAACACTAAAGTCTTTTGGAATCGCGGGTCGGATCATGTCGGTACGATCCTTTGGAAGCGTTAATGTCTTCCACAAGTCGTTTTCCAGAATGAATTGCGACATGCATGTAACGCGAGTGGCTTGATGCGTTACTTGACGCACAAGGCGCTGGAAGGCAGCGAGTTTGTCAGGACGTACCGATTCCGGGAAATGGTAGGTGACCAAATCGTGGAGGATCACCACAGTGGGCTTGGTAAACGGATGGTCCAGTCCGACGTAAGGTAAAAGCCAAAGATCGACACTATCTAACCACTCCCTTTTCTCGCGGAGCACCCAGGAATCCAAGTACCGCACGAGAGGAGAAGCCCACCATCGTTTGTTTCTCTCGTATTGATCCGGGGCTTTGTTGTCGAACAACTCATAGAGATGCTTGCGTTCAATTTTGCGGAGAGATTTCCACGCTTTGCGTATGATAAATGGTGGCTTGGGATTTCCTACGACTCGGATGTTCGCATCCGAAGGAATCATCGGTGCAAGCTTCTCTTCTTCTCCGGCTTTGGCTACCAAAAGCATGCTCTCAATCGACGGTTGGCGCGCGAGCGCATCGACGAGATTGGTGACGAAAACCCCAATTCCTTGGGTCGGCTCGAGAGTTGCACCGAAATCGCACCAAATGCCTAGTTTCACCGTTGCACTCCTGGTTCCGAGCGAACCGCTTGGTGCGACGAACTGGGTGCTTTTGGATCGATCAGCAACCATTGATCAAGTCCCCAACAATCGCTATCGCCCGCGACCAGAAATTCGGTGCTCATCGATGGGCGTTGGCGAGTGAGACTGATCGCCCATGGCTGCGAACTCCAATCAATGGATGTATTCTGGGTAAGTGATGCAATAGGGATCGCAAGTTCAACGTTCCAAGTGTCATTGTTGTGATGGGTGGCTACGAACCATTGTGGATTCCAAAACTTCATGTCGTTGCATTGGTCGCTAATACCACCTTGGATATCCCAACCGAACTCGAACCAAGTAGCATAATCGCGATCCAAGTCGAAGCGGAGGCGAGCATGATCGAGGTTTGGGTCAAGAGAATCGCGCTTGTTTTGAACGGTGGTTTGATTTACACGACCGGGTCGTTTGGCTTTATTGCCATCACCAACAATTTCCGAAGACCGGAATCTCGGATGTTCCGCATGAATAAAAAGGAAGTCGTGATCGCGAAAGATGCGGAGAGTAGAAGGCTGGTTGTCTTCTGCCCAAGCGGTCGAAAGGGGCATGGCGAGAGCGTTGTTCCAGATGTCAGGCTCCGCGATGCCATCGAGGTTCGGACGGGATGGGAGCCAAGGAATACGGGGCAAAGGAAGTGAACCATCAACTGGACCTTGGACCACTCGCTCTTGTTCAAATATCCCAGACCAGTTTCCGAGACTGGGGTAGTAGTTGGGCCAAAAAGATCGTTCGGCAGTCGGATCAAGGGATCCAGCCCGAATCCAGGAACTGGTTCGGAATCGAGAAGCGATCAGCCAAGCCCAAGCTGGTTCTGATTTCTTGTGATTCCAGGATTCTGGCCAAGTGCCGAGCATTTTCCCAAACTCACGTTCTGCATTACCTTGGGCAATCGGAGTGCGTTTCGGTTGTGTCGTCGCCGAAGCCGGTTGGACTGCGTTGTTTTGCGAGAACGGAGAAGTGACATTTCCCGAAGCACTATTCGCAACATCGGTACTTTGAAACAAATCGTTTTTAGAAGCGATTTGAGTGTCGATCACTTGTTGGACTTCCGCAGAGCCCATATATGTCATCCATTCGTACAGTACCATTTCTTGGTAGCGTTCTTGGGGATAGCGTGTGGAGATCGTCTGCAGCGCGGTATGCCAACGGTGCCAGTTTCCTTGGATGCGAGATTCTTGGGCTACCATCCAGAGGACATCGAGAGCAGAGTCTTCAGCAAGTGGCTTGATTGTTTCTGCTAGAGCATCATCCCAAGCGCGTTCGCGGAAGATTTCGCTGCCTCGTGTTTGAAGCAATTGCGCGACGCTGATTTGAGCGTTCGCGGATGCCATCAGCTGTTGCAATTTGGTTTTGTTTTGGATCCGCTGTGCAAGTTTTGATTCGTCGCGGATGACCAAACCATCGGTAGGATGGGAGATCGATGCCCCTTTGGGGAAAAGCAACCGATAGTTGGCTTTATTGGCAAGAGCCAACGGAGGTTGAGAATTTGACGCATAGGCACGGTGGGCGTAGTAATGTCGGACATCTTGAAGGACTTGGCCAAGCAAACGGTTGCTGGATTTCAGCAGCATCGAAGAAGACAGGGAGAGTCCAGATTTTTGATCGGTGCGTTGCAGAACACGCTGGACGACCCAAGGTAACGTTGGTGCTACCGTGAGGTTTGGGGTGGGTTGGTAGGACGCGTTGGCAGCGAGCTCGATCGCACGAGTGACCAGGGCCGCGTGAGCGCTCTCCAGGGTGTCGGAGGTGCTCGGATCGCCGGTGACAATCATATCGGGTCGGTAAGCGCGGATTTCAATTACGAGCTTTCGGAGGATTTCATCGCTGAAGGATTGGTAGTAAGCCAGATCGCTAGCTTTGAAACCAACGGGCATGTTGCTGATGGGGTAGGCGCGAAATAAGGTGATATGGTTAGCTCGGATGCTTGGGGTCAAACACTCCAATGCCGAGAGGCGATCGAGCTCTTGGTGGAGGACTTCGGTGAATCGACGATCATGGACAACAATTGCACCACACTGGTGTTGTGTTTCATGGGTGATCGAGCCAAGAATATCCCAAGGGATCGCTTCTTCTGTTGCGGAAATACTCAGGCATAGGAGTCTCGAAGCGGAGGCGTGAGTGGTTTTCCAAGCGTTTCCGCCATTACGCGATTGCAAGACAATTCCAAGGGTCCCCCATGCCGTGAGGACTTGTTCGTTAGAGGCTTTGATGCCTGATAGCGGCACACGGCAACCTGTGGGTTTCGGAACCCACGATGCGCCGTGATCTTCGGAGGTCCAGAGTACAGAACCTGGATTACCGACGATCCAGAGTTTTTCCCCGAATCCTTCCATCCTTGTCAGATCGATGCAAGGAAGTTCGGATTGAGGGAGTGGGAGCTTGACGACGTGCCAGTCTGAACCATCAATGGAATGGAACAAGCGACCAGCGTCGCCACCCATCCACCATCCTTGGGCTTGCAAGGTGCAGAATCGCAGCGGGTGAAACGGATCGCTATCGATGTTTAGGGCTTGGTAATCGACCCCATCTTGTGCAAAAAATGCGCGGCCTGACCGATCGATCAACAGTGTTTTTCCTTCGGGGGAGACAGTGGCGGCTTGGAGATGTCCGCATGGGACAGGCCGTGGGCTCCAAGTGATTCCGCCGTCGATGGTCTCGAAGAGAGACGAGTTATGGTAAGCAGACCAATCTCCCCAAGCGATCCAATGATGGTGCTTGATCGCTTGAAGACCAATGAAGCGGGGGAGGCCATTGGTAAGGGTGGGTGTCCAAGTAGAACCATCATCGTTGCTGATCAAGACAGAGCAGATACTGCGACCTGTTTCTGGTTGAACGGAGCCACCGACGATAAGTCCGGAGCGACTGCCCGAGGGATTGGGATGGGTATCGAAACCAATTGCATAATGATTTACATCGGAACGCTCGGAGAGGGCTCGCCATCGCTTCCCTGCATCGTCGGTGATAAGGATTGCATTTGCATCACCAACCAGGATCGCTTTGTCTAAGGACAAGAGGGCAGCATCACGAAGTGTTCCGTCGCGGAGTTGTTGGACGGGTAAAGGAGTAGTTTCGGATTGAGCGAGGACTGGATTGCACAAGGCAAAGATAGACAGTGCGCAGAGAATCTCCATTGCGATGGGAATTGCCGTTGCGAAGGGAAATGCCATTGCGAAGGGAATTGCCATTGCGAAGGGAATTGCGCAGAAGCAAACCAATTGACGCAGCAGGAAGTTTAGGTAGCGCAGCAGAATGCGTTGGTCGAAAATCGCTAAATCGTTGCGCTGTCTTTGCCGGCTTAGGCGGCTTTGTGTTCGGCTCGCCATGGTTCGCATTGTGTTGGGATCAGGACACCTTGGTGCATGGTATAGACTTCGTCGGCCAGTGCGATGAGAGCTTCGCGATGGGTGATGATCAAGATAGTCATCTGACCTTTCATGGCTTGGAGCGTTTCTCGAATCTGAAGTTCGCTAGCCATATCGATTTGGCTAGTAGATTCATCGAGGATGAGGATCTCAGGTTTGCGAAGAATCGCGCGAGCAAGAGCGATGCGCTGCCGTTGACCACCACTGAGTTTCTGTCCACCTTGGCCTACATTGGTATCGTAGCCGTCAGGAAGAGATTGGGTGATGAAGTCGTGGGCATGAGCAAGTCGTGCTGCGATTTCGACCTCTTCGCGTGTTGCCTGTGGAGTTCCGTATTGGATATTTTCAAAGACGGAGCGGTTGAACAATTCGGTGCTCTGACTCACGAGCGTTATTCGTTGGCGGATATCGTGAAGAGCGAGATCACGTAGATCGGCATCATCCAGTTCAATTGAACCAGAGACTGGGTCATAATAGCGGCAGAGGAGTTGGATCAAGGTGGATTTGCCACTACCGTTCGAACCGAGGAACGCGATTGTTTTCCCGAATGGGATTTCCAAGGAGACATCTTGGAGGACAGGTTGGTTGGGGTGATACTGGAAGCCGACGTGTTTGAGGCTTAGCTGGTGATGCCGTCCAACAAGTCGTTTAGGATTCTGTGGTTCAGGCAAGACCGGTTTGGCATTGAGGATTCCGTAGAGCAATTCCGAGGACACGATGCCTTGGTAGATCATCACGGAGACCCCAGACAGTTTCCGCAGTGGGTCGCTTGCACCGATAAGAAGACCGAAGAAGATCAGTAGGTCGGTGACGGACATTGGGGAGTCACAGACTCGCAAGAAAAAGAGGTGAGTCTGTTTGTTGACGACAAGGTAGGCGCCGGCACATACAGTGATTGCTACCATCGCCACACCGATCAGCTCGGTGAATGGTTTTCCGAAACCGGTCCAGAAGATCATCTTGAGCTGGATGCGTTTCATCTCTTTCGTACATTGTCTGAACCGATCCCGCTCGTGCTCTTCCATCGTGAAGGCTTGGACGGTGAACACATTGCTGAGGGCTTCGAGGAGGACTTCGTGAAACCCAGCGTTACGGCCTAGGATGCTAGCCGCAGCGCGTCGAATACGACGGTTAAAGAAGATTACAATCGCTACGAGTAGGGGGGCGAGAACTAGGGATAGCAACAGAAGTCGCCAGTTAATGAAGCTTGCCATGATCAAGCAGGAGGCGATGCGGAGAGGTTCGCGGATCGCCGCACCGAAGAGTTGGATAAGACCGTTGGTAAGCCCGTCGGCAGCAACAGTGATCGCTGAAAGAAGACCGCTCGTTCCGTGAGCTTGGAATGTTTTACGATCCATGGCGAGGGCAGAATCGAAGACTCGCATGCGCAAGTCCCTAACGATGCTGGTCGAGACATGACCGATGAGCATTTCGTTTGTCAGCATCAACGCGTGTTTGATCAAGGTTGAAACCATGAGCAGTCCCATGATCCAACAGATAGTTTGGAAGGGATCGCGTGGAAGTAAACGATCAGCGAGGGAAACGAAGTATTTTTTGGTGTCGCGGGTGCGAGCGGATTGCGCAGCGAGTTTTTCAAGCCGTTTGATGTCGGCTTGCTGTGCACTGGATGGTTGCTGGATAAGTTTCAATGGAGTGAGCTCGGAATCGATGCGTGCGATTTCCGCATCGGAATTCGCAGCACCTTTTTCGAGCCAAGACTGGATTGATTCCCCGTTGAGCGTCATTTCGACCACGGGGTACAGTGCACCGATGTTTGATCCCCAAAGGAATGCGACCCCGACCGAACAAAGAGTTGCTAGGACGAGGGTGGGAGCATGATGTAGGGAGTCGCGGATTGCGTTCCAGAACGATTTCATGGATGGGTCAAACAACAGCGGACAATCTCGAACAATGGCAATTCGGAGGAACTGCGTTAGGGAGGAAATTCCCAGCGGGCGAGGGAGAATGGCAAAATGGGGGGGTGGTGTCAATATCAGCCGCGCATTGCTAGCGATTGTATGTTCCGCGGTCCGTTGTTTGAACGGCTTGCCGTAGCCACCGCTCTCCCGCATCACCGTTCGCCCGTAGCCACCGCTCTCCCGTAGCCACCGCTCTCCCGTAGCCACCGCTCTCCCGTAGCCACCGCTCGCCAGACGGTGGAAGTCATCCTGGCAACATCCACCGCTTGGCAGCGGATGGCTACCCACTGCGCGCCGCTCCCCGCATCCACGTTCCCCCTCATCACCGCTCTCCCCCATCACCGT
>JBEICB010000352.1:0-3555 GCA_040373655.1 Pirellula sp. | reverse complement strand
TGGCGAGTACACGAAGACCACTCCAAGCCTCCCGGATCGCGCACGCAATGTTGCTTTGGGACTTGTGGACATCATTTTGTTCGGTGATTCGGTCGCCAAAAAGGATGCTGCGGGCAACGTTACGATCGAACGCGTGTTGCGAACCAAGCCCCATCCAACCTACGAGGCCGGTGATCGCACTGGCCGTCTGCCTGAATTGCTCCCTCTGGACTATGCCGCTTTTAGTGCGGCATTCAGCGGCAGCGCTGCGAATTCAAACGCACAGAGTCCTTCACCCGGTAAAGGGCATGCTGCGTCTTCTTCCATTCCGGGAAGCACTCCATCAGGAAAGGCTCTCAAGTAATGAGCGATTACGAACAGTTCGAAACTACCAACCCATCCGTCGACTTGTCATCGTTTGATGATGAGTTTGCAACGGCTCAATCCCCCGAGTATGACGAGGTTCCCGACGGGAAATATCATGCTCGCATCGAATCAGTACGACTCGAAACAAGTCAAAAGGGGGATCCAATGATCAAGTTTGACTTGGAAGTATTGTCTGGCTCTCATGCCGGTCGGCACATTTTCAAGAATTCGGTCATCACGCAAGCATCACTCCCTTATGTGAAAGGCGACCTGAGGACACTGGGCTTGGAACTTTCCAAGTTCAGCGAACTATCGGGGCGACTTGACGAATTGCTCGATGTGACACTGGAGATCACGAAGCGAACTCGCGGTGACTATACCAACGTCTACTTCAATCGACGCATTCGACTTGCGAGCACCTCAAACGGTGAAGTTCCTACCAAAGATCTCCCGTTCTGATTCGATTTCGTTTTGAGCTGTTAAGGGTACGACTGGGACGAAGCAAGCCAATGCGTCGGCACGAATCGACGCTTGGCTTCGTCCCAGCTTTCTCTATTGAAATGCAAGGGCGCAAGGATGGCTATTGAACTCACACTCCCGTATCCTCCATCGATTAATCATTACTTCAGCTATAGCCATGGGCGTCCTGTTCTTTCCAAAGATGCACGAAGCTATCGACACCAAGTCCGCAGGATTGCGATCGCCAGGGGTGATAAACCTTTGATGGGCGCATTGAGCGTTCATATCGATATTTTTCCACCCGACAATCGCAGGAGAGATATCGACAACTGCTTTAAGAGTGTTTTGGATGCGTTGCAACATGCCGGAGTGTTTTGGGATGACAGTCAGATCATCGTTCTGCATGCAGTCAAGCATCCGACGACACAAGAGGGGCACGTTGTCGTTGGAATCCACGAATTGGAAGACGACCCCCCCCCAGGAATTGCTTTGAGTTGATCACCGTGCAATCGCCCATTTGTTCTGTGGCCATAGCGTACCAGAAGGAGATGCTCGAGCTTGAGTCACCCAGCAATCACATTATTGACTACCCTGTTTGAGCCGTCAGACCTCATTGTCTTTCGTCCCGTGGAAGCTTGGACCGAAGGTGGACGAAAGCGCAGTCGCGTTGACTTTAGTAACGTTTGCTATCGCCCAGCCAAGGCAGCGACTCTCGAGCAAACTCTCGATCGGCTCTCTACCAGTTCTGAAACCGAACGCACAAACCTGTTTTTTGGTGTCTGTCCGCGAGTTGGGAGCAAGGGGCGATTCGACCTGGCATGGCAGATTCGTATTATTCGGTCGCTTTGGGCCGATCTGGACGGCTGCTCCGTTGCTCAAGCTCTTGAACGTTGCTCGGCTCAGGGGGTGCCACCACCAACGGCAATTGTCAATAGTGGTAACGGTGTACATCTTTACTGGGTTCTCGATCATCCGTTCCTGATCAATGATGCTGGCGATCCACATCCAGTACAAACCCAGTGGACGCTCGGCAGCGACGGGCGAAAGAAGCCCAGACGGTACTTGCTTGATGGTAAGGATCGCGTCTTTTTAGATCGATGCCAGCATTTGACCAAAATGAGTCCAAGAGCACTGCAAGTCCAAGACTTGTTAGCTGGCATCGCTGCTGCGATCAATGCCGACCACACCACGGACCTAACTCGATTGCTTCGCCTGCCCGGCACATGGAACCGAAAAGATCAACGTAATGGACGCCAGCCAGTCTTAGCGGAGCTGGTCGAGTGCGATGCCAATCGTAGGTATGCCATAGGTGACTTTGCAAAATTTGCAAAAGTGTGCGACGCAACCAAGCGGCAGCAGCAGATTGAAGCAATGCCATTACCGGCTGTTCGTAAGCTGTCGGCCGCGAAATCCGATAAGCTTTCGGAGCTTATCGCCGCCTGTACGATCGCTCCAGAGGGCCGTCGTTCAGAAGCGGACTTTGCAGTCTGCTGCTATGCGATTCGAAACGGAGTCGCAAAAGACGATGTTTGGGCACGGGTTCAGTCTTTCGGCAAGTTCGCTGAACAAGGACGCCGCTATTTTGATTTGACCTGGGAGAGCGGCCAGTACGATGTGCGTGCGAATCTGTGCGAGCGATTGCAGAAGCGTTTGCCGAAAGAAGACAATGAAGTTGCCGCTCCCTCGGTAGACCAACAATCGGAGGCTTCTCAGGAGCTTCAAACCATCACGGTCGACTCGAGATGCACACCTGTGTCTCGGACCATGGATCAGATTACCGAGCAATTGCTATCGACCGACTCTTGCTTCAATCGCGTTGAGCAGTTGGTTGTGGTGCGAGAGCAAGCCATCACGCCGATTCTCTCTCCTGCGGAATTAACGGGGCTACTGAATCAGCATGTCGAGTTCTACTTTGTTAATGACGATGGAGGTGAGTACAAGCCTCTGCCGACGTCCTATGCTAACACATGGCTGAATAATGTCAGTCAGCGCAAGCGACTACCGGCCATCGAGTTGTTTAGCCACAATCCGATTTACACCGAAGACTGGCGGTTGGTCCGTCCAGGGTTCGATCCACAATCTGGTTTTTACTATGCAGGTCCCCAAATCGAGCCCGTCGAGGGGACCAAGCATCTGGACGCATTGTTGCGGGACTTCTGCTGGAAAAAACCTGCCGATCGCACTAACTACATTGGAATCTTATTAACGGGTTTATTGGTTTCGCGTTTCATCGGCTCGAAACCAGCTGCGCTCTTTAACGGGAATCAACCTGAGCTCGGGAAATCGGTCCTTGCACAGATTCTGGCAATACTCCGAGATGGCCAGCATGTGGAAACGGCGTCTTACAATCCAAACGACGAAGAATTCGAGAAGCGTCTTGGAACAATCGTCCGGCGTGGCGTCACAACAATCATCATCGATAATGCCAAGGCTCGTGGGCGGAACGCCAAGATCGACTCGGCCTGCCTCGAACGGTCGATCACCGATCCGATTCTATCGTTTCGCTTGCTAGGCTTCTCGCAAGAAATCCGCGCCGAGAACTCTCATCTGTTTTGCATCACCGCGAATTCGCCTGATGTCAGTCGCGACCTTATCACGCGATGCGTGGTCATCAATCTGCACCACGAGGGGGATCCAACGAAGCGGTCGTTTTCGATGGACGATCCCGAAGCCTCCGTTCAAACACATCAACCTTGTAAGAGTTCTCGACACTCTGATTCGAGAATACCTCCTAGCACTTTTAGATGGTGA
>JBEICB010000093.1:0-19343 GCA_040373655.1 Pirellula sp. | reverse complement strand
TGCATTTTGGACGATGGACTCGAGGGGGGGTTGCAAGACGAAGTAGAGTCGATCTTCCAAGCGTATTAGGTCTTTGGGTGGAGTTAGACGTGTTCGTTTTGGAGGAGAGGCAGGCTGAGATGCCTCTTCGGAGTCTTGATTGTTTTCCTCTGGTTGATTTTTCTCAGGCTTGTTGGGAGCATCGAGCGAGGGTGGTGTTGGTTTGAGCCAGTGTGGTGATTCGGGGAAAGAGAAGCCGATGGTTTTCGGAAGGGGGCAATTCAGAGCGATTGGAATTGCTTTGGGTAGGGATGGATGGAGTGACTCGAAGTCGGTTTGAAGATTCGTTACGAGGTTATTGTGGGGAGTGGTGACGAGCGCAGCGTTCCACAGATCGACTTGTTCGAAAGGTTCGCAAGAGATTGTGCCGTTGAAGAATTCGGAGCGAACTTCGATAGGGAAGGGCGTTCGCGGATCCATGATCAACCTGCCTTCGCGCGAGGGTGAGCTTCTGAGAGGGCTTCGACGATTCTCTCGAAGGGTTCATCGAATTCGAATCGGTTTTCAGAAAGGGGTGAATCTTTGGCGTTTAGTAAATTTTCTAGTGCGTCGAGGTCGGCTTCGTAGGTTTGCAGGGAAGCGAAGCGGAATCCAGAGAGATCGCGCGAAGTGATGTCTGATTCTTGGCGGTGGAGTTCGGGGAGTAGGAAGCCGTGTTCAGAGTGGGAGTTGGTTTTTGATTTTGGATGTGGCGAGGAGGCGAGCCAGAGGATTGGGAGGTCGAACCAGTGTCTAGCGCACAGGGCGGCGGGCGTGTCGACGAGAACGGCTTGGGGGCGGAGTTTGGCTTTTGCGAGCAAAGCGCGTGTGATTTGTTCGCCGCAGAGGAATTCTTCGAGGGTGGCACCGAAAAGGATGGATTGTGCGCGGGTCGGTTGTACGGGTACGGTGCAGTGGAATTCGAGGGGTCTGGCTGTTGGGTTAACGATCAGATAGCCCCCGAAATAGCCTTGTTCGGTTCGTTTGCGAACGGAGACGAAGCCGAGCGATTTCTGTTGGGAACCTGCAATTGCATCCATGCGTATTTTCTGTTCACGTTCGAAGAGCCTAGGCTTCTTCAGCGGCGAATTAAGGCCTCTGAGTCAGCGGGTATTGGGTAGCTTCGACGGTAAGGGCTCAAGGAATCCACATGAGGGGGTTTCGGCTGAATTGTCGCCATAAATTGTGCAATTTAACACGGAACGGATGGCAAAATTCGACTTTTCCGCGCGGTGGGGGATATATTGGATAGCGGGGGTAATTTCGGGCGATTGCAGAGGCGGCGCAATTATCGAACGCTAGGGTTTTTGAGCGAATAGTCCAACCATTCAAGGCGATCCATCCAGCATGTCGAATGATCCAGGTCCATTTTCACCTATCTTTTCAATCAATGTATCTGCGGATTCGGTTTCTTCGGAAACTGGGAGTGGTGGAGCCACACCTGCGGCGAATGTTCCGGCTGGGCGGACGCTTGATGTAGGGACGGCTTTGATTGCGTTAACGCGTCAACTGGTCGATGCCCAGAATCGGCAGAATCAGACATTGGAGCAGCTGTTGCAGATCAATCGGCAGGTTTTGCAGATGACGCAGCAGGCCAATGCGCAGCGGCAGACGGAGTTGAATCAGTGGCGAAACTCCCATCCGGAGTTGGTGCAATCTTGTCGTAGTGCTTTAGAGACATTGTCATCGGTTCAAACGGATTTTTTGCAGAAGATGGCGGACGAGATTGAGGCGGGGCGTGAGGATTTGATGGAAAGTGAGTATATGTTCGCTGACTTTTTGGACCGTTTTGGTCCTAGGATGGCGCACTTGAATGGCATGTTGCAGCTTTTGAACCACTTGGTTGGATAGGAATTTGGTTCATGGCTCGGAGTGTTTCTGTACGATAGAGGAGGAATGTAGGGAAGAAATCGGTTAAACCGCTTGTAGCATTGGATGCTAGGATGAGACGCAGGAAGACGGGTCGGGCGTTATTTTGTTCGCTCCTAGCCGCATTGACGGGGGCGATAGGTTGCCAGACCCCTTCTTGGTGGGCTTATAGATCTTTGGGATGTGTGCCTGGGGGGGCGGACCGGGTAGCGGCACAGTACATGGAAGTTTGCGGATCGGCCGAGGAGCTCGGTGCCGTAGGTGGCGTGCCGGGTGAGAGCGCTTCGGATATCAGTGGTGGTAAGGAAGTTTTGAGGTTGCCCAAAGAGTTACCCGGAGCTCAGACGCCGGAGTTAGCTGCACCTTTGCGAGAGAAAATGAGTGCCGAGGGCTATCGAGAGGCTTTGGAGAATCTTTATCCTCCTTTGGGTAAGTCGCAGGCTCCTGGGGATGCGATGCCTAGTGATGCAGGTGGCGTTTCTTCTTTGGATGTATTGCATCAGATGGCCAGGGAGAATCATCCTGGATTGCGAAGTGCAGCGGCGAAGGTGGAATCGGCGCGAGGGCTAATGGTTCAAGCGGGCTTGCCGCCGAATCCTAGTGTTGGCTATCAGTCGGACACAGTTCGGACGATGAATACGAATGGCTACCATGGGGCCTATTTACAGCAGACGATTATTACGGCAAGGAAGTTGGGGTTAGGCGCGGAGGCTGCAGCGATTGACTATGCGAACGCGATGGTAGAGCAGCGAAAGGCTTGGGTGACGATTACTAGCGGGATACGCCGAGCGTATTTCGATGTTTTGGCATCGCGGCAGCGAATGGTGTTAGCAAATGCATTTTTTGAGTTGACGCAGAGGGCTTATGAAGCTCAGGTTCAATTGGTGAAAGCTGGGGAAGCTGCACCTTATGAGCCATTGCAACTGCGAGTGATATTGGCTCAAGCAAGGGCAGCGTTGATCAAAGCGGAGCAAGAGTCGATAGCAAACTGGCGGCGGCTTGCGGCAGCGGTGGGTTGTCCTGACCTACCTGCGAGTGCTTTGACTGGCAAGATTGATTGTTCGGTTCCGGTAGTTTCTTATGAAGAGGCTTTAGCGCGAATGACAGCTGTGCATACGGATTTGGAGATTGCTCAGAATTCGATGCGTAAGCAGCAGACATTGGTCACTTTGGCGGATCGTGCGGTGGTGCCGGATTTGAATGTTGGGGTTGTGTTGCAGCGGGACTATACATTTGAGCCTGGTACAACGACTTACAATTTGGTTTTAGGTGGAGATTTACCTGTACTAAATCGCAATCAGGGAAATCGTGTAGCAACACGAGCGCAGGTGGTGCAAGCGAGTCAGCAGATTCAGGTTACTCGCAACGAGTTGATTGCAAGTTTAGCGGAGGTTTACGGACGGTATGAATCGAATCGATTGTTAGCTGAAACATTTCAGAGCGATGCATTGCGGGATCAAGTTCGAGCGTATCGAGGTGTTTACCAGCGGTATTTAGCTGATCCGTCGAGTGTAAGTTTCAATGATGTGATTGTCGCACAGCAGACTGTTGCAACGGTTCTAGGGCAGTACTTAGATATTTTGCAAGCGCAATGGCAGAGTTTGGTAGATCTTGGTGAGTTGTTGCAGGTGGATGACTTGTTGGAGTTAGGGCCGTTGACAACGGTCGCGCCGATTTCGCAGATGGCGAGCGAGTTGCCAGGGGAGATTGCGGGGGATGATGCAGTTGGGCAGGAGTAGGCTCAGTTACGGTGCGTTGACGACAACTTGATTGCAACCTTGATTGCATTAGGAGACTTGGTAGTAATCACGGTACCATTTCACGAATTGCGAGATGCCTTCCTCAATGTTTGTTTTTGGTCGGAATCCTACGGTTTGTGCGAGGGAGTCCACGTCTGCATAGGTGGAGATGACGTCGCCGGGTTGCATGGGGAGATAGTTGACAACAGCTTTTTTCCCGATGGTCTGTTCTAGGACTTGGATGAAGTGTGAGAGTTCAGTGGGTTGATTATTACCGATATTATAGATGCGGAATGGGGCGGAGCTGGTTGCGGGGTTTGGTGCGTGGTTATCCCATTGGGGGTTAGGGGCTGGGATTTGATCCATCAGTGGGATCATCGCATCGACGATATCGTCGACGTAGGTAAAGTCCCTTTTCATTTTACCTTCGTTGAAGACATCGATTGGTTTTCCTTCGAAGATGGCTTTGGTGAATTTGAACAAAGCCATATCGGGGCGTCCCCAGGGGCCGTATACGGTAAAGAAACGTAGGCCGGTGGTAGGGATTTGATAGAGGTGTGAATAGCAGTGAGCGAACATTTCGTTCGCTTTTTTGGTTGCAGCATAGAGGCTGACTGGATGATCGGTGTGGTGATGGGTGGCGAAGGGTTGTTGGGTGTTCAAGCCGTAGACGCTGGAGCTACTAGCGTAGATTAAATGTTCGACTTGATGATGTCGGCATCCTTCGAGGATGGTGAGAGTTCCTTCGATATTTGCTTGAGTGTATGCGAAGGGGTTTTGCAGTGAGTATCTCACACCGGCTTGAGCGGCAAGGTGGACAACACGATCGAAGCGGTGGTTTTGGAAGAGTTCTTTGATCGCATGTCGGTCTTCGAGGTTGAGCTGGAATAGAGAGAAGTTCGAGAACTGTTCAAGGACTTTGATGCGATTCTTTTTGAGTTCGACATCGTAATAGTCATTGAGGTTATCGACGCTAAGCACTCGGTGTCCGAGTTCGAGGCACTTCTTCGCGAAGTGGAAGCCGACGAAGCCAGCGGAGCCCGTAACAAGAATAGTTTTCATTGGGATTCAGCGGGCGTTCAGACGGAGGGCCGGGGATGTATGAGGTCTGTCGTGGATCGGTTATGCGGTGTAGGGCGGGAAGGAGTTTGCGTCCAATTTCCGAACAACAGTGCGCGGTCGATCCAAGCTTGAAGCTTGGGCAAATTGTAAACTACCCCGGTTGGGTTCCAAGACGTATGGAAATGAAAATCGCGGTAAATTTCAGGAGGCCAGCACCAGAGAAGCCGAATTTCGGCTTGGACGAGCAAGTTAGAGGGGGAGGAGATCCAAAGAACGTCGTAGCGTTCAGGGGGGAGAGGTGCGGGATCAGATCCGTTTCGAACGGTCCAGAGTATTTTCCGGTTGGAGTCTTCGGTGAGTTCCAGGAGTTTGTTGGATGCGAGCCGGCGGATCAGGGCGCGGTGCATCGGTGCGATGTCTTGGAGGAGCCAGTGCTGCACAAGAAGTGAATTGGTCATGTCGTCGGATCGCAAGAGGCGAGAAGAGCGAAGGAGTTTGGAGCGAGGGTAAGCGTTGGGTAGGGACAAGCGTAGGGGATCAGTGCGGACTCACCAGTACAGAGTTGGATTGAGCCGGCGGTGGAGTCGACGCGTCCTGAGCCTTTTGGAACAGTAATGATGTGAAAGGTGTTGGTGGGGAGTTGGATGGGTTTTGGAGACGAGTAGCGTTGTAGCGTGAATTTCTCGCAGCGCACGAGAGTTTCGAGTGAAGCGTCCGATGCTTCTTGATTTTGGGGTGATACGGGGTCGATGGGGCCGCGATTGAAATCGATCACATCGAGGGCTTGAGCGACGTGAAGTGGTCGTTGCTTTCCTTCTTGGTCGACTCTGTTCCAGTCATAAAGGCGAAAGGTGCAATCGCTGGCTTGTTGAATTTCAGCGACGAGGAGCCCTGCACCGAGCGCATGAACTGTACCGGCGGGGATAAAGATACAGTCACCGGGTTGAGGATTGATAACGTGTAAGCACGATTCGGTTGTCCCTTTGTCGATGGCATCTCGGAGAATGGACTTGGTCACGCCCGATTTTAAACCGGCATAAAGTTTCGCTCCTGGGTTTGTAGCGAGGATGACCCAAGCTTCTGTCTTACCGAGGTCAGGGGTTGGGAGGGTTGCACCGTAAGCGTCATCTGGGTGGACTTGTACGCTTAATACATTTTGGCAATCAAGGTATTTCAGGAGGAGAGGGAACCGGGCTGGATGATTTGCGGATGGTCCGAGGATACTGTGGCGATGTTGCTTGACGAGTTCGCCGAGGGACCATTGGGTCCAAGGTCCATCGGTGACGATGCTTTGGGCTTGGGGGTGGTCGACGATTTCCCAGCTTTCTGCCCAGATTCCTTCCGAGGGTAGTGGTTTCTTTAATTCGGACTCTAGGTTGCGTCCACCCCAAAGGTAGGATCGGAAAATTGGTTGGAATCGAAGGGGCGGGAATTGATGGGAGGCTTGGGACATGGGCCGTCAAATTTCGGGGTAGTGGCAAGTTTGGGTGGTATTTTCATGGGCTGGGGCTACATTGTAGTGACTTTAGCGCGAAGGTGTTTTGTGCATAGTTGGTCCCTTCCGAGTACCTGGAACGAGAGGAATCGCACCCGATGAAAGGTGACGATCTTTTTGAAAAGAGTTCGATGACTTTTGGCGAGCATCTCGAGGAGTTGCGGATCGCTTTGGTCAAGTCATCGTTATGGCTGGCAGGGGGGATGATTATTGGACTGTTGTTGGCCACGAAGGTGGTTGCTTATATGCAGGGGCCGTTAGAGGCTTCTTTGGAGAATTTTTACAAGAAACAATCGGTTCGGGAGATGAGCGCGGCGGCCGGTAGTGAGGTATCTGTCGATTTAGAGACGTGGATGAAGGAGAACAAGGTTGTCAGCCAGACTGTTTGGGTTGATCCGAGGCGATTGGAGTTGATGGGGTTAGGGTCGGAGAAGAGTGCGGACAGCAGTTTTTTGAAAGATCCGGATTCGGAGGGATTGCCGGACCCTACTCGGATGATGAAGTTGCGGATGTTTGTGGGGGTGAATGCCAGCACGGAGGCGTTGGGCCTGCAAGAGCCGTTCATGATATGGCTGAAGGCGGCATTTGTGGTCGCTTTTATTGTGGCGAGTCCCGGGATCTTTTATCACCTATGGGAGTTCGTTTCGGCGGGACTTTATCCGCATGAGAGGCGGTATGTGTACTTCTTTTTGCCGACGAGTTTGCTTCTGTTTTGGTCGGGTGCTTGTTTGGCGTTTTTTGTGATCTTTCAAATGGTGATTGACTTCTTGCTTGAGTTCAACGCGAGCATGGGGATTGGAGCCTCACCGAGGCTTACGGATTACATGTCGTTTGCATTATTTTTACCTTTGGGATTTGGTGTGGCTTTTCAATTGCCCTTGGCCATGTTGGTCTTGGAGCGATTAGGGATCATGTCGATTGGGGTTTATGTCAGTCAGTGGCGGATTGCCGTGTTAGCGATCGCTTTTATTTCGATGGTATTAACGCCGGCGGACATGGCTAGCATGATAGGGATGGCAGTCCCGCTGGTGGGACTGTATTTCTTGGGGATTGCGATGTGCAAGTATTTGCCTCGTTCAGCGATGCAAACTCCCGCTTCGGGCGAGGCCCGATAGCAATCGCGTTTCTTGAAGTAGTGACTTACCAATTGAAGTCAAAGCGGGTGGCAAGAATATCCGAAGAGGTTTCGCCGTAGATTGTGGAGCTGCTGGTCAGGGGGTGGATCCAATCGAACATCCATCGAGTTCTGTCGCTCCAGTACCAATTGCATCCTACCGTCAGGTCGTTGTACTGTCCTGCGTTTAGTTGGTTCATATCCAGGTGTGACCAGCGAGCTTTGAGTTCGATAGCGCCTGGTTGGAATTCGGTTGAGGTGAAGCGGAAGTTTCGGTTCGGAACATTGCGGCTGAATTGAGCACCGTGTTGCCCGAACTTGTCAAAGATGCGATTTTCTCCCGTGAGGAACCAGCTTCCGTGTACATAGGTTCCACTGATGCTTGGGGTATTCCCGTTGAGCATGTCGATGGAGCCAAGGAAGGCTTCGGATTGCAAGGCAAAATTTTCGTAAACGATAGCACTTTCGAGGCTACCAGTGGTGTAGCGATTGGCGAGCAGCAGTCCGGAATCGATCAGTCTTGGGCCTTCCGAGATTTGCGGGCGAGTGCGGATTCGGACGCGATTGTCGTAGTCATCGGTATGCAGGATTCCGATACCTGTGTGGATAAGTTTTCGACCTTTGGCTTGGTCATCGTAGTAGGGGAGCCAGGTCAAGCGACCGCTGAGTCGCAGACCTTGGTTATCATCGATACGTTTTTTTACTCCTTCGCTGATCGAATCGAAGAAGATCCCGGTGGTCCAAGTAAGTTTTTCATCTTCGGAGGCGTTGTAAAAAGCGGCACCGACTTCGCGATCAGCGGCGAAGACATTCTGCGTAGGGACGGAGCGTTCGAGGAAGATGTTGTTGGTGTCGTTGGTGACTTGTTCCAGACTGAAGGGGACGAAGAAATTTCCGATTCGAAAGCGACCGAGATATGGAATATCTTTCATGGTCAGGTATGCGTCTTTGACTTGGGGGGTGATATTGGTATTCGCTGGGTTATCACCGAAGGGTTCTGGTTCGAGAGTCATCTGCAATCGGAAGTCGAAGACATCGTATCCGGTCCCATCCGCGACGAGTCGAAGGCGTCGGAAGTTGAAATAATTGTTCGTATCGGGGATTGATTCGGACGCATTTGCCCAAAGGACGTAATCCATTTGGACGTGACCGCCGAGTTTGACGGTCCACTTTTCGGTTTCCTTTTTGTCTGCTTCTTTTGGTTTGTCGGCCTCTTTCTTGTCGGTTTTGGTTTTATCTGTGTTGTTTTTGGCGGGTGATTCTTTCAAGGACTTTTCGAGGGCCTCGATCCGTTCTTGGAGTTGATCGATGGTAGGAGGTGTTGGGGAGGCGTTGTCGTTGTTGGGTAATTTCAGAGTGGATGTGGTAGCACTTGGGTCTGTTGGTGGTTGTGCGGCGAGCGAGGTAATTTGCGCAGATAGTGTTATGGCTGCGATGGAGAGTGCTAGGGGTACGCGCCGGCTAAGAAAAGGCATTTTGATCACTTTGCGACGGTTTCGGGAATCCCAAGGATGGGTCTAACCGATTGGCAAATATGGGTTTAGTTCAAGCGCAGGGGCTTGGTCGGCAGTCCTGGAAGGGGTGCGCCTGGCGTGTACGAGGGTTGAGAACCTTTGGTAAGGCGGCTCCCTCTGGGAGTGTGGATCGGTTGGTCGATCGTTCTTTCCTGAGCCGCAAAGTCGACAAAATCGGAAAATTTGCAAGTTCCTTGGGTGCAGGTTCGCGGCCGGGTGTCAACTTGCGTAGACACTTGAAGGGTAGATACAAAATAGCGTTGATTAATGTGTTCTGGGCTCTTTCGTGCGAGCCGAAGATTTCCGGAGGTGATTTAGAATTCGTTGAGTGAAAACTACTTGGTTTGAAGGTTGCGGAAGTAGAAAAAGTTGTGGAGAGTAGACACCTGTATCGCCGGCTAGGTTTCTAGCGCTCGTGAATTGATAGCGAAAATTCCTCGTACTGATTGTTGTACCTCGATTCGATGACGCTCACGCCATTGCCACCGAATTTGTTGGTTGGGGGACGATCTTCCTTTGCTTGGGTCACCGCGCGTTGGTCGGACTATCGGATCATTGGGTGCAACAAGGAGGCGGAGGAGTTATATGGATATGCTGCTGCGGATTTGGTGGGGCGATCGATTTTGGATCTGAGTGTTGATCCAGAGAGTTCTCGTCGCATGATTGATCGGGCGGTAACGGATCCGAATTTGGCTTCATGGCGTCGTGTGCATCGCAGGTCGGACGGTACCCCCTTTTTGGCGCATGTAGGGTTTTCGATTTGTGAGTACATGGGAGAGGTGTATGTCACGAAGTGCGTGCAGGATGCTAGTGAGATTACGGCTGCGGAGCGGCTGCTCGATGAGAGTTACGAGCGATTTCGAGCGGTAGCGGATTACACGTATGACTGGGAGGCTTGGTTGGATCAATCGGGAGCCTTGGTATGGGTGAATCCGGCGGTGGAGCGGTTGACGGGGTACACGGTTGAGGAGTGTATGGAGATGCAGGAATATCCGCTTCCTTTTATCTACTCATCGGATCGTAAGGGAATTCTGGAGTTGATTGAGGGGGCGAAGAATGGGTCGTCGGGGAATGACTATGAGTTTCGGGTGGTGACAAAAACGGGGAAGGTTTGTTGGTGTTCTGTATCATGGCAAGCGTTGTTAGATCCTGGAGGTGGACAAGTTGGGATACGGATGAGTCATCGAGACATTGGGGATCGCAAGCGGATAGAGGAGCAGTTACGACTGCAGTCGACGCAATTGGAGGAGTTAGCGCGGGCGAGAGCGGAGAAGATTGTTGAGTTAGAGCAGCGAAAGTTAAGGATGGAGAAGCTTGCGGCTTTGGGGACTATGGCTGCGAGCGTAGCTCATGAGATAAACAATCCGATTGCGGGAGTGAAGAATGCGATTCGATTAGTTTCTGATGAATCAACTACATCTGAGCGATCGTTGAAATTACTGCGAATGGTGGATCAGGAGATCGATCGGATTTCTAGGATTCTGCAACAGATGAGTCAGTTGTATCGTCCGACGGTAGCGGTACCAACGCAGTTGGATTTGGTTGCATTGGTGCAGGAGATTGTTCAGAGTGTCACTGCGCAGTGCAGTCCCAAGCGGATACGCGTGGAGCATAAGTTTGGTGAGAGATTGGGAAGCCTCTCAATGTGCGAATTGGAATTGCGACAAATTCTGCATAATTTGATTTTGAACGCGTATGAAGCTTCGAATGATGGAGGGTTGGTGGAGATCGTATGCGATCGCACGGCGTTGCATTTCATTTCTATTGGGATTCGCGATGAAGGCGAAGGGATTCCGGTTGATCAGGTACCGCATATTTTTGAGCCCTTTTTCACTACCAAAAGAGACATGCGACGAGCTGGCTCTGGTTTAGGCTTGGCTATTTCTCGTTCTCTAGCGCAGGCTCTCGGGGGTGGCATTGAGGTGCAGACCGAGAGTGGCAAGGGATCGTGTTTTACGTTGATATTGCCGTTGGATTCGGCGCGAGATACTGAAAAATGAGTTCGTTCCTCTCACCACATTTTTGACTTAAATGGACAGATCAGCACGCATATTAATCGTTGACGATGAACCGTTGTTTGGGACGACAACGCAGCAGTTTCTTCAGGGGAGGGGGTACGAAGTGCAGTACGCCGGTAGTGGCCAGGAAGGGGAGAGTGTGCTGCGTTCTGGTGGAATTGATTTGGTCATCGCGGACTTGGATATGCCTGGTAACAGAAAGTTAGAGTTTCTAAAGACGTGTCGAACGGAGTTCCAAGACACTCCTTTTTTGGTTGTAACAGGTCGTCCTTCGTTGCCAAGTGCGATTGAGGGGATTCGTTTAGGGATTCACGATTACTTTCTAAAGCCGATAGATCTTGATGATTTGTTGCACAGTATTGAGAGGGCTCGACCCGGGGAGTCGCATGCGCAGCGGGTTGACACTCCGCGTAGCCAGGAGGTGGTGGGAAGCGATTCGTTTTCGGAGATTATTGGATCGAGTCTCGCAGTTTTGACGCTCAAGCATCTTGCTGGAAGAGTTTCTAAGTCGAATGCAACGGTACTGATTCTAGGTGAGAGTGGTACGGGCAAAGAGTTGTTAGCGAGGGGAATTCATGCGAACAGCATGCGAAGGAATGGGCCTTTTATAACGGTTGATTGCGCATCGATTCCGGAGAGTTTGATTGAGTCGACTTTGTTTGGTCATGTTCGTGGCGCTTTTACTGGAGCGGTGGAGAGTCGGGTTGGATTGGTGGGGGCCGCCGACGGTGGTTCTTTGTTTCTCGACGAGATCGGTGAGTTACCTTTGCCGATGCAAGCGAAGTTGTTGCGAACGTTGCAGTTCGGGACATTTACACCGGTTGGGTCGACGCAAGAGCAGAAGGTGGATGTTCGAATCTTGGCTGCAACACATCGCGACTTAGCGAGGGAAGCACAAGATGGCGGATTTCGCACGGACCTTTACTATCGTTTGTCGGTTTTGGAATTGGTTTCTCCGCCGTTGAGGGATCGTCATGGAGATATAACGCATTTAGCGAAAATCTTTGTTGAGAGAATCGCGGCGCGGGATCAGATACCCGTACCTACGTTAACGACGGAAGCTTTAGAAGTTTTGAATGCTTACCGATGGCCGGGGAATCTCAGAGAGTTACAGAATGTGATGGAGCGAGTCGTCTGTTTGACGACGAGTTCTGAGCTTGGGGCGGAAGTGGTGGGTCAAGCGATTGAACAGCGGGTGGTTGTACCATCGGGTGGTAGTGGAGATTTTGTGGAGAGTGTGGGGGGTGTTTTGCTCGCGCCTCGATTGGGAGAGGGAGTTGCAGATGGGAGTATATCTTCCTCGGTGTCATCTGCCTCGGTGTCATCTGCCTCGGTGTCATCTGCCTCGGTGTCATCTGCAGCCGGTTCATTTACGCATCAGGATTTTTTGTCGAGTAACGAGCGGCTTTACATTGAGGATTTGTTGCGTCGTAACCGAGGAAATGTATCGCGCGCTGCGAAAGAGGCTAAGATGAGTCGTCAGGGCTTGCATAAGGCACTGCTGCGTTTGGGTATAAACGCTTCGAATTACAGGGGTAACTAATTATTTTTGCAGGCATAGGTTACCAGCATTCGTCATCGATCATGGTATCGACGATCCATGAGTCTCCCCACCGGTGGAATTTACGATCGATCCCACTTCGTTGAAGGGATTTGGATCGTTGAGCCATGGGTCTGCGACGTAGGTATCCGACGTGGCCACCGCGATCTGTAACGATCACTTCTGTACTTGGGGAGTATTCGGCATCGCGAAAGATAAAGTAGGGGACAATAGGATCGTGGCGATCGATTAAAATCTTGGTACGAGTGGTTAGATTTTTCAGAAAAGGTTTTGAGGAGCCAGAAGTGTAGTAGTCCAAGGCATCTCGGAAACCGGCAAGTGGAGCGGTGACGGTATCGTCGAGTCGGCGTAGTGAGCTGAAATCGGCGACTTCTAGGCGTTCCTTCCATTGAGGCCAGTGTTTTGCTCGTTCGCGGATTTGTTTGCGGATTGCGCGCAAGAAGTAGTTAGCGTAGAGTCGATGAATACCGCGTTCGATGTTTCGGCAGGAGGTGTCAAGATCGATCGGTGGTGCGAGTGCAATTGCGCGCAGGACTTCGAACGAGCAAGTATTTTTGTGGTTTGGATCCGAGAGCATGCGGAGCAAGATGTTTCCGCCGAGGGAAACTCCGGCCATGTACCATTGTTTGATTCCGTGCAGTTCACTGACGTATTGCATCGCATTACGGATAATGGATGAGCAAGCGCCATGGGGAGGTAAAGGGGTTTCGAGAAAGGAATCGCCGGCGCCTGGGAGGTCGACGCGAAAGACTCGGAATCCTCGCCGCACAAAACCGAGTGCCATGTTGGTCATGTAGGTACCAGCATGTGAAGAGCCCAGCCCATGCAGCAATAGAACGCTAGGTTTTGAATGGTAATCGTCGCTACCTTCGGGTAAGTTTTCGTGCACGAACATGTGGCCCTGGCTTTCGGGCAACGGGCAGCGCAAAGTTGTCCGAGGTGGCAGGTTGGCGATCGGACGATAAAATCCTGTGATGAGCGTCTGAAGGTGACCACTTCTCAAGTACCATGGTGGTCGAAATTGAGGTTCGAATTGAAAACGTCCGTGCGGATCCGACATTGATGAATATTCTCTGCGTAGGAACTTTGGCGATCGACTCGGTCGAGACACCCGTTGGGAAGAGGGAACGAGTACTCGGTGGCAGTGCAAGTTACTTCTCGTATGCTGCGAGTCTATTTGCACCGGTGCGACTGGTGGGTCGAGTCGGTTCAGACTGGCCGCAAGAGTATACTCGAATCCTTCAAGAACACGGAGTCGATTGGAGTGGCGTAACGCATGATTCACTGGCCAAATCTTATTTCTGGCGGGGGCGATACCACGCGGATTATCAAGATCGGGACACGTTGGAGATCGAAATGCATGGTTTTGATCGCTATGACGCAACTGTTCCCGAGAGTTTTCGTGGATCGGAGTTTGTGTTTCTTGCGGCAGCTATACCATCGGTGCAGCGGAAAGTGCTTGAGCAGTGTGTCGATTCGCGATTCATTTTTGCGGATACGGTGGACATGTGGATTGAGAGGACTCGCAGCGATCTGCTTGAAGTAATCGCGCGAGTCGATGGTCTTTTTCTCAATGACGCAGAGGCTCGGCAGTTGACGGGATTGTCGAGTGGATACCAAGCCGCACAAGCGATTCGGGACATGGGGCCGAAATGGGTAATCTTGAAGAAGGGGGAGCATGGGTGTTTAATTGTCGGACCGGGGACGACATTAGCATTTCCTGCATTCCCTACTGCTTCATTGGTCGATCCTACCGGGGCCGGAGATAGTTTTGCTGGCGGGTTGCTTGGAACGATCGCTGCTAGTTATGCGGAAGCATCGCTCGAATGTCCGAGGGATCAGAGGGGGAGGTTGGAAGTGGAATCGCGAGTGATGGCCAGGGCGATGAAGATGGGGACAGCAGTGGCAAGTTTTACGATAGAAAGTTTTTCTTTGGATGCCTTGCGGTCGGTATCCCGAAAAGACTTGGATCAGCGAGTCAAGGCGTTGGAAACGTTGGTTGGTTGTCGCGAATGAAGAGCGAGTGTAATTACCTTTTTCCCAAGGTCGATGTAAAGGGGGGATCGATCACAAAGGTGACTGGTCCATCGTTGACGAGGGAGACTTGCATATCGGCCTGAAAGATACCTGTTTGCACCGGTACCCCCATTTGTGCGACTTGTTCGCAAAACATCTCGTAGTACTGTTTGGCGATTTGGGGTTCGGCGGCGTCATCGAAGCTTGGTCGGCGACCTTTTCGGCAATCTCCAGCGAGAGTGAATTGGGAGACGATGAGCATTTCGCCACCGACATCGATAACGGATCGGTTCATTTTTCCTTGTTCATCGGAGAAGGCTCTGAGATGGACACATTTTTCGGCAAGCCAGCGTAGGTCTTCGACTGAGTCATCACGGTGCACAGCGAAGAGAACTAACCAACCTAGCTCGATGCGACCGACGCAGTTTCCGTCGACATGTACGGCAGCTTGTTTGACGCGTTGCATAACAACTCGCATCATTATTTCTTTCGTTTAAGCGGTGAATTGGAATTAGTTTCGCGAACTCGCACCGCTTCGAGAAACGACGTAAGAAGTTTGCTTTGGTAGCGATAGGGATTGGTTACGGAAACCACAGTACGCGTGGGTTTGGTTCCGTTGATTGTTCGATATGTCCGTTCTGAATTTGTATCGAGCCTTGCAGCCATGGCAGGGATGAGGCTGACGCCATGTCCTAGCGAGACCAATTCTTGGAGCATCGCAAGTTGCGAAGTGCGTTCGATTGATAGCGGAAATAAATTCTTCTGATGGCAAAATGAAACGACATTGGTGGTCAAGCAATGTGCTTCACCCATAAGGATAAAGGGACGTTGTTCAAGATCGCTCCAACGTATCGTTTCTTTTTTTGCAAGCGGGTCGTTTTTGCTAACGACGAGTTGTAGTTCTTCGTCGAATAGTTCTTCAATTTGTAGATACTTGCTATCGATGGGCAGGGCAGCAATCGCCACGTCGACTTCGCCGTCATGTACCTTGCGAATCAACTGGGATGTAGTTTCCTCTTGGACAATCACCTTGGCTTCAGTAAATTCGTTTTGGAAGTTCCTTAGGTATGACGGAAGAAAGTAAGGCGCAATCGTTGGGATTGCGCCGATGCGAATTGTTCCATGTTGACCATCGTCGCTTAGTTCCGCTTGGACATCCGCGATGCGACCGACGAGTTCTCTTGCACGGGTTTCAAGTATTCTGCCAGCATCGGTAGGAACGACTTTTCTTGATTGGCGATCGAGGAGTTGCCGACCTATTTGTTCTTCGAGTCGCAGGACGGAGCGACTAAGGGCGGATTGTGAAAGCCCGATTTCGTCCGCTGCTTTTGAAAAGCTCTCCCATTGCACGACGGCGAGGAAGTGGCGAAGTTGGTCCAATTCCATGAGCAGATTCTCAGAAGCGGGGGCTGATGGTTATTTGTATGCGTATAAAGCATAGATAGTATCTGTTTAATGCATTGGACGCAAACCGCGGTTTGGGCGATAGTAAAAAAGAAGTTTAAATTGATTTCTATGGATCCGATCGAAAACAGGGAGATTGCAGTCTATGAGACGAAGATCAATAAAATTGGCGAGGTTATCTCGCGGGTGGATTGTAGCGTTGCTCTGGAGTGGATCTTGTGCGGCAGGTGGGAACGTGTGGGGACAAGCCCCAACTTCGCCCGATGGGGTACCTGGAGTTTCGCATGCAGTAGTCGGAGGGCAGACGAAGTGTCCGGTTACAGGGGCGGTGCAGTACTTGACTGGAATACGCAGTGCACCAGGGGCTACGAGTGATTCTTCGTTAGGGGGAGCGAACACATCGGCTGGCGATTATGGGAATGCGCAATGGTGGCCTAATCAGTTGAACTTGCGAATTTTGCATCAGAATTCTCTACAATCGAACCCTATGGGAGTTCGCTTTGATTACGCCAAGGAGTTCGCTTCGTTAGATCTAGTGGCAGTCAAGAAAGACATTGTTGAGTTAATGACAGAATCTCAGGATTGGTGGCCTGCGGATTATGGTCATTACGGCCCATTGTTTATTCGGATGGCATGGCATAGTGCAGGAACCTATCGGATCAGTGATGGGCGTGGTGGCGCGAGGTATGGTACACAGCGTTTCGCGCCTTTGAACAGTTGGCCGGACAATGCGAATCTGGACAAGGCTCGTCGGTTGCTCTGGCCGATCAAGCAAAAATATGGAAAGAAGCTTTCTTGGGCCGACTTGATGGTCTTGGCGGGGAATTGCGCATTGGAATCTATGGGTTTTGAAACCTTTGGATTTGCGGGTGGTCGTGAAGATGTATGGGAGCCGCAGGAAGATATTTATTGGGGGCCGGAGAGTGAGTGGTTAGGAGACGAACGTTACAAAGGGGATCGTGCGTTAGAGCAACCATTGGCAGCGGTACAGATGGGTTTGATTTATGTAAATCCAGAGGGGCCAAATGGCAAGCCTGATCCGATTGTGGCAGCGCGTGATATTCGGGAGACATTTCGTCGAATGGCGATGAACGACGAAGAGACTGTGGCTTTGATTGCTGGTGGACATACGTTTGGCAAAGCTCATGGTGCATCGAGTGCAAAAAACGTTGGTCCAGAACCGGAGGGAGCACCCATACATGAGCAGGGGCTTGGATGGAAGAATAGTTTCGGTAAGGGCAATGCGGAAGATACGATTACCAGTGGCCTCGAAGGTGCTTGGACATCGACTCCAACAGCTTGGTCGAACGGTTACTTTGAGAATCTATTTGGATATGAGTGGAAATTGGTCAAGAGTCCCGCAGGGGCTTGGCAGTGGACGCCGACAGATCCGAGTGCGGCTGGAACTGTTCCCGATGCGCATCGTCCGGACAAATCGCATGCACCAATGATGTTTACTACGGACTTGGCATTGAAAATGGATCCCAAGTACCTATTGATTTCCGAGAGATTTCACAAGGATCCAGAAGCTTTTCGTTTGGCTTTTGCAAAGGCTTGGTACAAGCTAACGCATCGTGATATGGGTCCCGCAAGCCGCTTGTTAGGACCGGAGGTCCCTGAGCCACAGGTTTGGCAAGACCCAATTCCTGTGGTCAATCATCCATTGGTCGATGAGAATGATATCGATGAATTGAAGGGAAGGATTCTTGCAAGTGGACTGGACGTATCTGAGTTAGTAGGAGCCGCTTGGGCGTCTGCTTCGACCTATCGAGGAACGGATCATCGCGGTGGTGCTAACGGAGGTCGCATTCGATTGGCACCTCAACGGGACTGGCCTGTTAATGATCCTGAGGAGTTGACCAAGGTCCTGACCAAGCTCGAGTCTATCCAACAGGAGTTTGAAACTGGGAGAACGGATGGCAAGAGGGTGTCGATTGCAGATCTGATCATCTTAGGAGGTTGCGCAGCGATTGAGGCGGCGGCGAAGCGAGGGGGATTAGAAGTGAAAGTTCCATTTACCCCGGGTCGCATGGATGCCAGTGCAGAGATGACGGACAGCGAATCGTTTGCTGTACTAGAGCCGTTGGCGGATGGGTTTCGAAACTACGTATCGCCAAAGGTAAGTGAAGGGGGTAAGTCTCGGACTGCCGAGGAACTGTTGCTAGACCGCGCGCATCGGTTGAGCTTAACCGCTCCTGAGATGACGGTGTTGATTGGAGGTCTGCGGGTACTGGGAACGAATACGGATGAAAGTTCTCATGGGGTATGGACCAAGAGTCCGCAAGTTTTAACAAACGATTTTTTTGTGCACTTGATGGACACCACGACTCAATGGAGACCGGCGAAGGGAAGTGAATTCCTGTTTGAGGGAGTTGATTACCAAACGGGGGGTGTCCGATGGACTGGTACTCGTGTCGATTTGATTTTTGGTTCGAATTCTCAGTTACGAGCAATCGCTGAGGTATACGCTAGCGATGATGGCAAGGCGAAGTTCGTCGAGGACTTCGTGGCAGCCTGGGATAAGGTAATGATGCTTGACCGATTCGGTACAGCATCAGCAGTTAACCGATAACTGGGATTTAAGGAAATCTTGGTTCAGGGTAGGTCAGCAACAGAGCGCGATTGGTGCTCTGTTGCTCTTTCACTCGGTGGGGTTCTTATTCAGGCTTTGGCACATGGATTGAATTATCGATGCGTACTTTGGCGCAGTGGAGTGCGCGATGCGATTAAGATTGTTTGGATCTAGCAAGCCTACATTATTCCATCTCGCGATTTTGCTACGAACAACTTCGCGATAATGCGACTGCGAAGCATCGTGTCGTGACATTAGCGTCAGAGTTTGATAAGCACTCTCAGCTACCTCTCTAAGTTCTATGTCGGATGCTTGGAGGAAGCCTTGTGGCCAGTGGCTTGGGTCTTTTGCGAGTTGTTTTTCAAATTCGATTGCAGCAACAAAATAGAAACATGCAAAGGCGTAGAAATTGTCGAAGGACGGTTGAGCGGCGTAGCAACCGGCCACAAGGGTATCGAGCCATTTCAATTCGGACTCTAAGTCGGCTTGGTACACTTCAAGCTTTTGATACAGATCGGTTTTGTTGTATTGAAGTAATTCTGCCAAGCGAGAGACACCGCTGAGTGCATGTGCGATCCCAGTACTGTGTAAAGGGTCCACAAATCCATAAGCTACAGGTAACGCAATCCAACCAGGACCAAAAGCACTGGAGCGACATCTGCTTATGCGTTGGATTGTACCCATCTCGATTGGCTCAATTAGGGTGGCAGATTGCATGAGGCGACTGAGGCTTGGGTGAGCGTCAATAGTGTTCCAGAAGTCTTCTGAGGTTCGCGGTGCGTTAGAAGATGGATGTACCCATCCGACGCTTGTAACACCGTGATCGAACCGCAGCATCCATACCCAGCCTTGTTCAAGGATGTGGTGTTGCGCGGCGTCGTCGCAGCAGAAAGGATCATTGGAGTGGTATGCGGCATTGAAGTGGGCGACATCGGAGAAGTGTCCGAATACAGCGCCTGTC
>JBEICB010000127.1:0-13578 GCA_040373655.1 Pirellula sp. | reverse complement strand
TTGCTGTGTTGCTGGAATATTTTTACGTTGGAAGTGCATATAGGCCATTTGATATTGGGCCATTGCGGGGGATTCGCATTGAGCCATTTGGGCTAGTGCTGCATTTGGATCGCCGGAGTCGAGTAGAGCTCCAGCAAGAGCTTGGCGATAGGACTTATTTGAAGGTTGTAGAGTGGTCGCTTTGCTGAAGTTTTCTTGGGCTGCTTTTAGGTCCCCAGAACCTGCTTGCAGGTTTCCAAGTTCAAGGTAAGCGTCAGCGTTATTGGGGGCGACTTCGATGACACGTTGATAAAACTCTGTTGCTTTTACAGGGTCTTGCTGACGATCGTACAGTCGAGCCATGCTGATGAGGGCTGATGCATTTTTGGGTTCGGATTGCAGGGCGCGTGAGTAACTATCGGCGGCTTTGGTGTAATTGCCTTGCGATTCAAAATAGTTGCCCTGAGCGACGAAGGTCTTGGGTTTGATGTTGAGCGGGTTATTGACTGGTGATTCCTCACCTTCCGCGACTGCAGTTGTTGATGATACGGGTGTGAAAGGGGACGAGATAGCAGTTTTTGTTTTGGTTACAGCGGAGGAGACGGCAGAGGAAACGGAGGAGAATTGGTTTTTGACTGCTTTGCCGGTATTGGAGAGTGATGTACCCATCGAAGCACCGAATCCAGGGTTTGCGGATTCGGACGAAGCGGTGGGTTTTCCGAAGTTTGAGAGCGATTTGAAGGGGGATGTTGTGTTACATCCTGTAAAGCTAATGCTTGAACATCCAATACCAGCGACTAGAAGTCGCGCGAGCCAAATTCTGCGGAATTGAAGCGAGTTGACTTTTGGGTATCTAGTTTTGCTTGCATTTCGCATATCGAACAACATCCTATCCTCGCGTACAATCGGTACAATCGAACTATCTTTCCACTCGGCATTCCTTTGCGGGGTGCTTGAGGGAACTCGTGAAAGAGGCGTGAAGTGGTGCGGAATAATTGAAGAGAGAGAGTTTATGGGGTTCGATGCAACAGGAGTTTCGGAGCGGAAGGCCGGGGTGTTGGACTCGTTGGTAGGGGGGGCATCGGCGGGCCAGTTACATCAGTTTTGCAGTCGTATTGGAACGGGTATGCGAGCTGGTGTGGATTTGTTGCGGTTGCTTGATACTGAGGCAAAGTCTGGGAGTGCAAGATACCGTCAGAGTGTGGGGGCTTTATCGGGCCAGGTGCGTGGGGGGCATAGTTTGTCGGAGGCTATGGGTATGCAGTCTCCGTTTTTTCCACCACTATTGGTGAAGATGATTCACGCCGGTGAGGAGTCTGGGAAGATCGACAGTGTGTTGCGGTACATGTCGGATTATTACCTGGACTTGAAGCGGACGAGGCAGGAGTTTCAGTCGCAGGTGACGAAGCCATTGATCGAGTTGTTTGTTGCGGTGCTGATCCTTTGTGGGATGATCTTCATCAATGGTTTTTTTCAGGGGGCTGGGCCGGGGGAGAAACCGTTTGACATTACAGGAGTTGGGTTGCGTGGGGTGTCAGGTGTTTTCATTTTTCTGAGTATCTTGGGGGTAATAGGATTGGTTCTGGGTACGGTGATATTTGGGGTATGGAAGAACTGGTTCGGTTGTCACGAGAAGTTATTGCCTTTAGTGCGCAACGTTCCGGTGATTGGTCCTGTGGTGACTTTGACAGCGCTTTCGCGTTTATCGATGACGCTATCGATGATGTTGGGAGCTGGGGTAGATGCAAAGCGTAGTGTGCGCGACGCGGTGTTGAGTACGGGTAACCATTATTACATCGCGGGATTGCCTCAGATGGAGTCAGCGATTGCGAGAGGGGATTCCTTTTCGGAGGCGTTTGATGCGCCGAAGAGATTGCCGGATGACTTCATCCAGACGTTGGAAGTTGGAGAGATGAGTGGGAGTGACAGCGAGTCACTGGAACGTTTATCGATTGAGTATCGAGAGAAGTTGCAGTTGGCCCTTAAACAGTTGGCGGTGGCCTCTAGTTACCTGATTTGGATGCTGATTTCGGGGATGATTATCGCGGTAATCTTCATGGTGTTTATGCAGTATTTGAACATGATCACAAGCAATCTACCGAAGTGAGAGTAGGAGGTAGATTTGGAGTGATTGAGAGACCTCGATCTTCAAGACTTGCGGAGAATGGTCCCGTACCGATTGCGGCATACATTCACGTCCCTTTCTGTCGGCAACGCTGCGGGTATTGCAACTTTAGTTTATTGGCGAATCGGGATGATTTGTTTGATCGTTATGTAGATGCGGTTTGTCGGGAGTTGTCGGAGCTTGAGTATCCTCGTCCTGTAGAGACTGTATTTTTCGGTGGAGGGACGCCATCGATTTTACCTGAAGTAGTCGCAGAGAGGCTTTTTGAAGCTGTGCGTCATTGGTTTCCGATTGCTGGTCGAGATTCCCATGGTGTGAAAGTAGCGACTGGTCAGGTGGGGGAGTTTTCGATTGAAGCCAATCCGTTAGATGTGACCAAGGATCGATTGCGATTTTGGAAGTCGCAGGGTGTAAATCGGATCAGTATAGGCGGTCAGTCATTTCAAGCTGAGAAACTAAAAGTTTTGGAGCGGGATCACAATCCTTCGCAGTTGATGCAAGCGATCGAGTTGTCGCATGAAGTGATGGATCGCGTATCGTTGGATTTAATATTTGCCTCGCCGGGTGAGTCATTAAGCGGATGGGAGGCAGATTTGCGTCGTGCTTTGGAATTGGGAGTAGGGCATTTATCGACTTATGGCTTAACTTATGAAAAGGGGTCGATGTTTTGGGGACGGTTACAAAAGGAGCAATTGCATCGCCTGGACGAGGAGATTGAGCTTGCGATGTACACGATGGCGATGGAGATGTTGGTAGATGGTGGTTTAGAGCATTACGAAGTTTCCAATTTTGCTCGAAGTGGGCAAGCTTGCCAGCATAATCAAGCATACTGGAATGGAGATCGGTGGTGGGGTGTTGGGCCGAGTGCCGCAAGTTTCTTGGGCAATCATCGCAGCGTAAATTATCGGGGGACGTTGGCGTATTTGAAGCATGTGGAGCAAGGTAGCAGTGCTATTGATGAGAGCGAAGAGTTGTCGATAGATCAGCAGTGGAGAGAGCGATTTGTGTTTGGGATGCGACAATTGCGTGGGGTTCCTTGGTATCAGTGGCGGTCTGAAGTTCCAGCTTCAACTCGCGAAGAAATTGAAACAGCGTTGCGTGCCCATACGGAGCGAGGCTGGTTAGAGGAGCAGGGTGATTATGTGCGGTTAACGCGTGCAGGATTAGTGATTAGCGATGGATTATGGAGTGATTATTTTGGGGCTTAGCAAGTGGTAGGAGATTCGATTTTTGCTAGTCCGCTTTTAGCAGGCAGTATTGCTATGGGGAATCATGATTGAAGTATGGTGTGATGTTGGCGGGACATTTACGGACTGCTATGTCGTTAAGCCTGACGGGATGCGGTTGCGGACGAAGGTTTTGTCTCATGGGCGCGTTTTGAGTTTCGTTCGTGATCGACAAGGAGAATTTCAATGGCGGGATTCTGCGCGTTCCAAGGACCCTGATCGTTTTTGGTTAGGGTGTATTGGTATAGCGATGGATCGGTCTTTGAGGCAACTGGGGAGGGTGCGTTGTGTTGAGTTTGAAGGGAAGTCTGGATGTTTTCGAGTAGTAGGTGACGAGAATGAACTGAATTGGGGGGAAGTCGATTCAGTGGAGTGGGATCCGAAGGTAGAGGCACCAGTGTTGGCGGCCCGTTTACTGTTGGGAATCCCATTGCAGGATCGATTGCCGGCCGTACAGGTTCGGTTGGGCACCACCAAAGCGACGAATGCTTTGTTGACTCGTCGTGGGGAGTCGACGGCATTGGTAGTTACTGCGGGTTTTGAGGATTTGTTGTCGATTGGCTATCAGGAGCGTCCGGAGTTATTTGTAACGCGGATTGTCAAGCGCCCGAGTTTGGTTGACGCAGTGGTGGGCGTTTGTGAGAGGCTGGATGCATCAGGTGGTGTATTGGTTGCGATGGATGACGACCAAGTGCGTGGAGTGTTGCAAGGTGTCTTAGAGCGCGGAATTCGTTCGATAGCGATTTGTCTATTGCATTCCACACGCAATCCTGAGCACGAATTGAGAGTGGAAGCGATCGCGAGGGAAATGGGGTTTGAATTTGTGCGTTGTAGTCACCAAGTGGCTCCGGTGATACAAGCGGTTGCGAGGGGGGAAACGACGGTTGTTGATGCGTATTTGACACCGGTGGTCCGTAATTATTTGGCGATGGTTTCCGAGCAGTTCTCCGAGGATCAAGAATCGAGATTGCGAGTGATGACCAGCAATGGGGGATTGGTTAGTGCGACGGAAGTTTGGGGAAGGCATATGGTGTTGTCAGGCCCTGCTGGTGGGGCAGTTGCATTACAAGCGATCTCTCATCGATTTGGGTTTAAGAAATTGATTGGCCTTGATATGGGTGGGACGTCGACCGACGTGTGCCGGATAGAGGGTCGTTTGCAGTTAGAACATGAAACGGTTAAAGCGGGAATTCGGATGATGGTTCCGACGCTGGCGATTCATACGGTCGCAGCGGGTGGTGGGAGTGTTTGTTACTACGACGGAGTGCAGTTGCGAGTTGGCCCTCAGAGTGCTGGTTCGTTTCCCGGTCCGGCTTGTTATGGTCAAGGAGGTCCTTTGACCGTCACAGATTTGAATTTCTTGGAGGGGCGGATCGATCCGGTTGGTTTTCCTTTCCCGCTGGACTTGGAGGCTTCGCAGTGTCGAGTGCGCGAGTTATGGGAGAGGGTATGTGAGACGACGCGGGGAAGTGAGGGGGGCACAGAAAAATTCTTGACGCAGGAACAGTTGGTAAGCGGATTGAGGTGTCTTGCGAATGAGCAGATGGCGTCGGCTGTTAGGTCGATCAGTATTGAGCAGGGGGCCGACCCAAGAGAACACGTTTTAGCAGGTTTTGGAGGAGCGGCGGGACAGCATTTGTGCGAGGTAGCGGAGTTATTGGGGATAGATACGGTAGTTGATCATCCCGAAGCGGGATTGCTGAGTGCATTAGGAATTGGTTTGGCTCAGATCAAGCGATCCGGCAGTGAAGCTGTTTACAGTTTAATACGCGATGTGAATTTAGGAGCGATAGAGTCTATTCGTAATCGTCTTTTGAATCGATTGACGAAGGAGCTTGAATTGGAGGGTGTAGAAGCGGAGAGGCAGGAGGTGTATTGCGAGGTAGAGTTGCGAGTGAAGGGGACTGAGGGTTCGATTCGTGTTGAATGGAAGGCAAGTGACTTAGCTTTAACATCGCAGGTTGTGCATGGATGGATCATCGATTTCGAGGGACGTTATCGAGATAAATTTGGGGTCTCTGGTGTAGTGAAAGGGCGCGAAGAGCGAAGTGTAGAGTTGGTCAGTGTATGGGTGGAAGTATCTTCTGCTATGCGAGCATTAGGAAGCGAATTGAGCAGTGCTGAATTTCGGGATGATAAGGTATTGGATGGTGAGAGCATTGCAGAGAAGGAGGTTAGGCAAGTTTGGATGATAGACCATGGGCGGCGGGTTTTAGCGGAGAGCATTGATCGAGGCTTGCTAAGGATGGGGGATCGGATTGTTGGACCAGTGTTGATTCGTTCGGTAGGTAGTACGACGATTGTGAATGGGGGGTGGGAGGGAGAAGTCATCGAAGATGGTGTGCTGTTGATCCATCGATCGGGAGTAGAGGAGGAGGGTCAGAGGAAGGCTGAAGCGAATTCCGATGACTTGAATAGCGGGGCGATCGATCCTATCTTGCGGGATGTGCTTGCACAGAGGGTCGGCGCGATAGCTGAGCAGATGGGGATAGTGTTAGAGCAAACGGCGTTGAGTGTGAACGTGAAACAGCGCCGTGATTTTAGTTGTGCCGTATTTAATGCAAGGGGAGAGTTGATCGCCAATGCACCGCATGTGCCGGTCCATCTTGGTGCGATGGGGAGAACAGTGCAGGCAATGATCGAGGCGTTCCCGGACATGGAGCCGGGTGATTGTTTTGTAACGAACGACCCGTATCGAGGTGGATCGCATTTGCCAGACGTAACGGTGGTCACGCCAGGCTTTGTTGAGGGTGGAAATGAATCGCAGGGAGAGAGTTGCGGGGGTAAACCGGCATTTTTTGTGGCTACGCGAGCACATCATGCGGAGATTGGGGGAATAGCACCTGGTTCGATGGCTCCGACCTCGAAGCGATTGGGGGAAGAGGGAGTTATATTGCCTCCGATGCGATTGACATTTCGAGGTGAGGATTTGAGTGATCAAGTGGAAGAGAGATTGCGGGGAGGGGAGTATCCATCTAGGAATGTATCCGAGAATATGGCTGACTTGTGGGCGCAGCGGGCCGCCAATCATCGGGGGATGATGGCGATGCAGGAGTTGGCTTTGACTGTTGGGAAGGGGAAGTTACACCGGTACTTTGATGCGATTTTGAGTGTAGCGGAGGTCAAGACACGTGCTTGGATAGGATCGTTAGCTAAGGATGAGTATGTTTTTCGAGATGCGATGGATGATGGTAGTAGGATCCAAGTGAGCGTACGGCGCAAGCGAGTGGAGAACGGTTGGGCATTAAGTATTGATTTTGATGGGAGTGGTTCTGAGTCTTTGGGGAATTTAAATGCCAATCCGGGAATTGTGACGGCAGCCGTCATGTATACGATTCGATGTGCGATTGCAGATACGTTACCGTTGAATTACGGGGTGATGCGAGCGGTTGAATTGCGGATACCTCGAGGTATTTTGGATCCGCGTGGGAGAGGACCTTTGGAGCAATGGCCAGCGGTAGCGGGTGGCAACGTCGAGACGAGTCAGCGGGTTGTTGATGTGTTATGGGGTGCATTGGGTTTGGCGGCTGCTAGTCAAGGGACGATGAATAACTTTTTGTTTGGGAACGAGAGGTTTGGATATTACGAGACGATTGGAGGCGGCAGTGGTGCTAGTGAGGCTGGGGATGGAGCAGATGCGGTGCACAGTCATATGACGAACACGCGTTTGACGGATGTTGAGGTATTGGAGAGTCGGTATCCTGTTAGGTTAGTCGAGTTCGCGATTCGGCGCGGGAGTGGGGGAGTAGGAAGGTATAAGGGTGGTTGTGGAATGGTGCGTGAGATCGAGGCGTTGGAGCGGTTGGAGGTATCATTGGTGACTAACCGTCGAGCGAGTGTTGATGGTGGATTCGTTGGGCCGTTTGGGTTGATGGGTGGGGGGAATGGTCAACCGGGTGAAAACTGGTGGATTGATCTTAATGGTGAGATGTTTCGTTTACCGAGTGCATGTCAACGAACGCTTGAGGTTGGCGAGAGAATACGCATTCTGACGCCTGGTGGTGGGGGATGGGGAAGAGCATGAGTAGGGCAAGAAGGGGCTAATTGAGTAAAGAAAGTGGAGGAGAGAGATGAGTCGATTTATCAGGACTGTTGGTGTGTTGAGTTTGGTGTTTTACATTGCTATCCATGGTGGGGTGATTGGGCAAGAGCGGGTGGTTGAGGGGAGGGGTGTTGAACAGGTTGGTCTAGCGATTAAGCGGTATCCGGGGGAACTTGAGCTGTTGGACAGCGATAAAGTCTTCGCAAAATTTTCGTGGCAGGACGCGGATTGTAAGCGCCCATTTTTTCACAATTTTTCGGCGCCGGATGGGACCGCATTAACACGCAATTACCCGCCGAAGGATGGTGTGGATGCGACGGATCATTCCACGATGCATGGTGGAATTTGGTTGGGGTTTGGCGATATCAATGGGGAGGACTTTTGGCGTAACCGAGGTAGTGTCGTGCAAGAGGAGTTTACGCAGGAGCCGATCGTTAGGGATGGGAGGATAGAGTATCAGACAAAGAGTTTTTTCGTAGATAGAGAGGATCGGAAGATAGGAACGTCAGTGCAGACATTTCGAGTTATCCGTTTAGGTCAGGCGTATGGAGTGTATTGGAGTGCGCAGATGCGAGCGATGGAGCCAAATGGGGTTGGAGTCTTAGCATTTGGAGATCAGGAGGAAATGGGTTTGGGAGTGCGATTAGCGACACCGTTGATTGAAAAGAATGGGGGGGAGATACTCAACAGTGAAGGGTTGGAGCGAGCGCAGGGTACGTGGGGTAAATCTGCGCGTTGGGTGGATTATTCTAGAGTGGTGGATGGCAACAGAGTTGGAATGACTTTGATACCGTTAGGTGGTAATCCACGAGAGAGTTGGTTTCACAATCGCGATTATGGATTAATGGTCGCGAATCTGTTTGGGCGACAGAGTATGACAGGAGGAGAGAAGAGTGTGATCGAGGTGATTTCACCTCGATCGATTCAGATAGAGTATGTCGTGTTAGGGTATTCGATGCCTTTGGGTGAGTTTGGAGAAAGTCAGCAAGGGAGGCGACGTGTTCTAGACGGTATGGTCAAGAGATTTGTTGAACGATTAACGGATAGGTAATAGGGAAGGTGTTATGTGCGACGGCTTGGTTATTTCTGAACACCGATACAGTACAAGATCTCTTGTCGTTTGCCGTCGATTTCTTCCGTGCAGCGGTAGTAGATATGACCGTTGCAGATGACAGGTGTAGCGAGGAGTTCGTCACCGAGTTTGTTTTTTTCGATGAGTTCGAAGCGGTCGGGGGTAGCTAAATAAATGAAAGCTTCTCCGGATTCGTTGAAAGCGTAGATGTGGTTACCGACGAGGATAGGGGAAGCCGAGAAGGTACCACCAAGGCGATGTTTCCAAAGTTCTTTTCCGGTGGAAGCATCCCAGGCAGCAGCGATACCAGCGTCGAGGACACCGTAGAGTGTGTTATTAAGTATGAGCAGAGAAGGGACATAGACACGGTTCTCGTTTTCCCAAACAACTTTTCCGGAGCCATCTGCTAGGATGGCAGACATGTGGTTGCGAGGGTAGCCACCGCTGGTGTAGACGAGAGTGCCGTTAGTGAGGGTTGAAGTGACACATTCGGTTGTGGCGCCGGGAGATTCCCAGAGCAGTTCGCCGTTGAGAGGGTTGAGGCTAGTGATTTTATCACAGCCTGTGAGTAGGACTTGGTCTTTACCAAAGAGGTTTAGTAGGATGGGTGAGGGGTAATTAGGAAGTTTTGGGCGAGAGTGTTTCCATACTATGGCGCCTGTTTTGCGATCTAGACCAGCGATAGCACCACCACCTTTATTATCGGCGGCAACGATTACGAGAGATTGATAGAGAGCGGGGGATGCGCCGTATCCTTGGTGTTCGACGTAGTCGCATACTTTTGTTTGCCAAAGGATTTTGCCTTGTAGATCCAATGCGGAGGTTACGAGGCTATCGGAGTTGGGGAAGCAGACGAAGACGTTTTCACCATCGCATGCTGGGGTGGAGGAAGCGGCGGTAGATTTTTCATTTTTGCGCATTCCACCGGAAGGGTGAACGGTGGTATTCCAGAGAAGATTACCGGTGTCTCGGTTCAAGCAGAGGAGTGATTGTGCGCCGGTAGATTCATCTGAGGTCACGAGGAAGATATGGTTTCCGACGATGGACGTAGAGCTATATCCACGACCGGGTATGAGTGTCTTCCAAAGAATGTTTTGATTTCGTTCCCATTGAGTGGGTGGGGATTGGTTTGGGTATGCGGTTCCATTTCTATTGGGGCCTCGCCACCAAGGCCAATCGGAGTCGGGGAATTTGAATCCATCGTTGAGTGGTTTTGAGTGGTTTTCGAAGGGGACAGTTTCGTCTTGGGCGGTAAGTGCAGCGGAGAGTGAAAGGAGGCTGCAGAATGTGGCCACAAAGAAGGTACTAGGGTGAGTTGCGAGAGAGGGGGTAGAGTTAGGGGCAAGCATCATAGGGGATGTCCATAGGAATGAAGCAGATAGGGAAGTATGTATGGGACTGATTATAGCGGGTCTTGAGGGGGAATCTTGGTCTGGCAGATTGAAAGAAAGAGTGTTGAGTAAGTGAGGATGGGGCAACGTAGATAGGGTGGCTAAAGCGAATAGCATACGTCTTTAATGAACAAGGCATGAACTCGCATGGCTTCTAGCTAACAACGCTAGCATTCACATCCCAAACAGGGGACAGTCCCCGCACCTATCATCCATTTGCTAGCATTCCCCAGTCTCTTCCCGGGGACAGTCCCTGCACCACATCACGCTTTGCTAGCATTCAAATGTCAATTCTAAGCAGTTCCGGGGACAGTCCCCGCGTAGGACTCTTGGGTGCATGTATTGCTAGCTATTAAAAACGAAAAACTATTTTGACCATTTCGTTGACAGAAATGCAGATTTTTGGATCATGAATTCCAGGCTGAATTATTCGCCTTAATCCTCGCTGTTTCCAACACACACACAACACACACACAACACACACGCAGCGTAGGCCACCTCGGAGGTGGAATCGGAATGGACTCCTTCTGTGTCTTGCTCACCCGAAACTCCAACTGGTTTTGCGCTTAAGGTAACGCGATTCCCGCTCGTTCCACTCCAAACTCCGTGCGTGTGATCCGCCTTTTCGGCGAATCTCAATTCGTTGTGTTCTTTGTCATTACCGGGTTTCCCCGAATCGCTTCGAGCAATCGCTGACAAGCGAAGTCATTGTAGAAATCAATGGCCAGAGAAGCCCCGGAACTTCCTTGTGTTATGAAGGAGATTCTACGTATGCCGCGTCAAAATCGTTCTCTTACTTTCGTTCCCTCAGAAATCGCTTATGTTCACACCATGCTCAAGGCGTGCAGAAACCTGTACCTCTTGGGTATGGATAGAAAGAAAAGGAGAAAACTACTGCATCGCAGGCAGTGGTTCTACCAACGTATTGAGCATCTGAATAGTTACATGGGAATCGACCTTCTGGGGTTTTCCCTAATGGATAACCATACCCATTTCTTGCTTCGTTCTCGTCCCGATGTTGTGGCTACGTGGGACGACCGAGAGATCGTTACTCGATGGCTTACCATGTGCCCGAAGCATCGAAAGAAGGTTAAAGTCAACGGAGTAGTAACTTATCAACCCATACCGCCGACGGATGCTGAGATCGAGCAAGAAATGAAAGATCAGAAGAGGGTAACCGAGTTAAGGTCACGCCTGAGTGACATTAGTTGGTGGATGAGATTGCTTGCCCAAGTCATTGCGCAGAAGGCAAACCGAGAAGACTACGAAGGCGAAGCATTGGGGCATTTCTTCAAATCTCGTTTTAAGGCCGTACGTGTACGAACGATTGCCCATCTGTTGGCCTGTGCAATGTACATCGATTTGAATCCCTTTCGCGCATTGCTCTCGGAATCGATTGATGGCTACGAAGATACTTCCGCAAAGAAACGGTTGGATTTGCTAAGGATCGCTTTAGGCAAGGAGAACGACAAAGCGTCGAAGGTCCAGATCAAGCGTGCGCAGAAGTTGCTCGGTTCTTTCGGGGAAGAGAGACGCAAGGAGTTCACGGATGAAGAGATGGAAGGTATATGTAAGCAGTTGCTTTTTGGTGCTGCAGCAACCAACGGATTGGATTCGGTCGGTGGAATGGAGGCGAAAGAGGATGAAAATCGCGTGCAAACCGAGTCACAAATTTCCAAGCCACTGAGTCTAGAACAGCGAGCAGCGCGTGCGGAGTTTTTGAGTCCAATTTTGTTAGATACCTTATCGACCGATCCACAAGTCAGCGAATTGGGGACACGCTGTAGCGACAAGGGATTTCTTCCGATTTCCGCGACCGAGTATTTAGGATTACTACAGTGGAGCATGGACAATGAGGTGGCGAGACGCAATGGTCCTGATCCAGAGCAACTCCCTAGTGCGTTGAAGCGATTGGGTGTTCATCCGATGCAGTTTCTGAGTTTGCTAAGACATTTCAGCAAATGCTGTCCGAGGGAGGCGGGGAGAGGTGACTTCGACACCAAGGCGTATTACGATCCCGGATCGATGCGCAGTCCTTGGAATAGCGAATTGCCATGTGGCGATGCAAGTAGTGACGGAATAGAAACGTCGCTAGGGCAAGGCGTTGGAGCAGAGGGGCCGGGTGGTACTTCCTAAACGAGAGGGTGGCTATCGCCGAATGTCGCTTGCCAGTACATATTCTTTCTTGGGTTGTTTGGTGATCAGGACGTAAAGCGAGTACTCGTAGGGCAGGGCAGGGCGGGGTAGCGAGAGAAGTGAGCGATGGTAAAAAATCGCCGTAGGAAGGCGATCGACAGTGAGGGTGCGCGCCGAGTTTGGATGTCGAGGGCGAATTAGAGGCCAGGTAGCTGGATTTTGGGGCTGACTAGCCGAAGGACCGGTGGGCGAGTCATTATTTTGCCGATTCAAGGAAATGCTAGCAAATTTTCCGATTCAAATCCCGGTTTGGGGACTGTCCCCAATCGGCTTAGGGAATGCTAGCATAGATTGAGGCGGTTCGGGGACTGTCCCCGGAAAGGGGTGGGGAATGCTAGCAAAGGGGAGGTTGGCCTAACCACTAAACCAACTCGTAAAATCGCCTCGCTCATACCCCTCTAAAAACTCTGGCATGCTCCCAAGCAAATCCTCTCGACCAATCAATTCCTCCGCACCAACCCATATAACCTCCGAAACCTCTTCCGGATTACCTATCGGTTCCACCCCCACCTCCCGCCGACAGACCATCCACTCCAGACGCGTTCCCCACCGAGTATGCGTCGTCCAAAAATGCCCCAACACAAGTACCGGTAATCTCAATTCCTCCATTAACTCCCGCTTTACCGCTTCCTCCAACCCCTCCCCAGTTTCAACTCCGCCTCCCGGGAAACAGATCAAACCAGGTGCCCGTACCTTTTCAGACCGCCGTATCACCAAAAACTGCCCATTCTCTAACAACACAGCCACCACTGCTCGCCTTCCCTGATCCCTATCCTTTACCAACTCTAATCCACTCTCATCATTCATAACTCATCTTACCTCCCTCAATGAAACTAGCTCGGGAATGTCAACAACTTGAAGTTGGGAACGCCAGAAGCGATCTCTAGATCCCTCCATCCAAAACTCGAATATATGGTTGCGGAGGAAATCTGCTGGCTAGTTTTACACGTTTCTAAAAATTTGCCAGGATCGGCGGCTTGAAAGAACTAACAACTCTCGCATGTTTGCTGAGAGAGGATAAAGCTTGGCACGTAAATCCCTGGGATCTTGCGATTGAGCCAACGCGATTCGTTATTGCCTAGAAGCGGTTTCAAAACCTGCTTGGATTTATGTTTTCACGGGAATGTGAGTCTGGGTAAACTAGATATCGTAAGGAGATACTCGATGCCGAAGATCCGAAGTTTGCTCACGGACGAGCAGTGGGAACACATATGCCCCTTTATCCATAAACGTGCGTCCTCACCCAAAGGTGGGCGGCCTCCAGCGGATGACCGGACGTGCTTTGAAGGAATTCTATGAGTGCTGCGAAGTGGCGCTCGATGGCGTGACCTCCCTGACGAATTCCCTTCGCCAAGCACCTGCTGGCGACGAATGAACGAATGGATGGATGCAGGTGTTTTCATTGAAATGTGGTACGCGTTTTTGGACCGACTCGATCAGCAAGGACGACTGGATTGGGATGAAGTCTTTGTCGATGGGAGTTTTGCTCCCGCTAAAAAAGGGGCTTCGACGTTGGGAAAACCAAGCGTGGAAAGGGAACCAAGTGG
>JBEICB010000424.1:0-1713 GCA_040373655.1 Pirellula sp. | reverse complement strand
GGCGGGCAGGTCATCGGTGCGACGGATCGGCAAGGCCATTCGGCTTGTGAGCGTATCCTCTCACCGGAGAATTTCGTATCGACGGTCTATCACAAGATGGGGATCGATCCAGACAAAGTGTATTACACGCCATCGGGTAGGCCAGCGCATTTGGTTAGCGATCCGACTCCTATCCGCGAATTGATGTAAGATCTCGCATGAATCCCAGTAGACGTTGTTTGATCGGGCCGGAATTGGAATTGCAAGGTTCGCAAAATAGGGACATTGCATGGCGTCGATTTTCCCCTGGGTCGCTCTGTATTGTTGCGGTGATCGCTGGTTTTTGGTCTCTTTACGGTTCGCTCAATGGAGTCTGTGGGCAGAATGTAGAGAATGTGCGATTGGTCCCGATGGGTGGGATGCGAGGCACGGAGGTAAGCATTGAGCTACCGGGCAAGTACGAGAAGTGGCCGGTTGGTTTTTGGGGGGAGCCGGCGCAAATCCAGTGGATTGCAACAGAGGTTCCTGGCAAGATCACCGCGAAGATCCCGATGGACGCGGAATTAGGAGTTCATTACTTGCGGATTCACAGTCCGGAGAGTATCTCGCCGCTGATGCGTTTTGTGGTTGGCGACATTCCGGAGGTAACAGAGGTCGAGCCCAACGATGGGTTTGAGAAACCGCAATTGGTTACCCCATTGCCAATATGCATCAATGGAGTGTTGCAGAAGTCTGGGGATGTGGATCACTACCAAGTTCGGTTGATGGCAGGAGAAATTTTGCAGGCGACATTGGACGCTAGTCGCTCGCTGGCTTCGCCGATGGATGGCTGTTTAGAGTTAGTCGATCAACGAGGTAATGTGCTTGCTCAAAACCTCGATACCCTTGGACTTGATCCGCGATTGGTATTTGGGGCTCGCGTTGAGGGAATTTATTCGTTGCGAGTTTATTCTTTTCCGGAAGCTCCCGACAGCACGATCGGTTATGCGGGTGGGGATAAGTACCAGTATCGGCTGCGGTGTTCAGTACGTAGTGCGAACGACACTTCAGCGAATCCTGCCGCGACGGATGACTTAGTTGCTGGATTCTCTCAAGGTGCACAGTGGATTGGTGAGCCGAGTGGGAGAGAGATGCCAAGTTCGTTGACAGGTGCGACTGGGCCGTCGGTTGCCGTGCACGGAGTTTTTGAAACGTCGCGAGACGAAGATGTTTTACTTTGGCAAACAACTGAACCGGGGTTTTGGAAAGTCACCGCCAAGGCTTTATCGTTGGGTTCACCGGTCGATCCTGTCATTGAGGTTCTCGATGCGGAGGGTAAGTCGTTAGCAAAGCAAGGGGAGTCGGGGGAGGTTGTAGATCCGAGTTTATCGGGTCAGATGAAGCAACCTGGGAGTTACCGTATTGCTGTACGTGACTTGCATGGTGGATTTGGGCCAGAGCATCGTTATCGGTTGGAGATTGTTCAAGAGTACCCGGTGGTGCGAGGAACGGTCAGCAATGATGTGTTGGTTGGGAAGCCAGACAAGCCGATCGAGATCGAAGTGACGCTTGAACGGACTCATGGTTGCGACGCGGAAGCGACGGTGCGTATGGTGGGATTGCCAGCGAACTATGTTTGTGAACCGGTAGTTTCGAAGATGAAAGAAGAGAGTGAAAAGAAAGTCACTTTAAAAGTGGTTGCGGTTCAAGCAGGGGAGCAGGGTGTTTGGAGTGGGCCTGTGGGGGTAGAGATTC
>JBEICB010000234.1:0-6953 GCA_040373655.1 Pirellula sp. | reverse complement strand
GTTGTGCAAGCCTGCCGAATTGCTCAAGAACTCGATAGCTACAACGGCAAACGACCCAATGTGACGATCAACATCGGGCGTTTGAGAGGTGGTAATGCAGTGAACGTCGTTCCCGATGTCGCCGTTCTCCGCGTGAACGTCCGGATCTCCTCACCTGAAGATCAATCGTGGTTAGAATCGATATGCCAACAAACAGTCGATAAATTCAACAACCCAGAACACGGCTTTCGCATCGAACTTCACGGTGGTATTCACGCTCCACCGAAAACGCTTGATCCTCCAACTAAACATCTACAGCATTGCGTCGAACAAGCCGGCCAAACTCTCGGACTAAGCATTCGATGGAGAGATTCTGGTGGCGCAAGCGACGGAAACAAACTACAAGCTCTCGGAATTCCCAATATCGATACGTTCGGACCACGCGGCGATGGACTGCATAGCCACAACGAATGGATCGAACTCAATAGCTTGCCCGAAAAAGCACTCCTGACGTTCGAAACCTTGCGAGCTCTCTACTATCAGTGATGGATGCACTAAGAAGACTCACTCGGAAACAATGACTTCAACAGCTTTGTCGATGGGTCGTATTCTTTTGTGAACGCAAGCTCAACGCTGGCCGTTAAACTCTGCTTCGCACTGAGCTCCTGTACAATCCCCAACGGTTGACCATCGATAAACGCTCGCAAGGGGCGTTTTCCCAACCGGTCAAGACTTGTCAGCGTGATCTGACTTGAACTTGGCAAGTTCATCGGACGCCAAAATCTAGGCTGAAAAATATTCGAACCAGCTAGAATTAACGACGGAGAATCCAACGGGACTGGAACAGCTCCCATCGCTCTCGCATAAGCGCTTGAGCCTGCCGCGGTAGCAATTAGCATCCCATCCCCGACTACTTTCTCCAATTGCACCTCGCCATTGACTCGCACCTCCAACCAAGCCGCTTGGCCCTCGGCACGCTCGATCCATGCGTCCCCGTATGCAAGGTTCATTGAGTGCGTACCATCCGGATAACGCACATCCACTCGCAATAGTGGCAACGATTGCGAAATCAACTCGATTCCTTCCAGCAAACTTGGCAACGAAGCGTTCATTAGAAAACCCAAGTGCCCCGCATTCAACCCCACAAAGGGCAGCCGACGTCGCCAATGCTCACGTATAGCCTTGAGCATCGTCCCGTCTCCACCGATCACCAAGATCATATTGGGATGGCTTGATTCATACTTGCTGTACCGCTGTGCTAATTCAACGGCCCTGGGGTTGCGTTCATCACAAACGACGAAAATCTCCGGTGTGCGAATTTCGAACCTCGCATCCCGTCCCGGTGTACCAGGCAAAAACAATCGATGCCGTTCAATGTAATCCGCCACGTCCCGATGCAAATGCGATCGAATGTCCTTACCTTGATACAAGTCCACCCGCAACTCAGAAGACTCAATCCCTTTCGATACTCGAATCCACTGATGATGCGGCGGAAGTTTGGACTCTGCATCTCCACTCGCCACATCGCTACCCATACCACCAATACTCTGCGAGCCATCCTGCAAAATCGCGAACTTTCCTTCACTCCAAAGCCGCTGCGCGTGCTCTTGATAGTCGAGGATCGGAGTATTCCCCCCTCCTTGGCACACCAAGTCCGCTTGACGTACCACCAACCACACGTCCCCCTGCGATTGGTAACGATAAATCAAATCGAGCAATGGCGATGATGTTCCATTGCTGATGTCGTCATAATTCACCTCGACGTTGTCCATGTCTTGAAAAGCCAGCGAAGCCAACGCAGCGCGGTGCCTGGGCAATGCCACTTCGTGCTCACCTCGATCAAAACGGACACCTCGCGGATGAATGATCACACGGTCAAACCCCTGCGCTAAGAGCTGCTTGACTTCCTCTCGCTGCATTCGTGTCGGCGGCGAGAACGAATCAGAATAAACTGCTATACGCTCGCGAGGGATTACTACGTTCCCTGCGCTATACAAACGATGCTCTCGAATGTAAGCGCTGACAACGTCCGGCAAAAACTTGCTGGACTGAATGTCCCCACGCTCCAGCAATCCGCGAATTTCAACACTGCTCGATTCCGTCGATTCGTTAACCTTCATCGGCAACAAACGATGCGGCTGCTTGCGATACCAAGCCCCCTCAGGAACAGGCACCGCCAGCTTAGAATCCAACACGAGCATCGGAATGATTTCTTCGAGACGCTCTGAAGTAACTGCACGAGAAAGCTCGTCTGCATCACCGCGTTCGATGATCCAATAAAAGTCAATCCTGTCCCGATGACTACTCTCCGATTGACTCTGCTCGCCGAGGATCCTCTTGATCAAGTGGTAATCGTCTCCACGGTAATCCGCCTCTTGCTCATAGGTCCAAACCCTTACGCTTGTCATGTCATGCGTTGCCATACGGCACATCGCAATCCGATCGCGGCTAGAACGCCCCGCAACTTGATTTGTCGGTATCAGCCAAACTGAATCGACCAACCCAGAAGCCAGAACCGTTTGAATCATCGCCAATTGATGATTGCCAACCGGATCGAAATCATCCCGCAATAATGCAACTCGCTGCTTGCGGTTGAGTCTCTGATAAACCTCTAGCCGATGCTCGATCCGATCCAGCGAGTCGCTGAGCAACTCCCACGGATCCCAACCACATTCGTTACATAGCTGAAGCGAACTAGCCAGCAGATCCCCAACCCCATGTCGCAACCCTGCCAAATCCTGCCGCTTCGCCACCGCATTCGCTTGACGCTGTATATCCTTCAGTCGCTCCTCCAATGGAGTCCGCCCGAAGGCCTGCTGAAAGACGGTTCGAATACGTTGAATGATGGATTGCATGAACGCGAAAACTGCTCAATTCGCCGTGGATAAATACGCCGTGGATAAATACGCCGTGGATAAATACGCCGTGGATAAATAAGCCGTGGATAAATACACAGTGGATGATACTACCTCTCGGCAATACCAAGTTGAAATCGACCACTGCATGGTGGCCCATAACTTCAGTCCTAACCCCAACTCCAGTTTAGCTCAATCCCCTTCCGCCGTGGGGCTCGATCTAAAAATCCCAATAACTCCGCTAAACTCGGGAAGCTTCACCGCTACGCCAAACCCGGCAAGATGGGCGCCGACAACTCCAAAGAAGCCCTTGCACATGCTCCCAGACTCATCGACAGAATCAACGAATTACCCCACTTTCATTGCTTCCCGTACTGGTAATGGTCTTAAACACTAGTGATACTGTTCCCATGATTTGACCGCCACCACCGAGACGTCGACGTGAGTCGTCTTAGCAAACCATACCATTGCCTTGTACCCCCACTAACTCAGCTTATCCAAAAATAAGCTCACTGCATGTTGGCTCTTGTCAAGTTTGCTGGCGAGGTGCATAGGAATGTCAAACGATTCAACCATAGTTTTTTAATTTGAGCAGGGACACAAATGACCACTCCAAACATTCACAAGTCCACTCTGGTGAAAACCGGCTTTCAGCTTGCAACACTACTGGGCTCTACAGCCTGCCTTGCCGCTGAACCTTCCATGTTGGACGTTCTGAAGTCCTGCCCCAAAACCGCTAACGCCACAGTCCAAGGTGACTTGGTCGCACTTCGTAAACTAACACTCGGTAGCCCACTGCAGAGTGACCTACCTAATAACGTTACCCGCGTACGCATCGCTGCGGAACTTGATCTCGAAGCCCTACAGCCTGATTGGGAAATCGGATACGCAGCGTTGGAAAGAATGCCTACCGCAGAAGTCATCGCACAGCGAGAAGCTGGGTATGTCGATACCATGGGCTCCCGATCGATCATCTGGACTCCCAACGAACGCTATCTGATTCCACTTGCAGATAACGTCCTTTCGATTGTGCGACCAGCCGATCGTAAGTTCGTCGGGCAGTGGCTCAAAAAAGACCGCAGCAATGTTATCAGCCCCTATCTTCAGCGATGGGCCGCGACCGAATTGAACAACGTCTCCACCATCATCGCTGTTGATCTCGAAGATGTGATTTCCGCCGAAGTCCTCAAAGACAAACTACCAAATGCAAAATCGCTCGCCGGTCGTAACTTGCAAGCAGTCGCTCGATCGATCGCTGATTTGAAAGGAATTACCATCCAAGTCGCCAAGGACTCTTTGAACGCAACCGTCTCCATCGAATTCAATTCTCCAGCAACCGAACTGCAACCCATCGCCAAAGAGTTCTTCGCCGAAGTTCTCGCGGCGCGCGGAATCGCTTTGGCCGATTACGCCAACTGGAAAGTCAGCGCAAATGATGGCGCGAAGTCCTTTGTGTTCACCGGTCCCATATCGGCCCAAACCCTCGACGACTTGCTGGGCATGTTCACCGTGCATCGCGGCTCCTCCTCCGTCGAAGCCTCCAACACGGCAAACGCCCCCGCAGCAACTCCTTCCGCTCCAACCAGCACAAGCGTAATCGCGGAAAACACGAAGGACTATTTCAAGAAAGTCGTTAACACTGTCCACCGTGTAAGAGACTACTCCGCCAACAACACCGGAGAACGCGCCCAATGGAATGGCAACATGGCAAACCGAATCGACGAACTACCCACCCTCGATGTCGATCCACAAATGGTTATGTTCGGTGCCGAAGTCGCCAAAGCACTCCGAAACAACATGATGTCGATGCAACTTGTAAATATCGCCCAAGGCGCCGCGGCCGTGGCTAATGATGCCGGCACAAGCGGTTTCTCTACAGCCACCGCAGCTGGCACTTTCGCAGGCTCCGGTGGCTACGGATACGGTTCTGGCTATGGGAACTACGGAAGCTATGGCGGGAACTTCGTAGATCCAAATTCACCCGTGAAGTACTATCAGTTGGGCCAAGCACGCGGGAACTCCTCTTTCAAGGAATTGATGGCTCAGCTAGAACAGTCCATCGCGGATATGCGCCGCGTAATGACCGAAAAATACAAGATCCAATTCTAGACATGCTTGCGAATTCTAAATCCATCCTGGATGAGCTCCACTGGAGAGGGCTCATCCATCAGTCCACAGACGAAACAGCACTCCGAGAACAACTCAGTAAACCCACCGTCGTGTATGCGGGATTCGATCCAACGGCAGATTCGCTGCACGTCGGTTCGCTCTTGCCCCTAATGATGCTGCGCCGCTTTCAACAAGCCGGCCATCAGCCAATCGCACTCGTCGGCGGCGCTACCGGCATGATCGGTGACCCAAGCGGCAAATCCGACGAAAGACAATTGCTTTCCAAAGAAGCTCTCGCAGAGAACGTGCGTGGAATCCAATCCCAAATGGAGCAGTTCCTCGACTTCTCCGGATCCAATCCAGCGATCGTTGTCAACAACTTTGATTGGATGCAGAACTTCTCTTTCCTCGACTTCCTGCGCGATGTCGGAAAGAACTTTCCAATCAACGTAATGCTCACGAAAGATTCCGTCAAAAGCCGACTTGAACGGACCGATAGCGGCTTGAGCTATACCGAATTTAGCTACATGTTACTGCAGGCCTACGACTTTGTCGTGCTCGCCAAAAACAAAAACTGCTTGCTGCAAATCGGCGGTAGCGACCAATGGGGGAACATCACCGCCGGTATTGATCTCGGCCGTAGAATGCTCTCCAAGCACCTCTTCGGATTAACCTGCCCACTGCTTACCACCAGCGATGGAAAGAAAATGGGCAAAACCGAGAAAGGAGCCGTCTGGCTTTCCCCAGACCGCACTAGCCCATTCGAGTTCTACCAGTACTTCATCAACGTTGCCGACGCCGACGTGCTGATGACACTACGCTTCCTTTCCGATGTCACGGAAGAACAATACCGAGAACTCGAAGTTTCCCTTCGCGAAAAACCACACGAACGGGCTGCCCAAAACTTTCTCGCACAGTCCCTCACAAAACTCGTGCATGGAGAAGAAAAACTACAAGCCGTCCAGCACGCCACCAAACTCCTATTCGGTGCTGAACTGAGTTCGCTGACGCAAAGTCAACTCAACGCGATCTTCCAAAATGTTCCGAGTCAAGAAGTACCTCGGCAACGTCTGGTCGAAGGGCTTGGAATCATCGATGCCCTTTGTCTGGCAAGTCTAGCGAACAGCAAAAGCGAAGCTCGCCGATCCGTGACAGAAGGAGCTGCAAACGTGAATAACGTAAAAGTCACCACGCCGGATCGCGTTCTTACGGAATCGGATCTCGCCGGAGATTACCTGATCCTTCGGATCGGAAAGAAACGGTACGGCTTGCTCCGTTTTGCCTAATTTATCATTCCCGAATGCAGATAAATCGACTCTGCATTCCAGTACACCTCATTCTCGACCGATCATGCGCATCGTCCATATCATTACTCGCATGATCGTTGGTGGCGCCCAAGAAAACACTCGCTACAACTGTTTGGACCTCTCTCGTCTCTATGGTGACGATGTCACACTGATCACTGGACCTAGCCTTGGTGCAGAAGGTTCCTTACTAGAAAAATTCTCCGATCCCGATCTGAACATCGTTTTAGTCCCGGAACTTATCCGCTCCATTCGCCCATGGACCGACTTCGCTGCCTACCGCAAACTCCGAACGCTACTCAAACAGTTACGCCCCGATGTCGTTCATACCCATAGCGCAAAAGCCGGGGTACTCGGGCGCGCTGCTGCTTGGTCTCTTAATATCCCATGTGTCGTACATACCGTTCACGGAGCACCTTTTCACCCATTCCAATCGTGGATCGCTCGCTCCACTTTTCAGCAATGTGAACGCTGGGCTGCCAAGCAATGCCACAAATTGATCAGCGTCGCCGATGCCATGACCGATCTGATGGTCCAAGCGAACGTTGCCCCTAGAGAGAAATTCGTCACTATCTATAGCGGTATGGACATTGAGCCCTTCCTCCAAGCAGACCAGATGCGAATCCAAGCTCGCCAAGAACTCGGTTTGCAACCCTCCGATATTGTCGTGGGCAAAATCGCAAGACTATTCAACCTCAAAGGGCAC
>JBEICB010000037.1:0-30358 GCA_040373655.1 Pirellula sp. | reverse complement strand
CGTGTTCCGATGATTGCACGCGGTCCGGGGATTACTGCGGGGACGCGTGCAGTAGGAAACGTGTACCTGCTCGATCTCCTTGCAACGCTCTGCGATTATTGTCAGGTACCCGTTCCAGAGAGCAATGAAGGGGTAAGTTTCTGCAAGGTCTTGTGCGGCGAGCAGAGTCAGGTTCGCGACGTACTCTATGGCGTGTATAACGGCGGAACAAAACCGGGACAGCGAAGTGTCAAGCAGGGAGATTGGAAACTGATTGAGTGGGATGTGCTCGATGGAAAGGTTCGGCGCACGCAGTTGTTCAATCTCCGCGATAACCCACTTGAATTTCTTGAGGAGCATCAATCGGATGCAGTCCGGCAATTAACCGGTTCCGTGCCTGGTGTGGAGCAAGTGAATTTAGCTGATGATCCCCGTTATGCCGAGAAGCTTAAAGAGATGCGCGGGCTATTGCAGAGTGAAATGGAGCGACTGGATGATCCATGGAGGCTTTGGTACCAACAATAGTTTTCGTACCTCTGCTTTTTGAACAGTAATTAAGGCCGGCGAAGGCGTTCGCCTTGGGCGAGTTTCATGTCTTTGAGTGAAACGTCTTTTCTGTCTAGGCAAGGTTCAACGACCAAGTGCAGTGATTTACCTCCGTTGCCTTGAAAGTATTCGAGCTTTACGGGCAGAAGTCCTGCCTGCAATCGAACGAGGCGACTGGCGGGAGTGGGTGGGTGATTGCCATCGTGGTCGATAAAGATCTGATCATTGAGGTAGAGTTTGCTCCCATCGTCGGAGATGAGGACGATTCGATAGACTCCATCGGTGGGGATATCGATAAAACCGGTGAATCGAAGTGCGAAATTATCTTGTCGGTCTGGTGTAAGTTTGGGGATGTCGAGGGTGTCGGTGGTTGACTGGCGGGTAGCGACTAAGGCGTTGAAGTCTGGTATTTGATTGAATTTTCCTTCGTAGTATTCATAGTTCCATCCCGCTGAGGTGGTTTGGGAGGGAGCTGAGGCTTGAGCAACGGTCGGGCTTGTTTTCCAAGTGATTTCCTCGACACCTTTTGCATTCTGGAAGCGTATTTTCAGTTCATCGTGAAGGGGAAGGAGTTGTTCGAGGGATAGATACCAATCCGCTGCGTCGCGTACTGGGAGTCCATTGATTTCTAGGATGGAGTCACCGGGCTGGATTATCGGTGGAAACGCGGGGTTTATGGATCGCACTTGAGCGGTTTTTGCGAGTGGATCGATTTCAATACCGGTGGATTTGTTATAGATCAGTTCCGGTTCGAGCATTCGGTCGAAGAGTTCTCGAACGCGATCGATTGGAATAGCTAGGCCGATGTTTTGTTCGCCTTGGATGACGGCTGATACCACACCGATGACTTCGCCATCCATGTTGACAAGAGGCCCGCCGGAATTGCCTTTGTTGCTGGCTGCATCGAATTGGATGAGTCGTCCGCGACGGTCGTTGGTGCGATTGGACATAATCATTGCGTTGGGGCCACCTTCAAGTACATCGACTGCGCTGATGATGCCTGAGGTGAAAGCCATACCGCGACCGCCCGGATTTCCGGCTACGACGATTGATTCACCAACGAGCGTATCTGCGCTGTGGCCGAGGGGAAGAAAATCGCATGTTGGCTTTTCTGGGAGTCGTACTAAGGCGATATCGGATTCCGGATATCGAGCGAGGACTTCGAATTTCGTTGGTTTCTCATTACCACGAATTGCAAATCCTTCGGCATTGGGCAGGACATGGTTATTGGTCAGGATTATTCCGGAAGGATGGATAATAGTTCCCGAACCGGACATGATTTGGTTCTCTGCGACTGGGGAGAACAGCGAGACGACAGCGGGGTCGATTTTGCGGATGATTTTTACAAGTGGAGTGACCCGAGGAGAATTCTCGGGGAGGGTGACCGCATTGAGGGTTGCTTCTTGAGCCTGTAAGCGGTGGTTTGACGCTTGAGATTGCCAGAAGGTGATCGTTGCGATGGCAGCGAGAGCGATGAGTGTTGGATTTGTGGATTGGAGTAGATTGCGTGCAGACCGGAGGATCATTGACATAGTCGTAGAGGTGGGAAAGAAGAGTTTGATTGGGCCGGAGACTCGCAGAAGGCGGCCTAGTTACTTCGTCGCCATTTCCGAGAGGGGCATGTGTCGATAGTAGGCTTCTAAGCAGAGGATGGACAGGACAGTTGAGTAGAGGCGTCCGCCTGCGGGGCCGTGTGGATCGCCATCTGGGGGCCAGCTACCGCGTTCCTTGCCTGCCTTAATTTGAATTGCGGGGAGAGCATCTTTCATGATGTTGTTCCACTCTCGCCAATTGGAGCCTCCGGCGTGGTGTAAAGCGTTGGTGGCGTAATACCAGTAGTAGTAGTCTCTGCCTTGGATCTCTCCGTTGATTTTTTTCTCAGTGAGAATTTTTCCGCCTTCGGTGATTCTCGCATCATCGGTTTTCCAACCGAGGTACATACGGCAGAGCATACCTTCTGCGGTCATGGACTCTTTCGGGTTGGAGGTGGCTTGGTAGGCATATTGTTCACCATCTTTATTTGGGCCGCGTAGACCTCCTTTACGTTGCACGGTATCGAGGAAGTTGTGGATGCGCTCTAATCGGTCGCTGGGAACGTCGAGTCCAGCCATGCGAGCGGAGATGAGTGCCATGACATACCATCCTGTGACGCTGGTATCACCAACTTCTCTGGGTTGGTATCGCCATCCACCTCCTTCATCTTGGGCACCTAGCGCCCATTCGACAGCTTTTTCGGCTGGCTTTCGCAAGCGATCATCTTGGGTCATTCCGTAGAGTTCGCAGATCGCGATGGTTGCTTGGGCTTGCGAGTAGGTTTTTTGCATCCCAGTGGCTTTGGAGGCGAAGTAACCGTCGTCGTCTTGGGACTTTAAAAGGAAGTTGAGTCCGCGTAAAACGTTGGGTTGGTATGTACCGGTTTTGTGAGTGTGCCCAGCACCCATGAAAGCGAGTAGCGCGAGGGCGGTGGCGGCGGGTCGGTTTTCGTAGACACCACCGTCGCTGAAGGGGGAAACGAGGCTCCAGGAACCGTCAGAGAGTTGATTTCTCTGGAGCCATTCGAGGCCGAGTGCAACGGCAGCTTCGGTGACTTCGGTGCCGCCGTAGGCTTTGAGTAGAGCACCTTTCATGGTTCCGGAGCGACCTGTAAGACCTTTTGTGATTGAGAAGTCGGGTGTCGCCGCTTCGAGTCCGATTTCGGTCAGCTCCGGCGTGATGGTGGCGATATCTGCGGCGGTCAGCGCGAGGTCTTCGGCTGCCTCACCTTCGTTCTCACCGAGCATGGAATCGGATTCTGAGATATTGAAAGATGTTAGCGCGTCACCTTCGCCGCCGGCATCGGATTGTCCTAGGAACAGGACAAGGGACTTTGCGACTTCGTTTCGAAGAGGAATAAGTGCAAGCATCAAGATGATTGCAATATGAATCATTGTGCTAATAAGCCAGCTTGGTGCATCCCGCAAAAAATTGGGGAGGATATGTTGGGGCTGTTCTGACGAATCGTCGAGTTCTTCGAGTGAGGATTCTTTTGTTGTAGCTGGTGGAATTTGTGATTGTTTAATCGCTCCCGTGGGGGGCGGTTCGAACCGGTTGATTGGGTTTGAGGGTGGAGTTTGGTTGCCGGGTGGTGGGGGTGGCGGCGGTGGTGGAACTGATGGGGGACTGGAAGGTGCAGGTCGAGACGGGCGGGCGGAATCGCTCGGTGGATGTGGCGGGGGCGGATTCAAGGGGTCGATAGAGCCGGCCAAGAGGAGGTTCCGTAGTGATTAGGTCCGTGTTGATTGGGGGATACAACCTATGGGAGGATTATACACATTGTGCGCGTTGGGGGGCGAAACGAAAACACCCTTCGGGTCATCCGAGGTAAGACTCGGAGTTGACCCGAAGGGTGTCGTGTATCAAGGCCGACCGCGAGGTGCAGCGGGGGCAACGAATTACGAGCGATTTTCTTTCGAAGTGCGAACATCGGAAGGCTGAATTTGGTTTGCCTTTCGGTTTTCACGCTTAATTGCTTCGTAAACTTCTTGTCGATGGACAGGAATGTCGTTGGGGGCTTCGATACCAAGCCGCACTTTATCCCCACGAATGTCCACGATCGTGACCACAACGTCGTCTCCGATCATGATGCTTTCGTCTCGGTGTCGCGAGAGCACGAGCATTGGAGGCTCCTTTTCACTCTGGGTTGCATCCACTGCAACAGGCTTGGGGCAAAAAAACTAAAACACCAAGCGAGGCCGAGGACCGTGCTTGGAACCATCGTGGGTATCGGAAGCTGATTAGAATTGATCCAAGGTTTACGGCGGACTTCCGAGCAAATGACGTCTATCTACTTTGACGGTTTTTCTGGCATTGTCCGTCTGCGACGGATATTAGGACAAAGTCCGTTCAAGCATGACGGTTTATCTATCCCTCAAGGCTTATGCAGAAGTCAGACGAAGAACATCTGCACACTTCACGGCGAGTGATTTTTGATGGAAATCGTCGTGGGTTGCTAATCATCGCACTCAAGTATCTCAGCTAGAAGTCTTACCCGTGAAACGCCGAATTCCTTCTTTTCGTCCGTTGGCATCGATGGCTTATGATGCCGCTGGGAAACCAGCACCCACACAGTCGGACGTTGCTGACGTTTTTCGTCATTGCATAGAAGCTTTTACGAACGCGACGAATTGGGGAGTAGTTCCGATTGAATCGGGGCGGCAATACCCATGTCGGCTAGTGGACAATATAGTCACCGAGGGGAGTGATGATGCTGGGTTTTGGGAGGACTTGCCACAAGTCACCATGGAGCGTGCTCAAGGATTACTGCGAGCGATCGAGGAAATGGTTGCTCGGTTGGAGCGAACAGAGCGAGCGTTAGCGGATCGGGAAGCGGAGTTAGCCACGCAGGTATTGATGGCGAGTTGTTGGAGTGGTGTCGGAGAGTTATCGGCAAGGATGAAGGGGGTGTTGGAGAGCACCGCGCGGTCGATCGGTGCGGTAGCCGCAGCAGTGTATTTGCTTGATGAAGGAACTCGGCATCTGAAGATGAGAGCTTGTTTTGGTTTACCGAAATCTAGGTTGGTGCAGCCCGCGAGGGATTTGCGGAGTTCCATGGCGGACTTGGAAGCATTGCTTGGAAATGCAGTGTTGCTCAATGATTTGCATGCGGCACAGGAGTGGTACAGTCCTGAGGCTTATCGTTCGGCGATTGTTGTTCCGATTGGAACTGAGACGATGCCGCATGGAACTTTATGGTTTTGGAGCGATCATGCGCGCGGTTACCAGCCACATGAGATCGAGGTGGCGAACTTGGCCGCCGGTCGTTTGATGTCTGAGATTGAGCATGCGCTTTTGGGTGGCGAGGTCGTCGAGGGGAGGAAATTGATCAAGCGGGTTGTCGAAGGTGGCGAGAGTTTTAGTTCCATGTTGCCGGATCGGCAGGTATTGCACGAAGACTATGATCTTGGGGGATGGTCACAGCAACAAGGGGCGATGGGAGGGGCGTTCCATCATTGGGGTTTGACGACGGAGGGGAAGTTGTTGATTGGAGTTGGGGCTGCGCAATCGAATCATGTGGGTGGAGGTATTATTTCCGCGAGTGCTTTGGCTTTATTGCGTTCGCTGGGAGATCGCGGAGGGGCGATCAAGCAGATTTTTCAGTATCTCAATGATCAGCATGCACGTGCAGGCGATGCCGGGTGGCATCTGAATCTTGCCGCATTGCAACTCAATCCGACGACGGGAACCGGGTTGGCTTGTTCGGCTGGCGATCAGCATTGGGTGGTTTTATCCAAACATGGGATACGTCATGTCGGAAGTAGTTTGCCACGATTGGGGAGCGACCTTGAACAAGCTTATTTGCCGGGTCGCTTCGTACTGCAACCTGGAGAAATGCTCGTGTCGTTTTCGGGAAGGATGTTCCGTAACCGAGGGGGTAGGGAGGGGGGCGTTCGCGTTGGTGGAGTTAGTGGGTGTGAGATTCCAAGTGAGGGAACTGGGTTGGATATGGGAAAGATGTTTCGATTTCTGCTAGACTGGCGAGAAGAGCCAGCCCAGGATTTGGCGAACAGTGTTGCGGAGCAATTGCCATTGTTGGATGCGATGGATGCAGAGCCTGGCGATCGTTCGTTTGTTGTGCTTAAGAATCTTCGTTCGCTGTAGAATCGACGGGATTCGAAAGCTTCGTTATCTACCCGCGATTTGTTGATTCAAACCATTGATTGCTTTAGCTTTGTTGGTTCAACACCGAGGACTATCCGCCGGGATCATAGAGCGACTTTCGGTAAGTCTTGCTTGTGCCCTAGTGATTGTGCACGCTGGTGCTATTGAGTCGGCCAGTGGTCAGCAGGCCAGTGGTCAGCAGGCCAGTGGTAAGGGGGATGTTCGTGCGTTTTTGACAAAGTACTGTCAGGATTGTCATCAGGGCGAGAATGCGGATGCGAAGTTTGACATCACCGAGTATTACGATGCGCAAGTGATATCGGAGCGTTTAGAGGGTTGGGAGTTTGCTTTGTCGCGGATTGAGCAGGGTGATATGCCACCGGCGGACGCGGAGGTCAAGCCGAGTGTTGACGAGGTGGCTTGGTTGGTCGCATGGTCGCGTTCGTTTCGGCGTGCAGAGGCGGAGCGTAGGCGATGGGATCCTGGTCCGACGAATATGCGACGACTTACGCATGCGGAGTACAATCACAGCGTCAGGGATTTGACTGGTGTGGCGATTGATCCAGCTTCGAGTTTTCCGATAGACCCTGCGAATGAGGCGGGGTTTGACAATTCCGCGAGGACACTTGCGTTATCGCCAGCGTTGGTAGGTAAGTATTTGGATGGAGCGAGGCAGATAGCGAGTCATTTGCTTTTGCAGACCGATGGGATTCGGTTCGCTCCGTATCCGGTGGTCAGTGAGACAGATCGCGACAAGCTATATGTGCATCGCATAGTCGATTTTTATCGACGGCAACCGACGGTGTTGTGGCGATATTTGTTTGCGGTGAGCAAGATTGAGCGGCGGGTCGGTCAGGGGGATTCGCTGGACCTGGCATGTTTGGGTGTTGCTGATAGCGAGGGGTTAAGCCCCAAGTATTTGAGGATCATTGCGGAGCGGGTGTTGGGGTTGGGATCAGGTAATTATCTAGTGGGGCCTTGGGCGGAGATACGGGAGCGGTACAAGTCGACTATATCTCAGGAGTTGGATGCAGATCGTTGCCGGGGTGCTTGTGAAGTTCTAGCGGATTGGATCGTTGAGGTGCGCGGGCCGATGAGTCCGCAGCATTCGATGATGCGAGGTCCGAAGGATCTGCATCAAGGGACCCAATCGCTGATTCTTTGGTACAACCAGCAATTAGCAGACGATCGCCGTGTGTGTCGCGAAGATTTGTTCGATTCAGCGCAGAGAAGTTTACTGGTTGGAAAGGACGCGGAGCGGATTGAGGGAAACGTTGAGGCGATGAGGGAAGCTTATCGCGATTTCTGTTCGGTGGTACCGAATGCGTTTTACGTAGCTGAGCGGGGGCGTCCGTACGCGAGGGAGGAGAAGCAAGAGGCTGCGGGGCGTTTACTCAGCGCTGGATTTCATAGCATGATGGGATACTACCGGGACGACCAGCCTTTAATGGAGTTGGTGTTGGATGAGCGTGGGGTGGACGAGCTCAATCGTCTATGGAAAGAGTTTGAATTTGTATGTGAGCTACCGGTGCGTCAGTTCAGTGGTTTTCTATGGTTTGAGCGAGCGGAATCTCGATATTTGTGGGATGATCGCTTTGACTTTGTCCGCGCGGAGGATTTGTCATTTGTAGAGCCTGAGTCATTTGTACGCTTGGAGAAAGTGTACTTAGAGAAGTTGCTTGAGGGGGATCCTAGTCCGCAGGTCGAGCTTGCTGTCAGGGAGTATTTCCGACGGATGCGAGCGAGGCTCGATAGGCACTTGGCGTTGCGGCAGGAAGCGCAGCGACAACACATCCGTGAATTGTTACGACTTGCAGAGCGCGCGTATCGCAGGCCGCTGAGTGAATCGCAGCGGCTGAGTATTGAAAAAGACTATGAAGGGTTTCTTCAGATCGGTGGTGGTGAGCATCGGGCTGCGGTGGAAGATACGCTGGTGTCGATATTGACCTCACCGTGGTTTCTTTTCCGGTGGGATTTGCAGACGGATGAAGAAGGGGCTGCGGTGCAGTCGTTAACAGGTTTGGAGATGGCATCGCGGTTGAGTTATGCGCTATGGGGCAGTTTGCCTGACGAACGATTGGTACAAGTTGGTATCGAGGGAGCGTTGGAGCAAGATTTGGGGATAAGAGAGCAGATTCAACGGATGCTTGAAGACGAACGGATAAAAGGGATGCTTGGGGAGTTTCTAGGTAGTTGGTTAGACTTTCGTCGGTTCAGGGACCATAAGGGGGTGGATCGAGAGGAGTTCGTCAGTTACGACGATCCATTGCAGGGTGCGATGGCAGCAGAGCCGATCGAGTTTTTTGCAGGATTGTTGCGAGAGGGAGGATCGTTGCGAGAGTGTCTCGATGCGCGGTATGTCGTAGTGAATTCTCGGCTGGCCTCCCATTATGGGCTTTCGCAGATTGATTTGTTTTCGTCGGATCCTTCGCAATGGCATCGAATAGCGTTACCGGAAGGTAGTCCTTGGGGTGGCTTTCCGACGATGGGGGTTTTTTTAACGAGCAATTCACCGGGGTTGCGAACGAGTCCGGTTAAGCGAGGGTATTGGATGATTCGTCGATTGGTGGGAGATCGCATTCCTGCTCCTCCGCCGAACGTACCTGAGTTACCGAAATCCGAAAAGGAAACCGGTGATGTGTCGCTGCGTGAATTACTTGCAAAACATCGTGAACATCCGAGTTGTGCGGTATGTCACCAACGATTTGACTTTGCCGGATTATTGCTGGAGGGCTTTGATCCGATTGGCAGAGTGCGGCAGGAGGATTTAGGGGGAAGGGAGATCGACGCAAGGGCTGCGCTACCTGATGGGGTAGAAGCGGAGGGGGTGCAGGGGCTAAAGCGTTATTTAGTGCAGGAGCGATACGAAGACTTCCGGTTGCATTTTTGCAGAAGTTTGGCTGCATTTTTATTAAATCGTACGTTGGTAGTATCGGATGATTTGTTGATTGAAGAGATGATTGCACAGATGGATAAGAACCAGCAGCGGGTTCAAGTGGCGATTGAAGTAGTTTGTACTAGTACGCAATTTCGAAACAAGCGAGGAGTACAGGGTCCATGAGTAACGAGAGAAGTCAGAGACTAGATCGCCGTTTGTGGTTGCGGGGTAGCGGAGTGCTGATGGGGTTGCCTTGGTTGGAATCGTTGCGAGTATGGGGAGATGGTGTTGCGTATGGAGGTGAAGTGTTTAAACAGGGTGAAGTGGTTAAACAGGGTGAAGTGGTTAAACAGGGTGATTATCCGAAGCGACTAGCGATTCTGTTTATGGCTTGTGGGGTACATCCGACGAAGTGGTGGGCGAAGGGTACGGGGAGTGAGATGGAGCTAAGTTCTTGTTTAGCACCTTTAGCGGGGCAACGGGAGCGACTGAACGTTATCAATGGGTTGTTCAATAAGAATGCGACGGGGGTAGGGATTCACCCTGGGCAAACGGGGAACATTTTGTCTGGTGCAGCGTTGCAGAAGGGGTCGGAGTTGAGAGGAGGTATTAGCGTCGACCAAGCGATTGCGAATGCGATTGGCAACGACGACGTTGTCCCGAGTTTGGTGCTTGGGTGCGAGCAGCCGACGACAGGGTTTCACGAGACCAATTTTTCGATGGCTTATAGTTCGCATATTTCTTGGCAGAATGCGACATCGCCGGTACCGATGGAGGTGTATCCATCGTTAGCGTTTGATAGTTTGTTTGAGAATCGTGGTAGCCAGCGCAACAAGAGTGTATTGGATCGCGTGATGCGAGATGCAGAGGACTTGCAACGTCGCGCTAGCGGTGGGGATCGCGCCAAACTCGATGAATACTTGACCAGTATTCGAGAGATCGAAAAGCGAATTCAGAGGCAGCGTCCTAGAGTGCAGAAGGCGGCAGAAGCTGTCAAGGAGGAGGGAAAACCGCTTTGGGGTATGGATCGACCGGAGAATGGATTACCCGAGGACATTCGAGAGCATATGCGACTGATGTGCGATTTGATCGCGATTGCATTTCAATCTCACCGCACGCGTGTTGCTTCGTTGTTGTTATGTCGCGATATCTCTGGATTGTTCTATCCGTTTTTGAATGTTAGTAAGCCGCATCATTTGGCGTCGCACGATGACCTGTCGGACGAATGGGAGCGGGTCACGACGTATTACGTCGAACAAGTCGCGTATCTTGCGGAGAGACTTGCGAAAATGCCTGAGGGGGATGGAACCGTGTTGGATCACAGTTGCATATTGTTTGTCAACAATATGTGGTCTGGGGCAAAACATGAGTCGACGCGATTGCCAGTATTAACGGTTGGAGGACTTGATGGGCAGTTACAAACTGGTCGGGTGATGGAGTTTGCGGAAAAGGATGCGTCCGAGAAAAAACTGTGCAGCTTGTACCTGGGGTTGATGCAGCGGATGGGAGTATCAGCGGAGTCGTTTGGGGATGCGACGCAAGCTTTGATTTGTTTGTAGAACTAAGGTGTTTATGGATCTTGTTTCGAAGAGACCTGTGCGGGAATAAGAATAGGGGGAATTCATGGCATTGAACGTAGTGGAGCCGATCGAATCGAAGCTTGGGTTGTTAGCGAATGCCATCGGAAGAGTAGAGGTCGAGACTGTTGGAGTAGAAACGAGTGCGGGAAGGATATTAGCGCAGGATATCTTGAACTTTCGCGATAGTCCCGCATTGGATGTTTCGGCGATGGATGGATATGCGTTTTGTTGGGATGATATTGCGGAGAGCGAGAGTTCGGGGGGGCAGTTGCGTCTTGCGGTGAGGAGAGTAGCGGCGGCGGGAGCTTCGCTGTTGCGGATGGAGCGTGGGGAGGCGATACGAATATTCACGGGGGGGGTGTTACCGGTGGGGGCTGGGGTGGTGATACCTCGAGAGGTATGCCAAGAGATGCCGGATGAAGTCGCGGTACAGTTCCCAGTGAAGGGATTAAAAGAGGGGTGGAACATTCGTAGGCGAGGCGAGAATGCGAAGCTCGGGGGTGTTGCTCTGCAGCGAGGTGTATTGATTGATGGACCGCGACTTTCCTCGATGGTATCGACGATAGCTCATGAGCGTGTGGAGGTTTATCGCAAGGTGCGTGTCAGAGTGCTCAATACCGGGGATGAACTGTTGGATGTTGGGGAGCCGATTGAGCCTTGGCAAATTCGAGATTCGAACGGTCCTTTTTTAGAGGGGATGTTATCGCGTTGCGGATGGGTTCAATGGGATCGCAGGACGGTGCGAGACGATCGCGAAGAGGTTTGTGAAGCGGTGGCGCAAGCGATGCGTGAGGTGGATGCGGTGTTGATCACGGGAGGGGTATCAATGGGGGACACCGATCATGTGCCGGGAGCAGTCAGCCTAGCGGGTGGTGAAATCATTTTTCACCGGTTGCCGATTCGTCCTGGAGCTCCGATTCTTGGTGCGACGAGTCAGCGTGGACAATTGGTGATGGGGTTACCTGGAAACCCTATGAGTGTGGCTGTTACATTCCGCCGGTTTGCTTGGCCGTTATTAAGGCGACTAGGTGGATTTGATTTAGGCGAAGGATGGGGAAATGGTGCGGCTGGAATTCGCGGTTCACTCAAGGTAGGAGATGGCAAGTCATTGCATTTACATTGGTATCGATTGGTGCAGATCAATGGTGAAGGCTATTTGGAATTGGTGGGGCATCAAGGGTCTGGAGATGTTGTTGCTTTAGGGCGATCGGATGGATTTATCGAAGTTCCGGCGGGTCAAGCCACAGAGGGTGAATTTCGATACTTCGGTTGGGATTCTGTTGCGTGAATATTGGGTGTGCGGACGCGATACGTGAAGGCCAGAATGAATACGACGGTTAGAGTTCTTGCATGGCCAAGAGGGCTTCGACTCGGTTGAGTTGTCGATCGAGTTCGTACGCGAGTTGATTTTCTGAGGAGGGTGTCGAGCGCAGCAGGGAGAAGGCAGCGTTGCGGAGTTCGAGGTCCCAATCTGGAAAGAGTGGGGGTAGGTAAGGAAATGAGCGAAGTGACCGCCGGATACCTTGGATTCGAAACCAATTTTCCCAATGGGGAGGGAGGGGATTGGATGGAGATTGCAGTTCGTAGGCAATTTCGAGGATACGGTTTCTTGAGAATCCGTAGGGCACGAGGCTTGTTGGGGGGATAAGCGATTCGGCAGCGAGATAGCCGAGGAGCCAGTCGGTCCATTCTTCGAGAAAGGATCTGAGACGGTTGAGGGATCGAGCCCATACGTAACCGCGATCAATGAAGTGCATCAGCAGTTCAAGAGCTTGGCAGCGGACTTCGCGATGATTGAGGAACGAGTCGTGCAGGACAGGAGTTATTTTTTCGCGGCGATCGAGAGCGAAGATGGAGCGGGCGGAGGCAGCAACGACGCGCGTGAGCGGATCAGCCATCAGCAGATCTGACAAAATCGCGGAGACTTGATCAGCCATGGTTTTGGAACGCAGATGTAGAAACGAAGTAGAGCGTTCTTTGCAGAGTGTTAGTTGGTTGCTCCAAGCATGTTGGCGGAGGCGTTGGAGGTTCGCAAATCGTTCGATGCTCAAATCGGAGGGGTTCCAGAGTTGAGTGGAGGATTTTTTGAATTGTCTAACCCAAGAGAGTGCGAATTCGAGGGGGCAGGGGGATGACATGCTGAGTGAGAGCGCTACGAGTACCGGGATTTGCAAGGGCTGAGTCCAGAGTGATTGGGGTGAGAGTGGATTCAAGAATGAATGGGGTTTTAACGCGGTATTGGGTTGTATTGAATTGCATGTTGTAGGTGTTGTGTTGTTGGTAGGGTTGGTAGGAAGCGGAGGGACGGGAGGGATTTAAAGGGAGAGGGGGAATACAGCGGTGAGTCGGGTGTTGTAGGATTGATCGTTACGAAGGTGACAGGGGGCGTAAGCTGAACGCTTTAGGGTGAGAAATCCGTTAACTTCTGAGGGATTTTCTGGAAATACGAAGGTGCGTGAGTATAGTTTTTCACGGATTAGTTTCGGAAGCTTTTTTTAGGGGAGTCGTGGAAATGCGTGGGTTGCGTTTGGTGGCAGTAGCCGTGGCGCTTCTCTGGACATCGGGTGGTGTGGAAGGCAAGCAGTACACACGTCGCGTCCAGGGGCGTGAGGTCGTTGTGCACACGAATCCGATACCGGTGGTATTGCACCGGATGGTTCCGCCGCAGCATGGGCGGCACGTGACAGAGCGAGAGCTCAACAGTGGCAAGGTCCCACAGTCAGGCCGCTTGTTGGGCGGTCGGTAAGCTCATTTGGTTGAATAGCTTGGGCTTTTGACTGGCTCAGGAATTCGGCCAACTCAGGGAGCGCGTTTACGAAGTTTCCGTTGGAGGGATCGGCGGTGGATGCCGAGTCTTCTAGCGGCTTCGGAGATGTTGTTGTTACAGTCTGCGAGTACACGGTGGATGTGTTCCCATTCGGCTTGGGCGAGGGTTGGGACGGGTATTTCTTCGTCCGTTTCTGGCATCTCTACTTCGGACCCGCCGCGTTTGAAGGCGGTGAGAATATCGTCCACGTCAGCGGGCTTGGGCAAGAAGTTTACCGCACCGAGTTTGATTGCATCGATTGCCGTTGAGATGCTACCGAAGCCTGAGAGGATGAGGACTTGTACTTCGGGGTTGATGGCTTTTAGGTCTTGGATCAAGGTCAACCCTGGTCGACCGGGCATCCGTAGATCGACGACGGCTAGTTCTGTAGGTTCGCGTTGGTATTTATCGACGGCTTCGTCGCAGGTGCTTGCGACGGTGACGCGGAAGCCACGTTCTTGGAAGGCTTCTGCAAGTCGATCGCGGAGGATGGTGCTATCGTCGACGAGCATGATACTGGAATGGGCGATTGCGGGGTCGATTTCGGTATTCATGGTGTTTGTGTGGTAGGACTTGTTTTGGGGGTTCTCCAGTGATAGCCGTGGAGAGTTTTGTGGAGTTGTGGGTCGAGAATTGCTTACGGCTATTGTACTCGCAAAGTTGGGGCGTGGAATTCTTGGTAGAGTCCTTGGACACCTACGTTATGGATGCGAATGTTTTCCAGACCGCGGGAGCAGATCCATGGGAGGAGTGGTTCGAGTGGACCTCGTAGTTCAAGAAGGATTGAGGTATCAGAGCGTAGAAGGACTTTTGCATTCTCAGGAAGATTTGAGAGGAGATCTTGGTGGAGTGCGTCGGTTGGGTTCGATGGGTAGTCAGCTTGAAGGTGGTGTGTAGCTTGCAAATCCGATAGCTTTGCGGTCCGGACGACTTGTCCGTTTCTCAGGATTCCGACGTGATCGCAGAGGGATTCTATTTCACTGAGGATATGCGAGCAGAATACGATGGTTGAGCCTTGTTGATGGAGTTCTCGGACGAGTTCGATGACGGTATTTCGGACGGTCGGGTCTAGATTTTCGGTGGGTTCATCGAGAATCATCAGAGGGCTTGGGCAACCGAGAACGCAGCAGATAGAGAGTTTTCGGCGCATGCCGGTGGACATGAATGCGACGCGCCGGTTCAGGTCGAGGTTTAGTCGTTTAGCGTGAGAGAGAGCGAGGGTGGCGTTACCTCTTGGGTGGATGGAGGTAAAGAACTCGATACAATCGGCGCCGCGCATCAGTCGGAAGAGTTTTGGTTCGGCGGGTAGGTAGCTGACTTGTTGGCGAACGGCTAGGCTTTGGTGGTGGCAATCGAGACCGAGGATGGAGGCGGAACCGCTCGAGGGTTTCAGGTAGCCGAGCAAGCAGCGGATGAGGGTGGTTTTCCCTGCGCCATTGGGGCCGAGGAGTCCGAAGATACAATTTTGATCGACGGAGAGGTTGCAATGGTCAAGTGCGTAGAAGTTGTTGTAGCGTTTGGAGAGTTGCTCGGTTTGCAGGATAGGGGGCATGGATGGCCGGTGATTGGTTGATTCGATGCTTAAGTGAAGTCCGAGCGAACGGGGCGGCTAGTGTTTTCGCGGATCGACGTTCGGGGGTCAAGTTTACCAGTGGGGGTGGCAGGTAGGCTATACGGCGTTGACATCGCTGGGGCAGATCCATTAGGAAATAGGGTATGAAATTAGCGGTGATGCTTCCGAATTGGGTAGGGGATGCTTGTATGTCAACGCCGGCTCTGCGGAGTCTTCGTCAGGAGTTAGGGGCGGGCACAGAGATTTATTGGATTGGCCGTCCTGGGCCGTTGGGGGTGCTTGAGGGATTATATGCAGACGTCGGATCGGTCGGTTTGGTCGGTTCGGTGGATGTTGCTTGGGCGGACGGGGTTTTGCGGTACAAGCCGCGTGCGAGGGACGGCAAGTTACTGAATCGGCGTGGGTTGGTTCGGGCGATGCGTCGCGAGAAGTTCGATGCGATTTTGTATTTGACCAATAGTCTCTCGACCGCATTGATGGGGGTGTTGGCGGGGATTCCCAAGCGCATCGGTTATGCGAGGGATGGTCGCTCCCTTTTTTTGACGGATCGGTTAGCAGTCCGCGGAGAGAGTTACGATGCGAGGCAAGATGCTTGTATCGACAATTACTTGCGTTTGGTTCGTCAGTTAGGTTGTAGCGGGTCGGATCGCCGTACGGAGTTGCATGTATCGGCGGAGGATCAGAGGTTGGCTTCTGATTGTCTTGCGGAGCTTGGATTTTCCCCTGAGCGTCCTTTGGTGGTATTGAATGCTGGGGCGGCTACGACAGCGACGAAGCGATGGCCGGTGGAGCAGGCGTCGAGTGCAGCGAGGCAGCTGGCCGAGGAGTTAGGTTGTAACGTGCTTGTGCATTGTGGGCCAAGCGAGCGGGAAGTGGCGCAGCAGATCGAAGTTTCAGCGAGGAGTGAGTTTGTGCGGAGTATGGGGAGGGTAGCTTCGTTACCTCTAGGATTAAGTCGCGGGGTGATTGCAAGGAGTCGGCTTGTGGTATCGACCGATTCAGGTCCTCGTCACATTGGAGTGGCTTTGAACAAACCGGTTGTCTCATTGTTTGGATCGATTGATCCGAAGCATACGCTAAGCGCGAACATTCCGGAGACACTTGTAACGATGGGGTTGGCTTGCCAGCCTTGCGGATCTTACAAATGTCGTTATAAGCATTCCGAGTGTATGTCTCGATTGGATGCCCAGCGAGTGGTTCTCGCAGCGAAGCGGGCTTGGAGTGGATTGGCAGGTTTGCCAATTGTGGTCGAATGAACGCGGTGGTCATGGGGAGGGTAAAAAGATGAATCAGGGGCGTTTACTCATTTCTATGTTGATTGGTTTGTTATGTGTTTCGTTGGTGGATCGTGTTCATGGTCAGATTACTGATGGTCGGGGTACCGACTTGCGTAAAGCCGAGGTTCGCAACCCGGAGGTTCGCGGTTCGCAGTTGGGTGGTGAGTTGCGTGGGAGTGAGCTCCGTGATTCGGAGGTCTTGAGGAACGGTTGGCGGGTATTACCTGGTGGAGGTATTCAGTTACCTGATGGGTTTATCGCCAGCACCTATGAAGAAGCTGTGCATGTAAGTGTTTACGAGGCGGTCAATCGTGGGGTAGTCAACATATCGACGCGATCGATCCGGCCGGAGGCTTTATTATTGGTCGCGGAGATCAGCGGAAACGGGAGTGGTTCGGTGATTGATCGTCAGGGTCATATTCTGACGAACTATCACGTGATCGAAGGGGCTCGAGACATCAATGTAACGTTGTACAACGGCGAATCTTTTCCGGCGGAGTTGGTCGGACAAGACCCGGACAATGACATCGCGGTCTTAAAGATTGGAGCATCTGCGGACTTGTTGAATCCGATTGTGTGGGGGGACTCGAGTCAGTTGCGAGTCGGTCAGCACATCATAGCGATTGGTAATCCATTTGGATTCGAGCGCACGATGAGTACCGGGATCATATCGAGTTTGAATCGGCAGATCACTTCTCGGACGCAAAGGGCGATTCGATCGGTTATACAGATCGATGCAGCGTTGAATCAGGGGAACTCGGGTGGGCCATTAATCAATGCTAGGGGGGAGTTGATCGGCATGAACACAGCGATTGCGACTCGTAGCGGCGACAACGCGGGGATTGGATTTGCGATTCCGGTCAACACGATGAGTCGTGTAGTGCCGCAGTTGATTGCGACGGGCAAGGTTGCGAGGCCGACAATCGGCATTTTGAAGGTTTTTGAGACTGAGAACGGATTGCTGGTGGTGAGCATGACACCTAGCGGGCCGGCGGAGCAAGCTGGATTGCAGGGGTCGCGCGTCGAGCGGCGGAAGGTACGAAGGGGCTTTGGGATGGTCGAGCAAGAGATGGTCGATCATAGTCAAGCCGATTTAATTATCGCGATCGATGGGATCAAGGTACGCCAGGCGGACGATTTGCTCAGTGTCATTGAGACAAAAAGAGCGGGTGAAATGGTTACTTTGACGGTTGTGCGCATGGGCAAAGCGGTATCGATCTCTGTCACATTGGGGGTTGGCGAATGATACCTTGGGAAACCATTGAGGCTGCTGAGGCGGTGATCTTTGATTGCGACGGGACGTTGGTCGATTCCATGCCTCTGCATTTTCTCGCGTGGCATGCCACGATGCGTTCGGTAGGACTGCATTTGGACGAGGAACGCTTTTATGCGTTGGGCGGGATGCCATCGGATCGCATCATTGCAATGTTGTCGCAGGAGCAACAGGTTCATGTCGATGCAGGGGAGGCAGCGCGGAAAAAAGAGGAAGCGTATTTTGAGCGTTTGCATTTGCTAGAGCCGATCGAGATCGTCGTGGATGTTGCGAGGCGATTGCGAAACAGTAAACCGATTGCTGTTGCCAGTGGTGGGTTTCGATGGGTAGTTGAGCGGCAGTTGAGTCACGTGGGGATTTTGGATTGGTTTGAAGTATTGGTTTGTGCGGAGGATACGAAGCGTCACAAACCTGAGCCGGATGTGTTTTTGGAAAGTGCGAGGCGTCTGGGGGTTCGTCCGGAGGCTTGTTTGGTTTTTGAGGATGCGGATTTGGGCATCGAGGCGGCGCGGCGTGCGGGGATGGCTTATTTGGACGTGCGGGATTACTTTGAATCGAAGCGGATTGAGTTGCCAGAGGCGTAGATTGCCAAAATTCGAAGATTGTCGGCGGTATAGATTGTCGGCGGTATACTTCGAACTGTCATAAATCGCGGGCGGCATAACTTTGTGGATGAGGGGATAAACCGATTGGGATGATTCGCTACCGTTGGTTATGGTTTGTGTTCGCATTAAGTATTCTCGGGGTGTTTTGGCCTTTGTCGGGTCGGTTGCGATTGGATCGATCGCTAGAAAAGATGTTCCCTGCTGGGGATGAGGATCGGGCGGTCTTTGAGCGGATGGAAGGACGATTTGGAGTCTCGCAGTTTTTAGTCTTTGCGTATCGGGATGCTGGGTTGTGGGAGAGTGATGGCAGCGGTTTAGAGCGAGTTCGGGAGTGGAGGAGAAGAATCGAAGAGATCTCCGGCGTCCGTTACGCATTGGATCTCTCTCGCGTCGATGAGATGCTTGAGACGCTGCAGGGGCCGTCGCGGTTATTCGGAGCGCTGGCAGGAGGCCAAGCGACGCGCCCGTTGCTCGATGAGAAAAACAAGTTAGCGATGGAGTACCGGGAAATGTTTGCAGGGCAGACGCATGCCCGAGACAGTGACTTGGTAGCCATCGGAGTTTTGTTGGAACGCGGAGAGCAGGAATCAAGAGGAGAATCGGGGGCTTTAGCGGCGCTGAGACGATTGTCCGAGGAAGCCCCTGGTGGGCTGTTGGTTGGTCATTTGGCGATGGTGGATGAGGGGTTTCGCGAGATAGAGCGCGATGGCCAGAGGTTGGCTTTTTTTTCGACGATTTGTTTGTCCGTACTGATGCTGGTTGGTTTTCGGTCCTTGCGTTGGGCCTTGATCGTGGTGTTGGTGGTTCAGTGGTCATTGGTGGTGACGCGCGGTTTATTGGTGTGGTTGGATTGGGAGTTGACGATGGTCTCATCGATGTTGTCATCGATTGTGATGGTTGTTGGCGTGGCGACGACTTTGCACTGGATGTTTGGTTATCAGAGTCAGTACGCGCTGCGAGAGGGGCAGGAGCCGCGTGAGCGAGCGGCAGGAGCTTTAGAGGCTTCGCTAAGACAATTGTGGTGGCCAATTTTTTGGGCGGTGGTAACCGACGCGATTGGTTTTGGAGCATTGGGGTTATCGCGAGTAGGGCCGGTACAGGATTACGGGTGTATGATGGCACTTGCTTGCGGTGTGGTGTTGGTCGGGATTTTTTGCTTAGTACCGACGTTAGCGATGTTGCCGATGGGTGGTTTTGCATTGGGAAAATTGCCGGGAGAAGCGACCTTGCAGCGATGGCTTCAAGGACTGCTTTCTTGGTCTTGTCGTAGAGCTCCCTGGGTGATCGGTGTGTCGGTACTTGGTTTAATCGGGGCGATAATAGGTTCGACGCGACTAAAGGTAGAGACCGATTTCTTGAAGAATTTTCAAGAGGATTCTCCGATTGCGAGGGCTTATCGCGCCGTGGAAACAGAGTTGGGTGGGGCAGGTGTTTGGGATGTAGCGTTGCCGGCACCCAAGCCGATGACGGATGCTTATCTTGATTTAGTGTTGGAGATGGAGAGAGAGTTATTAGCGATTGAAGTACCGAGCGAAGTGGTGGGAGGAGAAACATTACGGCTGACGAGTGCATTGAGTCTCGCGGATACCGATCGGGTGGGTAGGCAGTCGAGCGTCTTGAGAATGATTCCGATCGAAGCGAGGTGGTTAGGGATGGGGCAGACGATGGGAAGTTTCTATGACACGCTTCTTTGCGATTTTTCGTCGGGAGGAGCAGGAAACTATCAGTTGGATGGGCGTTGGTTGCGAGTCATGTTGCGGTCGAAGGAGCGGAGCGACTCGGAGCAGAAGACAGAGTTGATAAATAGGGTGCGTTCTGTGGTATCAGAGTATACGAATCGCATTGAAGCATTGGATGCGCAGCAGTTTGGAGATCGAAGGGGAGAGGTAACCGGGTATTACGTACTGCTCACGAAATTGGTGGAGCATGTTGTATCGGATCAGTGGTTGGCTTTTGCAGTAGCGACCGTTGGGATCGGGTGTGCGATGTGGATTGCGTTGGGATCGGTACTTTTTGCAATTGTTGGTTTGATTCCAGTTGTGATACCGAGTTTTTTGGTGCTGGGCGTTATGGGGTGGTTGGGAGTACGAGTGAATTTGGGAGCTGCGATGATCGCGGCCGTATCGATGGGATTGGGTGTAGATGCTTCGTTACATAGTTTGCATCGTTATCGAATGCAGCGTCAGATGAAGCTTAGCGTGATGGAGTCGTTGCGTGTGCTACAGTCCGAGACAGGGATGGCGGTGATGATGTCGACAGTGGCCTTGGTGATAGGATTTGGATCGATGGCAGCGAGTCAGTTCTTGCCAACAGTCGCATTCGGGACCTTGGCCGCTTGGACTATGCTCGGAGGCTTGTTCGGCAATTTGTGTTTATTGCCTGCTTTGATATGGGTGGTTGAGGATGGTTGGCGAGATTAGTGGTTCCACTGAAACTCGGAGGAGTTCAGAAGGGCCCAGAACAAGTTCCCGAGTTCGCGGCTGCGGGCTTCGCCGCGTGTGCCATTTAGTCGGGTGAGGAAGTGTTCTCGTTCTTCACTGGTCGCGGGGCGGTTGAGGGTGGATATGAAAGCGTTTTCGATAGCGGTTGCATCGTCTCGAGCGAGGGAGGCGATGCGAGTAGCCGCATTCATGATTGGGTTGTTATCGATTCGTTCAGAAAGAAACTGACCATTCATCATCAGCAAGCGTTGTGGGATGGTGACAGATTGTTCGGTGAATTCATCATCACCACGGTCGCCGTAGGCTTTGGTGAAGTCGTTCACACCGCCGAAGAGTTCCAGTTGCGAGATGATGGAGGAAGATGCGTCGATCGTTTTCAAGCGGCAAGCTTGGTGAACGGAGGCGGCCATTTGATCGGGGCGAAGCTGTGATATAGGGAAGTTGGCCCAGGAGTTTTCAACGATTGGAGAAGTGGACTCGTGGGATTCGGTGTACGTAGGATCGATATCGGATCGCGAGTCGGCCTGAAATGGCTTGGATGCGACTATGATGCGAATCAGATGATGGACATCAAATTTGTGTGTGATGAATTCATCAGCGAGTTCTTCGAGTCCGGGAGGAAAGGGGCCTTCGATGGGAATTGCATCGATGGGTTCGACGAGAGGCTTGCCGGTGAGGATCGCCCAAAATCGATTCACAGAGGCACGGGCGAAGGAACGGTTTTTGGGGTGAGTGATCCAAATTGCGAGTTCTTCCCGTGAGCCTTGATTGATACCGCACCAGGGCTCGGCGTCGGAGGTGCCATTGAAGGGTACATTGGGAATAACGAGGGATTCCGCGTCGGCGTTGAGGTATTTGAAGTGATAGGGAATCGGTTCGTTTTTCAAACCGCTGAATGGGTTTTCCATTTTCACTCCCGAGAAGAAAGCAGCGAGTTGGTGGAAATCGGATTGGAGTCCGGTGCGAGCGGAGGAAGTTCCCGAGGGTGGAAATTGGACATTGCCGAGGTAATCGTTATGGCATTGCAAGCAGTCGATCCGCATGGCGAGGAAGGCGCGTGAAGTGCGTCCGGCGAGTCGAATCGGATCGGGTGGTTTTCCTTCGTCCATTGTCGCGGTCAAAAAGTTGACTTCTGGGCTATCGATCCAAGAGCCTTTTGCGGTGATCAGTTTTCGAACAAGTACGTCGTAGGGGAGGTTTTGTTGGAATTGATCGGCAAGCCAGTTGACGTATTTACGGCGTCGGTACAAGAGAAAGGGCCCGTTGTTTGAACCAACGGTTGCGCGTGTGATACGTTCTGCGAGATGGTCGGCGGATCTTCGGTCGCTAAGCAAGTATTCGGTCCACCAAGCGATGCGATTCGGTTCAGGTATTGATTCGAGGGTGCGGTATTCCTCGAGGGAGAGTCCATTTCCGACGAGACCTAGACTGATACGGCGAGCGATGGCGTACCAGGGGGCTTTTTCAGATGGAGCGAGTTGGAGATTTGCCCAATGCTTTTCGAAGGCCGCGTCGATTTTTCGGGAGGCTTGAGTAGTGAAAATGTCGAAATTTAAAGAGATCTCATTGGGGCGTTTGAGCAAGGAGGGTTGATGCGTCGTGGCACCGAAGATGCCTAGTAGCACAAGGGAGCAGGTTGCGAGAAACAACGCGCGTCTGCGAAATCCCCATTTGGGTTTTTCAGCTGCCTCTTGTGTTGTCTGCCGTGCCATCGAAGCGGAGTTCGGTGAGGTGGTCAGCGATGCCGGGTCTTGAGTATCCATGTTTATTGATGATCCCCAACTCTTTATTCGTAGGAATCTTCGAGAGCTTGTTTCAAATCAGCGCGAATCGATTCTTTTCCCTGAGATTTATCGAACCAACCGGCGATACGCTTCGCGATGATTTCGTTCGATTTCGCAGCTTCTTTGTAGTTTGGATTGATAGAGAAGTACACGGCGCGGGCGGCTATATCTACCGGAGCACTGGGATCGAGACCGAGATCGGAGATTGCCACTGCGAGACCAAATGGAAGTTCATTCCAATTGTGCGTTTGATTTTTTCCGGAGGCTCGAACAATGAGTTTTTCGGGAGTGGATTCAACGATGCTAACTTCGGAGTTGCCGACTTTAAGGGCTGATGTTCCCTTGGTCTTGCGTTTGGCTTCTTCGAAGGATTCAGTAAAGATCCCATAGAGTTGACCAAGTTGATCGAGACGAAGTGCTTTTTCTTTTCCGAGTGGCGTTTGCGCGGTTTCGATCGCAGTGGGGATAAGTGATTTGAATGCGTTGAGATCTCCTTTATCCAGTGCTCCGCGCGCTTTCTTGATCGCCTCGACCCATTGAGGGGGTTCTTTGGACATTGCAGGCTTAACGGGATCAGGAGTGCTTTCGGGTTCTGGCGTTGTCGATGGGGTGGTTGGAGGTTCGGCGGGAGGTTCATCGCTTACGGAGTTGTTTGGTTTTGCCATGGGTTTGTCGGCATTGGTCACTTCGTTTTTGGGGGGCTCCATCGTATCCGATGAGCTACCACCTCGGTTCACTGGAGGAAGTTCTGGTAGGTTTGATTGGTTGGCGGGGCGATTCGTTTTTCCAACGTTGCCGATCTGAAGCTCTGGAGTTTCGTTTTGAGCTTGGGGCACACGGGGGGGGCTTGGTCGATCTTGTTTTGCGAGTTGTTGTCTGTTGCGAATAAACTGGAATCCTGCGAATCCGAGGAGAGCGCAAGCAACGAGGATCATGCTACCGACCATGAGGCGGTTGCTTCGTTGTCGACGTTTCCGAAGTTCATCGGCGAGACTTGACGCTGTGACTGTAGGTTTTGGGCTTTGCGCGGTATTTAGATTGGACGTTGGTGATGACGTATTGCCTGTGAAATTGCTTTGGGTTGCCCAAGCAGGAGCGGAGGGTGTTTGGTTGCTCGATGGCTTGCCTGCGAGTGTTAGAAGGGATGGGAACAACTCAAGGAGTTCGTCACGCCGTGCCTTGGGGGTTGGGATCGGAAACGTCAGTGGATCATGGGGGACGGAGGCCGCAACGGTCGGCGAAGATGACCGGTTTTGCAGGGAGAAGGGCTGCATGGGATCGCCGGGGGGGAGCAAGCGATCTGCATTGGGTTCGGCTTTTGCGCTATGGGCTTGCGGATCCCGTTTTGCTTCGAAGAGCTTTTTGAGTTGTTGATCGTAAGCGATTTTTTTTCGAGGATCGAGCAGGACGGATTGAGCTTGTCGAATAAGTTTTGCAACGAGAGCTTCGGAGGGTGAAGGGGCATTGGTAGGGTTGGGGGGGAGCGATTCGTTAGCCAGTTGAATAGCCTTCTGGATTTTCTCAGTGTCGTTGCAAAAGGGTTGGAGCCCGATGACTTGGTAGTAATCGAGTTGCCCGGGGGTAAGTTTTCTATGGAGGTGTTGTTCTATAGCTGAGAGTACGTCGTTCATAGCGTTTTGGAGTTGGATGAGTGTTATTCCATTGAGAAATCGCGGTCGTCGAGTTCTTGTTGTCGCTGTCGATTTTCGAGTTTGGATTGCTGATGGATGCTAAAGGAACGCATGAGGTTCACCCAGAGGATCATCAGGATGGGAGAAGCGTAGCAGACCAGGAGCATGAGCAAGTGAAGTGAGCGGTCGGGTTTGTCCGATTTTGGAGGTGCTTGGGTCCCGAAAAACAAGCTAAGGTTTTGGGAGACGGCAGGAACACGAGCAAGCAACGCAAGGAGCAGGGCGATACCTGCGAAGACTGACATTGAGACAAAAAGCATCCAGATTTGAATACTTTTTCTCGGCGGTGGCTCGGAGGCAAACGGATTGTTGGGAGGGGGATTTGTAGCTAGGTTTGGCACGTTTTTCGTTCGCCACGGACAAGGGGTGCGGCTTGGGAAAGGTGTTCGGCGGTTACTTGGAATGCGGATGAAAGGTTCTGGTTCCTTAACAATATACAGCTGGTGGGTGTGGACAGAGAGAAATGCGCGACGGATAATTGATTTTTGCGATGGTTGGCTTTTGAAGGGTTACCTCGCGTAGTGAATCGATTCTTTTCAATTAGTGGTGGGATACACCCATGAAGTACCGTCTTTCTTGGCTGGCAGCGTTTGTGGTCAGTTCGACATTGGTAGGTTGCGGATCGAAGAAGACGGAGGTTGCCTCGTCGGATACTTCGGCGGCCCCGGCGGCTAGTGGCGGCCCGGCTCCTAGCAGTGGGCCAGCACCTAGCAGTGGCCCGGCACCTAGCAGTGGTCCGGCAACCGGGTCGGGTGGAGAGAATGCAAATGGCGCAGCGAGTGCATCTGGGTCCGAGCCTGAATCTGGGGGAGGGACAGCGGCGGCTGGTTTGGCTGGTGGCGGCCCACCGAATGCTGCGCAATTGGGAACGGGTGGAGGAGGCCCACCGAATGCCGCACAGTTGGGGACGGGAGGCGGAGGTCCACCAAATGCTGCGCAATTGGGAACGGGTGGCGGAGGTCCACCAAATGCCGCACAACTAGGAACTGGAGGTGGCGGTCCACCGAATGCGGCTCAGTTAGGCACAGGTGGCGGCAGTGGAGCACCGAGGGGCGCTCAACTCGGTACGGGTGGAGGCGCAACAAGCGGAGGCCCGCCGAATGCGGCTTCGTTAGGTTTTGGTTCGCCTCCGGGTGGTGCGGGAGCATCGAGTGGGGGAGGAATTGGTAATGTTTCGTTGGAGCCGGGCAGTGATGCTGGCAGCAACAGTGCGGCTGGGATTGCGGGTGGTGCTCCGATGAGTTCGCCATCTGGAGTTCCTGGGGCGGGTTCATCAGGGGGGGCGCCTTCGATACCTGCGGTAGAATTGACCTTTGAAGATAGAGCGGTGTTGGCTTTCCAAGCTGGTAATGCCCCGAAGGCTTACGCTTTATATCAAGCGCACGGGATTAACTTGGCCGGCGAAGAGTCGGAGAGTTTCAATGACTTGTATCGTTGGGATAATGCTCGCAAGGTCCCTCGGCAGGGATACAGTTTTGCGGTTGGATTGGTTGTGAAGAAAACCCCGCAGGTAACCGAACTCAAACCTATTGGAACTCCATTGAGTGAGTTGGGTGGCGCGGGGCGTCAGGGGGGCGGACCGGGGGCTGGTCGTGGCCCTGGTGCTAGACCGGGCGCGATGGGTCCTGGGGGTGCACCGGGATTGGGACTTGATGGGATGGGTTCGGCTGGAGGAGCGAGTTCGGGTGCTGGGATTAAGCCGACTGCGGCAAAAGAGTTGACGGACGCTGCTGGTAACTACGCGAGTGCTTTTGTCGAAGCATTTTCGAGAGAGCATACCGAGGGACGATGGTCGGAAGCTTTTAAGTCCTATTCGTACGGTCAGCCATCGATGCCACCGAGTTTAGCTGGACTTGCTGGGATGTTGTCTTCGGGTGGTGGTGCAGGCGTGACTTCGGGTGGTGGTGCTGGATTGGGAGGACTATTTGGTGGGGGAGCACCAGCGGGCTATAGTGGAGGCCAAGGTGGTCCGCCAGCGGGATACAGCGGTGGGGCCGCAGGCGGCGCACCTGCCGGATACGGGGGAGGGCGAGGTGGTCCTCCAGCGGGTTACACGGGTGGTGGCGGGGGTGGCGGTGCGCCTCCGGGATATGGTGGTGGCCAAAGCGGTGGACCGCCAGCGGGTTACACGGGTGGTGGCGGGGGTGGCGGTGCGCCTCCGGGCTATGGTGGAGGCCAAGGTGGCCCACCGGCTGGATACAGTGGCGGGGGTGGCGGTGGCGGTGCGCCTCCGGGTTATGGTGGGGGCCAAGGTGGCCCTCCGGCTGGATATAGCGGCGGAGGTGGCGGTGGAGCACCTCCGGGATATGGTGGTGGGGCTGGCGCTGGTGCTGGTGGAACTGGCGCTGGTGGTGGCGGTGCGAGCACAGGCGGGTTGAAGTATTTGCCTGCCCCGCAAGATGCACTTAGCCCCGCATCTGGGCCTGGGGGAGCCGCAGGTTTGCTTGGCAATACCGGTGGTCCGGGGGCTGGCGCGATCGGCACGGGCACGGGAGGTGGCGGTGCATTATTGGGAAACACTGGTGGACCTGGTGCTGGATTGTTAGGCGCGGGTGTTGGTCCTGGCGGCGGAGCTACCTTGGGGAATACGGGCGGCGAGGGACCTGGAAACCTCGGGGCTGGTCTGCAAGGCCTTGGTGGCGCAGCGGCAGGATTTGGAGGCGCAGCGGCAGGCTTTGGAGGAGCGGCAGGAGGATTTGGTGTATCAAGTGGAGGGCCCGCGATGCCCGATTTGGGGTCTCTGGTAAAGAACTTGGACACCCAAGATTTTCAGATGCCTTCGGGATCAATCGCTTTGGGATCTGGGTTGGTTTACATTGGTAGTGGAGAGAACGTTGCGAAGTTGACGGAACGAGCGGTTGAGCAGCATTTCGATGTGTTGATCGTTTTTGAAGTCGATGCTTCGATGATCATTGCGAATCGTTCGATCAAGAACGATTGTCGGATGCGAGCGATCAATTTGCGAGCACCGAAGGAGGCGAAGGAAAAGCCTATTGTTTCATCCGCACTGAACAATCGAGAGATCGCTCAAGAGAAGGATCCAAATGCAAAGATTGAGGCTGCCGTTTCGCAATTCATCGAGAAGTTGTCGGAAGTGTATACGCTTGACGAGATGCCAAACATTCCTGCGGAATCGGTGAAAAACCGAAGGCTTGCGGCGCTGGCAGCCGACAACAGGCGCACGGTTTTGGATCGGCTTGCAGAGGTTCAGTTGTACTTCTCTCGAGGCTTGATCGACGAGACGCTGAAGGTAGATGCTTTCACGCAGATCGCCGGTGCTGAGGGGCAAGCGATGTCTACGGGGACAGTAGAGGAGCGAGCTGCGGCATTGGATAAACTACTCAAACGCGAGTATCAGTAGTTTTTTCCTTCCACATTTCATTCTCGAAATCGAGTAAGATAGCCCGGGGTGTAATTGAGTTGCACTCCGGGCTCTTTGTTTGAGTAATAGATAGTATGTGTCTTATGTGGCACGGTAAAGATTTTGTTTGCACAAATCAGGTAACAACGATGATTCACTTGTTCAGAGATTCAAGATTTGCGAGCGTTCGGTCCAAAGCTTCGATAGCTTTTCACCACTTTGGTTGGTTTGCAATGCTGGTGTGGATGGTCAGTCCTTGGTCGATCGCACAAGAAGGTTGGCTAGATCTACCGGGTGCAGCAGGAAAGCCTGGTACTGGCAAGAAGGTAGTTTTGATTTCTGGAGATGAAGAGTATCGAAGTGAAGAAGCGTTGCCGATGCTTGCCAAGATCCTTTCGGAGCAGCATGGATTTCATTGCACGGTACACTTTTCGATTCATCCAGAGACCAAGACGGTGGATCCGAATTACTCCAGCAACATTCCTGGACTGGAAAATCTCGACAATGCCGACTTTATGGTGATGTTCCTTCGCTTCCGTGCATTACCGGAGGAGCAAATGAAGCACATTGACGGGTTTGTTCGAGCAGGGAAACCATTTTTAGCCATTCGGACTTCTACTCACCCGTTCAACATTGGTGATGGTAATCATCCTTACGCCCATTGGTCATGGAACAATGGCAAATGGCCAGGAGGATTTGGCCAACAGATCATTGGCGAAACTTGGGTTTCGCACCATGGAGTCCACAATGGGCAGGCAACACGAGGTGTAATCAATCCGGAGAATTCCGACTCCCCGGTGTTGCGCGGGGTAAAAGATGTGTTTGGGCCGACGGATGTCTACGGCGTGACACATTTGCCCAAGGATGCGAAAGTAGTTCTATGGGGGCAGGTTCTCAGCGGTATGAAGCCAACGGATCCACCGTTGGCCGGTGAGAAGAATGATCCGATGATGCCATTGGTTTGGACGAAGACGTACAAGATGCCGGAAGGGAATGGCAAGGATGCGGGCAAAGAAGGGAAGGTAATTGGTTCGACGATTGGAGCGGCAGTGGATTTGCTCAGCGAAGATTTGCGACGCTTGTTTGTCAATTCGGTTTATTGGGGAGTTGGATTGGAAGTGCCGGAGCGAGCGAGTGTTCAGGTACCTGATTCTTACAAGCCGAGCTATTTTGGTTTCAAGGATCGCAATTTCTTCGTAGATCAAAAGATTCAGCCGAAGGATCTGTTGAAGAACTAGACTGCTTCCCGTTGAGGACGCGGTCCGTTGCCGCTCGGGAGAGCGGGATGTAGATACTATAGAGTAGCAACACTTGGCCCACTCGCTCCCGTGCAGTGGGCTCGGTTACCGATTGGGTTCCATAGAGTTTTCCGGCGGGGTTATGCCGAGTGTTGTTTTCTCGAGTGGTTGACGTTGAATCTCAGGCGTCGGGCGGCTTGTTCGACGGCGTGTTCAACAGCGCGGACTTTCTTGTAAACACCTGGGCGATTTGCGAAGCGACCCAGGGAGCGTCGGTATTTCAAGAAGAACATGAACGTTTCAGCGAAGTCTTCGCTGGCGTTTGTCGTCGCGTAGTCGGTGATGAATTCTTCGAGCAGGTAGCCGTAGAAGAACTTCAATTGGCCTTTAGGGGATTTGCAGCGTTTCTTTCCAGCGATGTACTCCGGATTCTTTTTGAGTTCTTTACGCCAAGCGTTATAGGGGGTGGGGTTACAGTTGGAGTATGAGGTCCCGAAGGCTTGAGTGAACCACGCGTTTCGAAAGAAGCTAGGGTCGTGGAAGAACCAAGCGTGAGCGTATTCGTGTCGGATGGTATCACAGAGGGTCAAGCCTGGTTTACGGGGTTGGTGGGGTAGATCGCGAGGCAGATAGATGACGCCGGGGCGGTATCCCCATTTTGCGTAGTGTCCGACTTGTTCAAAAACGTAACCACGTTCGCCTTCGCTTTTGTCGCCGGAGATAACCAGCTCGACAACGTCGAGGTACAGGCCATCGGCGAGCAAGCCAACTTGGGCGAGTTCCTGGCGGACTTGGTTGTATGCGCGATCGACGTTGGTCATGGCGGGGATGCATCAGCTCGCGAGGAGCTTGGTACGGGAAATGGTGCGCTCGACGGGTCGAATCAATTCGGATCGTCGGGGCCATCGAGGGGAATAGCATCCGTGCCTGATGAACTTTGGACCTGGTTTAGTCTGCTTGGAACCCTGGGGGGGTTCAACAGGCAAAATGACAATTCCCTGAATCAGAATATCTAATTTAGAGATCAGGTTGAGCCGCTCGAAGCAGAGAGAGCGGCGGGAGGATTGTTCGCACGGTGGGAGGAGCGGGCAAGGATTTGCCGGGGGGCTTTGTGGTTAAGTGCTTGCCGCATAGAGGTTTGCGATTTTCCTGAGCAAGTCGGTTGGCATGTGGATTTGTACTAGGTGTCCAATGGGGTTGGGAATGCTTGGAGAGCTTGTTCTAGTTGTAGGAGATGTTCTTCTTGGTGGTGTGCGTTAAGGCTAACGCGGAGGAGGGAGTGGTTTTTGGGGACGGTTGGCGGGCGGATGGCGGGGATGTAGATGTTGTGGGATTCGAGGTGTTTAGAGAGAGCCAGGGCGGCTTGGGGGGTGTGAACGAGGATGGGGATGATCGGAGACTGTACAAGGGGGTGGTTAGTGAAGGATTGAAAACGGAGGCGTTTGAGAATGGTTTGGAGTTGTCGGCTGCGTTGGTAGAGTTCGTTTCGTTCGTGGTCCATAGAGGCCAGGCGGGTGATGGCGTATTGGGCTTGGAGTAGGTTTGAGGGGGGTAGAGCGGTCGAAAAGATCAGTGGTCGAGCTCGTTGGGTGATAAGTTGGCAGAGGAGTTTGGAGCCCGCTACGAATCCGCCGATTGATCCTATTGCTTTGCTAAGGGTGCCGGTTTTGATCCAAACGTTTGGATCGG
>JBEICB010000260.1:0-6076 GCA_040373655.1 Pirellula sp. | reverse complement strand
CCCCCCCGCCCCCCACGCCCTCCCCCCCAGAGGCCCCCCCGGCCCCCGAGCAAGGGATGAGTTGTGTTGTGCATGTAACAAGTTCGACGCGATTGGATCGGGGAGGGCCGTCGATTTCCGTAACAAGGCTTGTTGAGAGTCTGCAATTGGAGGGGGTTCGTTGTGTTTTGGTTTGTCCTGATCATTCGAGTGATCCCTTGGTGCATGTGCAGTTAGGGGTTCCGAATTATTCGAGTCTTCGAGAGTGGTTTAAGAGAGAGGGGGGTGATACAGGTGCATTAGTGCATTTTCATGGCATATGGGATTGGCACTTGCATCGCAATGCTTGGTGGTGTCGAAGGAAGGGGATTCGTTACATAGTAAGTCCTCACGGGATGCTTGAGCCATGGGCTTTACAAGCGAAGTGGTTGAAGAAGCGGGTTGCGTGGTGGCTGTATCAGCGGAGGGATTTGCAGGGGGCAACTTTGTTGATGGCGACAGCGACGAGTGAGGGGGAACAGTTTCAGCGGTTGGGTTTACGTTCGCCGATGGTGGTTTATCCAAATGGGGTGGACATACCAGAGAGAAGTGTTTGTACGATGGAGGATTGCGGGGTTCGTCAAGCGTTGTTTTTAAGTCGGGTGCATCCTAAGAAGGGTTTGCTGATGTTGGCTGAGGCTTGGGCGAAGTTGCAGCCGCAGGGTTGGCGGATGTTGGTGGTTGGACCGGATGTGGGAGGTCATCGTAGAGATGTAGAAGCGGTGGTAAGAGAATTGGGGATTGAAGGGGATTGGGAGTTTCGTGATTCGCTTTATGGTGAGGACAAAGAGCGGATTTTTTTGGAATCCGACTTGTTTGTGTTACCGACGCATAGCGAGAACTTTGGGATAGCGGTAGCGGAGGCATTAGCATTTGGGATACCGGTTTTGACTACGCGTGGTGCACCTTGGGAGGGGTTATTAGAGCGGGATTGTGGTTGGTGGGTGGATGCGACGACGCAGGGAGTGTTCAGTGGGCTTAGGGAGGGTACGCAAGCCAGTGATGAGAGGCGGCGAGAGATGGGTTTGCGGGGTCGTGTTTGGATGCAGGAGGCTTTTGGATGGCGTGGGATCGCGGCGGGGATTCGTCGAGAGTATGAAAAGACAGGATGGCGTAGTGATGGTTGAAATTGATTTATCCCGATATGTAAATGAAGCGACTTTTGGATCGAAGTTACGTCGTTATGTTTGGTCGTGGGTTCAGGGAACGTTGTTTCGATATAGTCCGCAGCGGGCGTTTCGTTGGAGGCGATTTCTTCTTCGTAGTTTTGGCGCAAGGCTGAGTGCAACGAGTTACGTTTATGCGACGGTGGATATACGAGATCCCTATTATTTGGAGGTCGGTGAGCATTCATCGATCGGGCCGAGAGTAGGGGTTTATTCCGTGGATCGGATCGTGATTGGGAATCACTGTACGGTGAGTATGGAGGCGATGTTGTGCACGGGGAGTCATGACATCTCGCATCCACACATGAGATTGACCCATGCGCCGATAGAGATTTGCGATGGAGCTTGGGTATGTGCGAGGGCCTTTATTGGACCAGGAGTTCGGGTTGGTCAAGGAGCGGTCGTAGCGGCTTGTGCGGTCGTTACTCGTGCCGTGCCGGATTGGATGGTGGTGGTTGGCAATCCAGCGGTTATTCGCAAAGCTAGGGGGATACGGGAGGTGGAATCTTGATATCAGTACTGATCTTGACCAAAAACGAGGAGATCAATTTGCCACATTGCTTGGCTTCGTTGGCTTGGTGTGATGACATTGTGGTGTTGGATTCTGGAAGTACGGATCGGACGGTGGAGATTGCCAAGGATTTTGGCGCTCGCGTGGAGCATCGAAACTTTGACAATTGGTCGGCGCATTTGAATTGGGCGGGGGCAGAGATTGCGTTCAAGCATGATTGGCTTTATTACTCTGATGCGGACGAGGTGATGCCGGAGGAGTTACGTGATGAGTTGCATCGAATAGTGAAGGGTGGTGAGGGTCAAGAAGATGCAACTCGACCGGTTGCATATCGATTGAGGTACAAGAATTTTTTCATGGGTAGGTGGATAAAGCATTGCGGGATCTATCCGGTATGGGTGTTGCGATTTTACAAGCCACGGAGGGTGCGATGGGAGAGGTTGGTCAACCCGACGGCGGTGGTATCGGGGGTAGAGGGAAAGTTGGCGGGGCATTTCCATCACTACAGTTTCCGCAAGGGGTTATCGCACTGGGTGGATAAGCACAACAGTTACTCGACGCAGGAGGCGATGGAGTCATTGAAGAGTTTGAAAGCTGGCCGGGTTCCGTGGGGTGATTTAATGCCTTGGAAGGGGCCGGCGGTTCGACGTGTGGCGTTAAAGGAGCTTTCGTTTCGGATGCCGTTTCGATCACAACTGCGATTTGCGTACATGTATTTTTGGAAGTTAGGGTTTCTCGATGGGCGGGCTGGGTATCATTACTGCAAGTTGCTTTCGATTTATGAGTACTTGATCGAGATGAAGGTGCGAGAGTTGCGTCATGAGGAAGTTGGGTCGGGGGCGCCATTGGATGGGAGAGTGGTGTGATGGGGGCGATGGTTCGCGATACAGGAAAGCTTGTGAGTGTACGATCGGCGCTGGGCTGGACGTTATGTGCTTTGGTATTGCCACTTGTGGTGTTATCGCCGTTGCTTTGGATGCAGGGGGTTGTGTTGATGCGCAAGCCTCACATGCAGTTTTTTCCGTTGGTGATTATCGGCGCTATTTATTTTTTGAGGGCAGAAGCGGAGCCGTTGGTAGTGCGTCCGGTGCGTCGATGGGTGTTTTGGTTGTGGATGTTGGGATGTTTGATTGCGACAGTCGCGTTGGTTTTGGGTAGTCCTTGGTTAGCCCATGGTTGTGCGATATGGATGGTTGGGGTGTGGGCGTTGGGTGCGAGGCCGCATTTCAGTGAGCTTCGGGTTTTGGGGATAATCGGTTTATTGCTAGTAGCATTGCCGCCGCCCTTTGGCTGGGATCATCAGTTGGTACAGGGGCTACAGGCGTTGTCCTCGTTTGTATGCAGTCGTTTGATGGACTTGGCAGGAATAGTGCATTTGCGACGTGGAAATGTAATTGAGATTGCATCGAAGCCATTGTTTGTTGAAGAGGCTTGCAGTGGAGTAGACAGTCAGTACGCGTTGATGGCGGTAGCAGGAGTGTTATTGTTATTGGGGAGAGCGGGTTGGTTGGTGAGTTTGATTACGATTGTGACGGTGCCGCTTTGGGCGATTTTGGGTAATTTGTTGCGGATCTTTATAATAGTCGCTGGGTTGGAGTGGTTTTCGGTGGATTTGTCGAGCGGGCATGTTCACACGGTGCTGGGGTTGATGGTGTTCGCTTTTACGGCTTGGGTGCATTGGAGTTCAGTGCAGTTTTTGAATTACTTGCAGGTGAGGTATTTTTCGCAGGGGGTGGAAGAAGCTGCTCAGTTGGGAAAGGTCAGTGGGGTTGAAGGGGGATATGTGTTAGGTTTGCGATGGTTGGTGGTTCCATTGTTGATGTTTGTCTTTTTTCCTGACAGTGTGCAAGCGGTGTTTGATTTTCATCGAGCCCCAGATATTCCGAGTATGAGTAAGGATGAGGCAGAGCGATTTCCTGGGCGTGGGAGTTTGGTATTTGGCGAGGATGCGAGGGTACTGGGATTTCAGACGGAGTATCGAGAGCGGGACGACATGTTGGGGCAGCATTCGCGGGTGTGGGAAGTTGCCAGCGGGATCGGGAGGATGACGGTATGTTTGGATTTCCCATTTCGAGGTTGGCATCCATTGTGGGAGTGCTACATCAATTCGGGGTGGAAGCGAAATACATCGGTATTGATTGAAGGGGATGAGAGTGATGCAGCTTTTTATGAGACGGTGCTAGAAAATGATTTGGGGGATAAAGCAGTCTTACATTTTTCGTTGTTTGACGAAGATGGGTTACCTTACACGTATGAGGGTTCGGTTGCATTTCGCCAGCGAGCGGCGCGGTGGCAAAACACTTTATGGAATCGAAAGAAGCGAACGGATGCGGTCGTAGATCCGGTGACGTTTCAATATCAGCAGTTAGCGCATACGAATAGTGAGCCGAGTGAAGAGGAGTTACGAGAGTTGCGTCGGCTATTCTTGGTTGGTCGTCGGCAGATTTGGAATCAATCTCAAGGGGTATTAGAGTCGATTCGTGGGGGGATTCGAGAATCGTCGCGAGAGGTGTTGGAGTGAATCGGAATTTACCTGAGACAGCGGAGACATATTGGCGTTGGGGAATACCATCGGTGGTGTTGGGGGTGGCGACTTGTTTGATTTATCTCTTGAGTGTAGTTTGGGTGGAGCCAAGTGTTGACAGGAGGTATACCGAGCGGACTGAGGAGGGTTTATTGGCGGCGAGAGGGGGGGCGAGTGATGGAGTGAATAAGCTAACTCCTGAGGAGTTTGCAGGATGGATTGAGCGGATTCGGGGGGCGGAGTTAGCAGCGAATCGAATGATCGTTCGGTATCCGAGCGATGCACGCTATCGGAGATGGAGTGCGGAGTTAGGTTTGGGTGTGGAGTGGTGGATTCGGGAGAGGATTCTGGTGGCCGGGAAGTTGGAGAGTGGGGAGTTGGCGTGGTTCGAGGGGATGGCGAATCAGGAACATGGTCGAGCGGTCGATGCGATCCGTGGTGCGATGAGGCTTGAGGGAGAGGACGCACAGTGGGCACGTGGTTGGATGTTGCGTGAGGAGTTGGGTCGATGGAGTGGGAGAAGTGATTGGAGTGTCGAAGCGGGCGAGGCGTTGTTAGAGCGATTGAAGGGTTTTGGATCGGAGGTTTGGGGGAAGCGGCATGCGGGTAGGCTGTGTGTGCAGATGGGGCATTTGCAACAATTGATCAGCGAGGAGGATCGTCGAGAATGGCTTGAGCGGGGTGTCGCCTTATTGCAGGAGGTGATAGCGGAGGAGTCTCCGGGATTGGTGGAACGGTTTGTGGATCGGGTTTGGTTAGCGGAGGCTTTGTGTAGTTTGCGATCCGAGAGTGGTCTGCGTGAAGCGCGAGAAACGATCGTGGAGGGGTCTGGGTTGATGCGTTCGGAGGGAATGAGATTTGGGCGGGGAGAGCGAGTTGAGTTGATAGATAGTTTTTTTAGAGCATTGGTAATGGTGTCTGGATTATCAGAGGCTGGAGTAGCCGTGATTAGCCGATTGGAGGGTGTTTCGCAAGCTGAGCGTGGAGAGCTGTTGGATCGGGTAGTGGCTAGTCATTTTCGCTTAAACCAATCGGGTCGTGAGATATCGGGGAGTGGATTGGCGGGCATAGGGGTTTCACAGTGGTATCGTTCTGCGATGCGATTTCGGGTGGATCATCCGCAGGTAGAGAGAGGGTTGGATGCTTATTTTCGTGGTCAGGGAGAGTTAGCTAGTTTACCGGAGGTATCAGATCGTGAGGATACGATGTTGCGAGCACTGGCATTAGTGCGAGATGGATTGGGTAAGGGGTTAGAATCGCAGGTTGGCAAATGGGATGTGGTAGAGGCGGATCTTGTGGTTGTTTTGATGCGATACTTGATCGGTAGGGTGTATCGAGGGGATTATGGATGGGGAGAGGTTCAAGGTGTGATCGATAGGATGGTAAGTAGTCAGGAATCGGTGGTGGAGTTACGACTGGGGCGAGGTTTGATTGCAAGGCATTGTGGGGAGTGGGAGGTTGCGTTGCAGGATTTCCGGATGGTGAAGGAGAGTAGAGTGGAGATTGCTGGGGTTGAGGAGTTGTTGTCGGAGGCAGAGCAAAGGGTGGGAACGCGATGATTGGTACATGGAAATGGATTTGGAGTCATCCTTTGGCTAGACATCGTCGTGTGGCGGCGTATTTACGTTGGTTGCGTTGGCAGATTGGGAGTCGGGTGTTGGGGGAGCCGGTTTTGGTGCCCTTTGTGGAGTGTAGTCGGTTGGTGGTTGAGCGGAGTATGACGGGCGCGACTGGCAACATCTACTGTGGATTGCATGAATTCGACGATATGGCTTTTGTGCTACATTGTTTGCGAGTGGGGGATACTTTTGTGGACGTTGGTGCCAACGTGGGTAGTTACACGGTGTTGGCTTCTGG
>JBEICB010000343.1:0-3852 GCA_040373655.1 Pirellula sp. | reverse complement strand
TGAAAGTCTTGCAGGCGGATCGGCAGCCGATCAATTTCTTCTCGGAATCTCCGGTCAAGTCACCCTAAGAGTCACCGGCGGAGACGGTGCAGATACTCTCGATGTAAGCCAAAGCATAAACCCGCAAACACACCGTATCAGTGCACTCTCCTCAATCGACAATCTTATCGGTTCTTACACTGCTATTGAGCAAGTCATCGGAAATGCGATGCCCGGAACGAAACTCATCAGCCCATCTACTGGCGCAGCATGGAGTGTTCTGTCGGACGGACAGATCTCGATCAACAGCGTCAATTACCGATCCATTCGTGAGATCTCTGGTGCGACGGGAATAGACACCATCCTAGGACCATCGCAAAACAACACATGGAGTATTCTCACACCAAACGCCGGACGACTCGAATCCGCAAACTGGAGCATCGACTTCCAAGGGACCGAAAACCTCTATGGAGCAAGCGGCGTCGACACCTACACCTTTGCCAGTGATGGAAGACTTTCCGGTTCGATTTTCGCTGGTACAGGCAACGATCAACTAAACCTCGCAGCCCTCGACACCGAACTTCTTTTCGATGCAGCAAGCAGTCCCAAGGTTCAAATGGTCTCCAATAGCCAAACTGTACTCGGTGGGTACTATGGCGTGGAATCCATCACTGGAAACGCTTTGAGTGGAACCAAGCTCAAAGGGGCGAATACCTCCACGTCTTGGTTGGTTTCAGCCGCAGGACAGATCTTCCACAATTCGATCGCATATCTCGCAGTCGGTGGAATTCTGGCCGGCACAGGTATCGATACGTTGACTGGACCTTCTGTCTCTTCGCAGTGGAACATCCTCGGATCTAACGCCGGACAATTGAGTTTCGCAAGCACCAGTTTATCGTTCGTTGGAATGGAAAACATCACCGGTGGCACCAGTGATGACACATTTGACATCAGTCCAACTGGGGCTCTCTCCGGTAACCTCAACGGTGGAACGGGCACGGGGCTAAACGCCCTCAGTTATTCGCAATGGGATTCCGCAGTAAGTGTTAATCTCGCTTCCACCAACAGCGGTAACGCAACAGCTATCACAGGCCGCACTACCAATTTTCAAATCGTCACTGGCGGATTTGGTAACGATACGTTGGTAGGACATGCGAGCAAGTCCAGCGTATTGGTCGGACTTGGAGGCAACGACATCCTAATCGGTGGAAGTCAGCGTGATTTGCTTTTTGGAGGTTTGGGTGCAGACACACTCAACGCTGCGAATGGTGACGATCTGCTCATCGCGAGCTTGGTTAGTTACGAAGCACAGCGAGATGCGTTGATCGCGATCTACAACGAGTGGAATTCCACACGCAACTTTGCGCAACGGACAGCAAATCTTTTGGGAAGCGGCACGGGGCCACGATTAAATGGCAATTACTTCCTAAATAGCGACCCGACCGATGCGATCACCGACACGGTCTTTGCGGATGGAGATATCGATTCGTTGACAGGGGGATCGGGTCAAGACTGGTTCTTTACAGATCCTAGCGACAACACCGACTTCAACGGCAGTGGCACTGCTCCAGACAAACTTAGTCGCCCCGTTTCTACGTGATAGTCGATGTTTTGGCCAAGCGCAAGTGGCCTAAACATTTGTTAGGTTAGTAGAGTTATTGAACGAACAGGTAACTGTTGGGGAGCCTTGGTGACTCTACCCCCCTCCCCCGGATTTATCGCAGTGTGGCGAAAGGTAAGTGGCGGGTGTCGGGCGGTGGCTCTCGACCTCCAAGCCCCTTGCAAAACCCTTCGGTATCGACTCGGCGCGGTGATGATTCTGTCCGGAGATTGCCCCCTCTGAAAGGTAATCCTCCCAAGAAGAATCCATACCAGCACCAGGTTTCGAGAAACCAAGTCCGACCGGTACATTCTTCAAAAAGACGCTTCTAGATTATTCGTAGGAGTGTAGAGTAGAATTTCCGTACGAACAATTCAGGCTTGTTTGGAATCCCGAAATACCCCCCATTGGACGGCCACGGGAACCAACCCTAAGTATCCATGCAATTTTCAACGCTGAAGCATCCCAGTAGAACATGCAGCCAGATCGACGCAAACTCTTCGACACCTACCGCATTGAACACAATGTGCGTTCCTCCGGTTCTTTAGACCTCGCCGCGCGATCCTGGTTGCGCTTCCTAAGGACCTGGAATAAGGAACTTTTCAAACGAGCTACGATTAAGTCGCGATGGAAAGAGTTTCTATTCCCCATTACGCATCGATGATCCAGGGACTTTTACGTATCTGCGAATTCCTCCCTGAAGCCCTTCTAGTAGGGTGGGATGTGCTAATGACCGATGACGGATATTGCGTGATCGAAGGCAATTCGCCACCAGGACTCGTAGTTTGGCAAGTTCACTAACCACTGCTAGCCAATCCCCTCAACGCTAGCTTCTTCCGCAGACATGGTATTCCCGTGGCGAAACATCTGTTGCCCTCGTGATGAATGCGAGAGATTACGAGAGCATGAGCTTTGATGGCTCATTTATATATTTGTTGAAATAGAAAATGACCAGGTGTCGTGGGAAACCCCTTTGGGTATCTGCGTGATTGTTTGTTTATTCCTTCACAACCATCCAGACCGCCAGTTCAGCGTTTCCTTTTGTTTCTAAACCAGCCTCCGCTACAGCCGAAAGACGCTGGACTCAACGATGGAGCTTTTTTCTACCAACGAGCCTAGAGCATGGTACTCCGATTTGTGATTCGATTTCGTAATTCGATAGGTACCTGACCTTTGATGTAGTGCCGCGTGTGTGAGCTGATTTCCATGCTTCGGTCAACAGAACTTGAAGTGCAAGATGAATTTGCACAGACCGATATTTGCACAGGCTAAACTTGTGCCAGCCAAATTCGCAGCAGCCAAATCTGCACCAGCTAAATCTGCTAGATGGAACTTGACGCGCTAGGCGATTTGAAGATTGTTCAAAACCTAGCGCATCAGGTTCACTTGGTAAGCTTTGAGGGTTGCTTGCCCTACGCCTTCAGAATGCTGGCCGAATACTCAAATCGATTCGAAAGCGCAAAGAATGTCGGCGCCCAGACTCCAACGAATATCCCAAAGCGCTCAGCATGGGCCTTCGATTCTGCCGCTTCACCGCCGGTTAGGAACCAAATCGCAATGGAGCCCAAAATGGAGGCGAACCCAAGAACGAAGCAGAGCTTCGATAAGTTACTGTAGAACGAATTATTCATTGAGTTAGCTCGGTAGGATTACTGAATCGACGACATGGATAACACCGTTGGTGCAATGAATGTCAGCTGATGTGACGGTCGCATCATCAATCATGACCTTGCCATCCTTGACTGCGATCTTCACCGGCTTCGCAGCAACGGTTGTGGCTGTCGTAAGCTTCTGTACGTCGGCTGCTGTCACTTTACCTGCAACCACATGATGTGTCAGAATACCTACTAGCTTGCTCTTGTTCTCGGGCAGAAGCAGACTCTCAACTGTCCCGGAGGGCAATTTCTCAAAGGCGTCATCTGTGGGTGCGAACACCGTAAACGGTCCTGCCCCTTTCAGTGTATCCACCAAACCTGCTGCTCCGACCGCCGCAGCAAGCGTCTTGAACGTACCAGCATTAACAGCTGTTTCTACAATATCTAACATGGATTCATCCTTGGCACTGCTTGCTCTACTCGCAACGCCAGGAATGCTGGTCAAGTTCGCGAGCAGAGTCCTTTGTGCATCGTACTATAACGCGACGGTAACCCCCTAAGGCTGCACGAAGAACTCCTATGGGTTCTCAATGTCGGTGGTAGGTCCCAAATGATCGCAATAAACTCCCGTTGCGTTAGCCTTCAAAACGCACCGTTCCAATGTCACGCCTACTTAAT
>JBEICB010000364.1:0-3243 GCA_040373655.1 Pirellula sp. | reverse complement strand
CTTCGAAAAGATAGTCCTTGTAGAGAAGCTCAGAGAAGTACGAAGTCTTGTTGGTTTTACGCGACTGCAATCGTCGCGCGACTTCGATAGTGCTGCGAAGTTACCCAGCAAAAGAAGGGGGCAACTTTCACGTAAGGCCCCAACATGGCTTCCTGCTAGCGAGACCAACGGTGAAGGTATCTTCTTCCAATTCGACGAAGCATCGATTCAATCCTGGGTTGAAAAGAACGAAAGCTACGAAAAGGAACTCCAGAAGGCGTACTTGGATTGGCGTGAAACAAAAAACCTAGATGCTACGGGCTTTCCGGGACTGAGGTATTTGCTTATCCATACATTCTCGCATGCGTTAATCCGTCAGCTGGCGGTCGAATGCGGCTACACTAGCGCCTCGCTAACCGAGAGGATCTATTCGTGCGATCCGCTTGATGGCAAGCCGATGGCAGGGTTGTTGGTTTACACGGCAGCTCCCGATAGCGAGGGGACCCTCGGCGGTCTCTGTAGCCTTGGAAGTCCCGACAAACTCGGTAGGCATATCCGAAGGGCCCTAGAACGAATGAGTCTGTGTGCGTCGGATCCACTTTGCTCAGAGCACCGAGCAGATTCAGAGACACTCCACGGCGCTGCATGCCATGCCTGTAGTTTCTTAGCCGAAACATCCTGCGAACGCGGGAACAAGTTCCTCGATCGAGCCGTTCTCGTCCAGACCATCGACCGCGATGATCTAGCTTTTTTCTAGGTGATGGACCATGGATCAAGAACGACAAATCGCCCAAATGGCCCATGAACTTACCATGGCTGTACCGCTTGCGATCATCGACACGCTGGCTGATGTAATCTCGTCTTCGAGTGACGGGATTCTCGCAGCGGAAGTCTCTCGGAAAATCGCGCATCACCGCCACCGCGACACAGTGATGGTATTTCTTAATCGATGGAGAGCAGAAACTCCTAGCCTTTCTGCCCAATCCGTTGCGATAGCATTACGTGCTGCGGTCATCACGCAAAAGCACCATCGCGATTCTCAGTCGGTGGAACTCGTTTGGACGGGCCCCGACGTCCAGGGAGATCCATTTCGACGAACCGAACAAGCAATCCTGCAGTTGTTTGATGCGGCCAAAGAACGGATCACACTCGTAAGCTTTGCTGTCTATTCCATCCCAAATATCGCAAGAGCCTTAGTAAATGCCGCAGCAAGAGGAGTTCAGCTTACGGTAATTATCGAGACTCCGGACAAGATTAGGGGGGAAAGCGAATACAGTACGCTTCGAGCGCTCGGCAAGGAAGTGGCAGACTGTTCTACGCTGTATTATTGGCCCAAAGAAAACAGGTCTCTGAGCGAAAGTGGTAAACCTGGAATCCTCCATGTGAAATGTGCTGTTGCAGACGATGAGTGGATGTTTCTTTCCTCGGCCAATCTGACCCAGCAAGCTTTCACGATCAACATGGAGCTAGGCGTCTTGGTACGCGGTGGAAGTATGCCCAGAAGTGTTCAGAAGCAGTTTGACTTGCTCATCAAAAGTGGGAAATTAAAAGAACTCTAACCAAGTGGAATCGTAGCAGATGAATCTAAACAGCCCGACAACGGCGAATCGTATTCGGAACCTTTTGAACGATCTTGAAGCCGTTCGAGAGAACTTGCTTGCTCTCTCCGACGACATTTGGCAAGCCATCGATCACAACGATCCTGAATCTTTTGAAGCCGGTGTTGAGTTCAAAAGGGCCTACAATACACAAGCCGCCGCATTTGATAAGAACGCGACAGAACTCTCCGCTTTGGTGCAAAAATACACGAGCGTTCGGCTGGAAGAAGCTGAAAAAACCGGCGAGAGAAACGATGCTGAAAACGATCGTATCATTCGAGACTTGAATCGGGAGGAACCACATCGACTTGACGAGAACTTCACTTACAAGCGTCCACATGGCTTCGTGCTCGATGGAAAGGCAACGACCGGAATCACAACTTGGCAACGTTTCTATGAGTTGGTGTGTCTTCACCTTCTATCGGCAGACGAGGCTCGTTTTCGATCGCTCGAGGAACATCCCGACTTCATCTCACCACGCGGTCATCGCATCGTAACAAGGGATCGTGTTTCACTACGCAAAGCCATGGAACTACCCGGTGATCTTTTTATCGAATCGAACCTATCGGCCAATTCCATTTGCGATGTGATTCGTCGCATACTCGGAGAATTCGGCATCCCAGAAGATCGGATGCAAATCTACCTCAGACAAGATCGAGATGCCGGGCGAGGTGCGTAGAAGAATTAATTAATCGCGTGAACGAATATAGCTGTCGCTTAGGAAAATCGATTCTACCCGTTTCCTTGGCCTTACCTCATGTTGATAGACGAATTTTCAAAACTTTTGTCCCGTAATTCAAAAAGTCGAATGGAATCATGATTGACAGAAATATCTACCAGTTACCATTGAACGCGAATCATGTAACCTCCATACAAATAGGAAATGCGGTCAACGCAATTGTGTTTGACCAATACTCAGTAGAATCATGTCCAATGACGTAGAAAACGCAATCAGAGAAATAGTAAAGACAAATAGAGCAATTGCCGCATTTTGGAAAGATGCTAGTGGATGGGCACCAGATGAGGCTACTAGGTTACTGTCGAAATCGCGGCTTGACTTGCAAATAGAAATGAGCGAATCGCTTCGGTTATGGATCCATGCACCAGACTCACGTTGTCCCAACGCGCATTTAATACTCGGCTGGGCAAACTTGGGTGCGCTCGTCGAGGGAACGATGAAGTGGTTTTTGTCCGTTTTTTACGAAGCCTATAAGACCGATGTTAATGCTATTGTGAAAAAAGGAAACCATGTCGAACCCGGTATTCAGTCCCTTGAACCACTACGCCAATTCTTTCAAAAAAGCATATGGAGCAGTTCTGATGATTGGAACGATTGGGTACTAAAGATTCAGAAAAGAAGAAATGCGATTCATGCATTCACTACCCGCGATTTGGGTGATCATGACGATTTTAAAAAAGAAATCGTTCGCTATCTTGAATTCCTCGTAGACCTTCAAAAGCGGGTTCCATATCCAGATGAATGGTAACTTTTCCCATTGCTCCAGCTATCTGAGATTGTTTGGGTCATCGGAGTCCTCCAGAAATCAGGTTGGGATAACCTAATCGGTGGGAATTCCATTTTCTAGGGAGGCACGACAGAACAGAAGGGGCCAACGAGGGTAAATTGGAATTGTTAATTAGAATGGTTATTGTACCTGTGAAATCG
>JBEICB010000419.1:0-1815 GCA_040373655.1 Pirellula sp. | reverse complement strand
GAGGGCGTTGCGAGCCGCTTCGAGCATAGGGTCGGTCAGGTGCTTGATATTGGCGTCTGCGGCTTTGGCTTTTTGCCACTCTTGGTCAGCTTGTGCGAAGAGTTCCCGATAGTGTGTACGAATTGCTTGGGTGTCAACGATTACAGCTTTTTCTCTCCAAACAGCGAAGAGAGGGTTCTCTGATTGGGATTCCAGAAAGCGGCGTGCGTTTGCGAGGACACGAGGATGAAGGGGGTGTGGTCGCGCATCGGATTTCGCTCCGGCTTGTGCCCAGTCGTTGAGGGTTGCTTCTGTCGATAGGGTAGCAGCGACCGCTAAGTACTCTGCGGCATCGGCTCGGACTTGTTCTCGGAGTTTTTGAACCGCTTCATTTTTGAGTTTGTTCCAAGCCGCGTTCTTTTCGGCAACTTGTGCGTCGATGGTTTTGAGATGTTGTTTCTCATCTGGGGAGGCGAAGGAGACTTCGTTCCAGTGTTTGATGGCTCCGAAATTGCTGTCGCCGAACGTTTTTGTTCCTTTGAAAATTGCTGCAAGCGCGTAGTAGTCTTTTTGTTTGATCGGATCGAATTTATGGTCGTGGCAGCGGACACAGCCGAAGGTCATCCCAAGAAACGTTTTCCCAAGAGCATCGAGTTGTTCGTCGATGGTATCCATGTTGAGTTTTTCACGATCAGGTTCGGCGAGGACTTTGGCGCCAAGAACGAGGTGTCCGGTAGCGGTAATGGATTCTTGGTTAGCATCTGGGAGTAGGTCGCCTGCAATTTGTTCTTCTATGAAACGATTGAAAGGTTTGTCATGGTTCATTGCATGGACGACGTAGTCGCGGTAACGCCAAGCGTTTCCGTAGGCGATGTTTTCATCGAGTCCGTTGGAATCTGCGTACCGTGCGACATCGAGCCAATGTCGGGCGTATCGGACACCATATTGAGGGGAGCTCAGCAATCGATCGATCTGTCGTTCGGTGGACCCCGGTGCAGTGTCTTGTTCGAACGCACTGTACTCGTCCGCGGTTGGTGGAAGGCCGATCAGGTCCATGCTTAGGCGTTTGAGGAGTTCGCGTCGAGAGGCAGGGGGAGTAGACGTTAGATTGTTGGCATACAGTTTTTCCGCGATGAAAGCATCAATGGGGTTTTGTGGTGCGTCGCTTGTAGTTTCGATGGAATGTGGTCGAGACGCGTTGTCTCGAGTGGCGATTATTGAATTGGGGACTTTGGGTTTTGAGAGAGTCTGCATGGACCAGAAGCGGCGGCCGGCTTCGATACTCATTCCGAGTGCTTTGTTGGAATCAGGATCTTGGGAAGTTGGATTGTTGGGAGCGTCTGGAATTTCGGATCGCGGGTCGGGTGCCCCTTGCAAAACCCAATCTGTGAGGATGGAGATTTCGGTTTGTTGCAGTTTGCCTTTTGGTGGCATTTGCAGATCGGGGTTGTTGTATTGGATGGCCATTAGGAGACGGCTTTGGTCAAGTTTTTGTGGATCGATAGCAAGCCCGCTATCTCCACCTTGTTGCAGTGCTTGGCGGTAGTCCAAGCGAAATCCTCCCTGTCGTTCCGAACCGCTATGGCATTCGTAACAATGTTCGATGAGCAACGGGCGAACCTTGGATTCGAAGAATTCGAGTTGTTGTGCTGAGATGTCTGAAGGGGGCGATGTGGAATCGGATTGTTGAACTTGTGCGGAAGATAGTTGCAAGGTGCAACAAAAGAGGGTGAGCGATAGCAACGTCGTGAAGGACAGCCACTTTAGGATTCGTGTATTCCGTCGTGCAGGACGCATGGTAGTTCTACGGGGTAGGGAGGTGGGCACGTTAAGGGG
>JBEICB010000094.1:0-18933 GCA_040373655.1 Pirellula sp. | reverse complement strand
CGCTGATTGGTGACTCTTGATTCGATCCTTTGCTCACAGACCGATTCCTTCATTTTTCTTTGACGAATCCAACTGTGGTTTCGTCTCAGAAAACGCTTGCCACTCTTTGTCTCCGGTCGCAACGTCCCAGCGGTCGCGATGAAACACCACACGGTAGAGAAAATGCAACGACTCGCCCGGTGGCAAAGAGTATCCGCCCGAATGCTTTGGATCCAAACTCGTTGAATTTGTCTTCGTCCGCTGGCCCATAAAGTCTTTGATTCCGAAAGGATTATGAGCAAAAAGTCCATACGTGCGAACATGCCATAAGCCATCTGGACGGAAACTTGCTGGATGTGTCAAAATCGCAATTCCATAGATACCTGGCGACGCACTCGAATCGCCACTGGGCACTACCGGCCCGGAATAATCAACCCACTTGGCAGATTTGCCCCACGCATCCCCTTGTCGATCCCCGGAGCTATTCAGGATCTCTCCACCCGGCTTATCCCCACGCATCGTCTCGGGGACCCGGATTGCAAACATACCTTCTTTTGTGTCTCCGAAGGCTACGGCCTGCTTCCCATCATCACCCTTCCACAGATACTCGCAGTCAATCACCGTCTGCGATTCCGTCGAAGAGACACTGTAACGACAAGTCTCCAGCAGAACGGCAGGTCCGACCGGCTCGCCGGAATCCGCCGTTTTGAACCACTCGTGCTGGGCTACCCAAGTAATCGTCGGTCCGGAATCGTTCAACGATACGACCTTGCGGTGTGCGACCAACCCCTTTCCTTTCCCCTCAGCCCACCAATCTGCGCCGGCAACTTCACCAAAAGTCATCCACAAACCACGGTGATGCGGATGGTCGTGCGCTTCATTCGGTACCGTTGCATCCATCGGATACGATCGGGTCATCCGATGCCCATCCGGCCCATGAATCGGCCATAAAACCGGTTTACTTCCCGAACGAAACACGTAAGAAGTCACCAATTGGCCATCTCGAAGCACATCGATGCGATCGTTCTGACGAACCCCCTTCAACGTATTTGGGGCTAATTGCCCAAACGCTATCTGCACCGCAAAGAGCAAAGAAGTCAAAACGCTCGTTCGCAATCCAAAAGTAACTACTCGCATCACTCCACTCCGCTGCATCGCTAGGAATTTTGTCGGTATTTTCAACAACCCTGCTCGAAAGCCCAAGAACCTCCGCCGGGGAAACGGAAGCCCATACGCTTCGACTCCATACTATAAACCACTTCTCGAGATTGAGGGAAACCTACCGACGGAGCTTTGAAAAAGGAAAAGCCGATTTTTCAACGTTCCGGATTTTTTCATTCGATTCAAACCACCCCTGCACCTTGAACTCACGAAAAATCCGATACGATAGTTCACGGTTCCTCACGATTGCTACTAAACCACCCCATCTTGACTCACCCTCTGATTTACACCTTGAACTCCACTCCGTCGATAACTCGGTGGAAAACCTGTCAGCACCCTGTCACTTCCAAGTCAACTCCTGTTGTTTCCCCGTCAAATCCTGTGCACAACTCACGCTACCCATTCGTAAGCAACAATCCACTCCCCCTTGAATACCAACGATGGACTCGCGCGGCATCGCACTCCATGAGTTGGCTTACCAAGGCACTCGCATTGCTGATTGCCTGCACCCCGATCTTTGTCCGCACGCTTTCCCTTGCTGAGGAACTCCCGTTCTCTTTACCCAACGGTTTCGTAGTCGAGCGTGTCGCCGATGACCAGCTTGCTCACGATTGCTTCTGCATGACCCTCGATGCACAAGGCCAACCTGTCATTTCCGGGCCTGGTTATATCCGCACCTTGATCGATCGCGATAAAGACGGCATATACGAATCGGCAATTGATTGGAACCCAAAGAACTCAAATCCAAACGCACCGAATCCGATCAAACAAGGAGCACAAGGCCTTTGGATCGAGAAAAACTCCCTTTACTTTGTTGCCGAGGGAGGCTTGTGGAGATCCGATGACTCCAACAGTGACTCCATCGCCGACAAACCTCCTCAGCGGGTCCTCGAGCTTCCCACCGGAGGTGAACACGATTCGCACGCTATCCGACGTGGACCCGACGGGCATTGGTACCTAATGGTCGGTAACTTCGCTGCCACAATTTCTAAATTGCGAACTGGGAACTTCGACACCATCCCGAAACCTCGTGCTGGTACTCTTTGGCGTATTAGCCCAGATTTCTCGAAACGGGGTGTATGGGCTCACGGTCTTCGCAATTGCTATGACTTTGATTTTTTGCCTGACGGCCAAGTCGTGACCTATGACTCCGACGACGAGCGCGAAGCGACCTTGCCATGGTACCGCCCTACGCGCGTCCTTGCGCTTGGACCAGGCTCGGATGCCGGTTGGTGTGGGCCCGCTTGGAAAGACGACGACTACCGCATAACCATGCCGATGTCCCTAGCTCGTCTAGGTCGTGGTTCACCTACCGGTGTAGCTGTTTATCAACATTATTCATTTCCGCAAAAATACCAAGAAGCCTCTTTTGTCCTCGACTGGACCTTTGGGCGTATCCTTGCAGTCTATCCCTCAGAGAACCTTCCCCCGGAAGAACGGATTCCAGATCGTCTCCCGTCCGAAATCTTTATGCAACCCTCCGGTAGCATTGGATTCGCACCGACCGATCTTTGTGTCACACCCAAAGGTGACTTGCTCGTTAGCGTCGGCGGACGCGGAACCACTGGGGCCATCTACCGCATCTCCTACAAATCACAATCCGCCGAAGCCCCGGCCAACCCGGTCGAATCGCTCGCAAAACTACTTGCTCAAACCAAAACTCCCAACGGCCAGATCTCCCCAGAAGTTGCGACCAAACTCGCCACCATTCTGGCCGCTCCCTGCCCCTGGGATTCTTGGTCTGAATCGACTTGGCGACCTCTTGCCAACGGTCAAGCCTTGGACCTCCTCGCCCGCTTCGTCACAGGGCAATGGACTCCTGACGCAGATCCATCATCTGTTGCCCGATGGCGCGAACGGGGCGCACAGATACTCACCCGACTCGGTACTCGTTTGGCTACCGATTCCCTCCTTCAAGCGACCAAATCCAACGACACTTCCGTTCGTAACGCAGCTTGGTGGATCCTCGGTCGAGGGAATATCAACCCCAATGACGAACCTCGACTGCAACGTGAACTCGCAAAATTGCCAACCCCACAATTGACCGATCTGCCCGAAGCTCATACGCCATGGGAGTTTCACTTTGGACAAAGCGAACCTCGCAATCGACTTGAAGCCCTCGGATGGCGACGTTGGCCAATGAATGAATGGAACTACTTCCCCGTCGCCGACTCCCCTGCCGGCAACGCGTTGCGACGCACCTACCTATGGGCCCTGAGCCGTACGAACCAACCCCCATCCAGTGCCCCGATCAACAACAAGCTCGACCTACTCGCTGCGAACCTACTCTTCGGTCCCGCAAAAGACGCACTCGATATCGCGACACTCGAAGCCCTTTCACCTTGGATCGAATCGAATCGCGAGCAACTTTCTACCCGAGATCAAATGGAATGCTTGACTTTCATGCAATCCGTACTTGGCGATCGCCGAAAGAACTTGCCACCCCAAGGGGACGCACCTGCGGACTCCCTCGACGGCTACCGAGGCCAGTTCTCCCTCCGGATGAAAGAAGACATTCGCAATAGCTGGGCGAAATGGGCTCTTTACTTTGCGCAACAAGCCGAGCGAGACGGCCAAGTCGGCTTGCAAGCAGAGGCCATTCGCACCATGGCTATGTTTGAACCAACGGATCCCAAAGCCCTCGAATACGCATTGAGCCAAATCCAAGAAAATAGCCATCCAACATCAGACTTGCACATGCTCTGCTGCATCGCACAATGCGGTGCTCCTCGCTCCGAAGAGCAAACCCGCAAAACCGCGACCACCCTCGCAGAGCTACCAGAAAAAGTTCGCAACCGTGGTCTTTACACCGATAATCAATGGCCAACCCGTATCAAACAACTGGTTGCAAATCTATTGATGCGAGACCAGTCTCTCGGCGCTGCCTACGCGACATTGCCCTCACCTATCGATGCCGGTGACCTTGTTGTCGTTCAGTCCTTTTCCCAAGACATCCAAAACAGCATCCGCGAACGACTGCAGCGAGACCTGAAAAATACGCCGCCCGAGCAATGGAACGTCGCAATCCTACCCTTCGCCCTCAACGGGAAACCACCTGCTGAATTTCGCGAGACCCTCATCCAAGCCTTCCAAACCGAAACCACCCGCGAGGCCTCCTTGAACCTCTTGGCCTCCAGTCCCCAAGAAAATGAGTATGACCTCTATCTTCAAGCCCTTGAATCTGCCGATCGCTCCCTATGGCCCAACGCTTGGAAGGCTCTTCAAGACCTTTCCCCCAAACAAGTAGGCAGAGAATTCCCGATCCTGGCTAAACTCCTTTCTGCAACCTTCAACGCAAACGTGCCACTACCCAAAAAAGCCATCTTGGAACGGACCCGCAAAGTAGCAGCCGAAAACGAAAAACCTCAAACCCCAACTTCTGAAGATTGGAACGATTGGGATGCCTACTTGCAGTCCCAGCTCGACCCCGCACAACTCGCTTCGCTCGTTCGCCCAGCTTCCCCCATCGATATCCCTCAACTCGCACAATCCCTAAAAACACTCCAAGGAGACGCGGAACGGGGCCAGGCCTTCTACCAATCCAAATGTGCTCTGTGCCACGGAGGGCAAAGCTCCCTTGGCCCTGCACTAACCGGGGTCGCTAAACGCTTTGCCACCGAAGACCTCCTGCGCGCGATTTATGAACCGAGTCGCGATATCTCCGATCGTTACAAATCGATGCGTGTACGCACCATCGATGACGAAATCATCACAGGCATGATGATCTACAACGCTGCCGACGGGGTGACCCTCCAAGCAGCGGACGGAAACATTTACCGAATCAACGCGGATCAAATCTCAGAAAAAGGGAACTCAAGCGAATCCCTGATGCCCGCTGGCCTGCTCGAAGGAAAGAGTCCTCAAGATCTCGCCGATCTCCTGCAATATTTGGGCAAACTGTAGTCCCGCGACTTCGTAACCCCAGGTTACCTATTAGAGTTGCGAAGCTACTGTTACCACCACTATTCCCACTTATCGCCCCGACCTCGTTTCTTTTCCCCGGTCATCTTCTTTTCTGTCAAGCGTCGGCGTTTCGCACCCGCTGTCGGTCGCGTTGGTTTACGCTCGATGACCGGCCGCAGGGCCTGGAGTACCAATTGTCGCAAGAGATCGCGACAAGCCTGCAAATTCCTCGATTGTTCCCGGTGAACTTGGCAATGCAATTTCACCAACCCCTCATCGGTGATCCGATTCGCTGCTAAAGCCTTAAACCGAACCAGAGTCATAGGAAATAGCACTTCGGAGGTGTTCAGATCCCAGATCAGCGTCGCTTTCGTGTTCACTTTATTGACGTTTTGCCCCCCAGGACCCCCACTTCGGGAATAAACTGCTTGCAGTTCACTCGCCGGAATCGTCAAATGTTCCGTTATCACCAAGTCTTCCATAATTTAATTTTCCTTTCGACGAACTCTAGTTGGCGGTCTATGCAGCGCGATCTCCCAAGCAACCCAGCACGTCAAAAGCTCCTTCCTATATGCTTACAAACCTTCTGGTTCATTCTTGTCGGAGGCCTAGGGATTGCCAACCTGGCCTGCGAATCTCGCAGCGAATTATTCACTGAAACAACCGGAACCTTGGATTCTCAACCGATTGAATCCAACACAACAGTCTCTTCTAACTCAACTTCAGCACAACCGGACAAGCTTTCCCTCTGGACGAGAACTCAGGGTGAAGACTGGCCTCGCATGCTCGGGGTTCGCTATGATTCAAAAAGTTCTGAAACCGGGATTCTTAAGCAATGGCCTAAAGAAGGCTTAAAAGTGCTCTGGTCCCAAAAGACTGGCATCGGGTATGGCAATGGGGTGGCAGCCTACGGACGTTGGTTCCAATTCGATCGCTTTGATACGGTCGAACGCTTGAGTTGCTACGAAGCTCAAACCGGTAAATTCCTTTGGAAATGGGAAGCACCCGTCAACTATCGCGATGAATACGGCTACAACGACGGCCCTCGCGCCAGCCCACTCGTCGATGAGCAATCCGTCTACATCTACGGAGTCACCGGACGGCTCGCTTGTATCGACATTGCTACCGGTAACGAACGATGGCAACGTGAAATGAGCAAAGACTATGGTGTTGTCCCTAACTTCTTTGGCGTCGGTGCCACCCCGCTTGTCTACGAAAACCTCTTGATCACGATGGTCGGTGGTAGCCCGCAACAAGGCTTCTTGCGCGGTGAACCATCCATCAATGACTTACCCCGCGCCAAACCCAACGGCTCTGCGATGGTCGCCCTTGATAAACGTACCGGTAAAGAAGTCTATCGTGTAGGAAATTACCTCGCTAGCTACTCGGCCCCGATCATCGCTTCCCTCGGCGGTATCGATCATTGTGTCGCCATTGTCCGCGAAGGCTTGCTCACCTTCCAAGCCAAGGACGGATCTGGCGAAGCGTTCTTTCCTTGGCGCGCGGCGATGCTCGAAAGTGTCAATGCCGCAAGCCCCGTCGTGTTTGACAATAAGATATTCATCTCCGAAGCCTACGAAATCGGCAGCGCACTTCTTGAATGGAAGAACCAACAACTCAATTTGCTCTGGAAAGACTCCGGTGGAAGATCCTCTCAAGCCATGCGCACCCACTGGACCACTCCACTACTCGACGGAAAACGCCTATATGCCAGTAGCGGTCGCAATCCTCCCGATACCGACATCCGTTGCATCGAACTCCAAGACGATCAACCACCTAAAGTTGTTTGGAGCCAACGCAATCGCGATCGCGGTACCGGTCTGATTGTCGATGGACATTGGCTATGGCTCGGTGAGTATGGAAAACTGCAACTCTACTCCCTTCAATCCGATGAATGGAAGGTTCTTACGGAAATGGACTTGCAGACTCTCGTCGATCCCAAAGACAAACTTCCATTGATCGAACCCCCTAGCTGGGCACCACCCGTTCTATCCCACGGACTACTCTTCGTCCGCGGTGCAAACCGCGTTGTGTGCCTTGAACTCATCCCTCAATCCTAATTCAAACCGACTAATTGCGAGCGGCTGCACGTGCTCGATCCAAATCAGTCTCAAGCGTTCGCATGTGAGAGTGCCATTGTTGTTCTAAGGTATCGATCTCACCAAAGCGCTCTTTGAAGAGTCGGACCAATTCTCGTCGATCCAATCCACCCTCACCCCTACCAAAACCTTTCGCTTGCAATTCGGCTACTTGTCGATAGTATTCGACTAACGCTTGAAAATGATGTTCCATGAGAAAATGGGTAAGTGCCCAAGCTTGCCCATAGGCATCGGCTGCTTCGCGCGTATCGCGAGCGATGTCAAAGAGTCCGTCGGTAATCAACAACTCTACTCGGGCACGCCGAGGATCTGAGCTGACTCGCTGATAACTCTTTAACCGACCTTCGTTGACTGCGCCGATACCTCCCCAACCCGAATCGCTTGAGGTTTCAAAATAACTAGCCAACCCCTCATGCGCCCATCGCAGAGCTACTTGCCCCCTGGGCATCAACCCTGTATTACCCGCTAGCTGATGGGTCGCCTCATGCGATACGACTTCCACGTCGTCACTCTCTCGGGTCAGTTTGACCAAGAGTTCAACAGTGTTAGCCAGATAAGCCGCATCGCGCGATTGAGCTGTCCCCCTCGCCCGTAGCTTGTTCTTTGCTAATTCTTTCGCATGGGCATCGAGCATGCGCATCCGCTCTGTCGTCCCTTGATCGAAAAACACCGCAATATTGTCCTCTGCTGACCAATACCCCAATGCACTTGCAAGACTTGCGTCGCGCTGCCTCGAATACCGCAAGTAATCTTGTTCCTGACCAAACAACACCACCTTCAACGGCTCCTTCGGAATCTCTAAAACCACCCCCTCCAACGCAAACTTCATAAAAAACGCTTCATACATATTTTCCAATAGCTCGAGTCTCGCTTGCCATCGAGGTATCCGTTTGCGTCCCGATTTTGTATCCCCCGTGTCGTGCAACATGACATAGTGCACGCTGCGAACAATCTGCATACCCTCGGTCGGAACCGCCGCTCGCAACTCTGCCTCGGCCCCTTGTTGGCCGGAATCTTCCAAGGACGCCAACGGTTGCCGTAGCTTGCGCTGGGCTTCGAGCAACCGCTGCATCGTGGGGTGTCCCGGCTCGATCTTATAAGCTGCATTACAACAGTCGCGAAACGCTTCCAACATCCCACTGCGAAGCGCAAAACGTGCCGCTTGAATATAATCCTCAAAGACCTTTGTCTCACGAGCATGTGAAAACAGGCGACGATATTCCTCCTCCCGAGTTGGTGCTTTGATTACTATCGCACTCTCACGACTCAACGTAATCGTACCCATCGTCGGATGTGTGTATTCAAACGTACTCGGACCGACACTCTTGGTCTTCCCCTCGAGCAGCACCGTCGTCTGTGATCCCGGTAACTGATACAACACGAAATCAGCGCAAGCCCAACTTGAGCACATCCAAAGTACGGCAAGCGAGTAAACCATCAAAGTCTTGAATTGCACAAGAGTAACCACGGCGCCCATCGGTTCCCCACTTCCCCCGCCTCGATCGACTTGGAACGAACTTCGTTCCGCAATATGGTTCGGGTGAATTATATGGGTGAATTATATGGGTTACCCCAACCGTGAGCACTGAAATTCTACCGACGCAATCAAATTCCCAAGCCCTGAGGGGACTGCAAACCCATCTCAGGCCATCTCGCAACCAAATGTTCGACGTACCCGAAACGCCTGAAACTAGATTCGCCCCAATCGTTCTAACGCTTCGTCTGCCCAAGGGCTTTGCGGTGAGAGTTGCAGAAATCGCAACCAATGTTTCGTGGCTTCCTGAGACCGATTCAACTCGTCAAGTGCCGATGCCAAGTGATAATGCACATCGGGGTAATTCTCATCGCGTAGCAAAGCTCCCTCAAAGGCTGCGACGGCCAAGTCGAGTTGTCCTGTCTCGGCGAGCACACATCCTAAACTCGCTCGCGCTTCGACAAAGTCCTCATCTAATTCAATGGCGTTGTAAAAACGCTCTCGAGCCGCATGCACTTCTCCAACTCGTAACAGCAATTCCGCCAAGGTGAAAACGATCTCAGGATGTTGCCCAAACTGTGCCAAGATCACGCGATACCACTCGATCGCTTCATCAAACTGCCCGCGATCTTCCAGTTCCTCAGCAGCCAATATCATCGCTTCTCGACCCAAAGGTCCTTGCGTTGGCTCTTGCTGCGTATTTCTCTGTCCTGATCTTGCTTCGTGCGCTACGTCCAACGTCAATATCTCTGGATTCGACTCTGAACCGTCTTTCTCCCCTTCGCTCTGACACTCAGCGACGGATCCGTTCCCACTGGAATCAAAATCAAGAAACAGCTGACCGTGAGCACCAATCAGTACCCCTTCGTCCCTCAACAAAATTCGCCGCCCGTCAAACCGTAAATCCAATTCAAGAAGACTTCGGTTCACCACGCGGTCGCCAAGTGCATCGAGTTGCTTTTTTAGTTCGTTAACGTTTGCTCCTTGGGTCACCCAAGCCGCAATCTGCTTCGCGCATTGCACTTGCTCAAAATCAAAATAAGGTAACTTGTGCGTTACCTTCACCGATGGCAACAATCCACATCGGTGCCAACGCCGTATCGCATTGACCCGTGTCTTGACCAACCCAGCCACCATCGCCGGCGTGTATAACTGCTTGTGCGACGGGTCATCGATCAACCCTAGTTCCATCCATAGCTCATGCTCGTGGATCAATCGGGTCGCACCTGTGCGAATTCGCTCCTTCAACGCCGCTCCCAACATCGCTTGGATGTCTTCATCAGGAAGTTCATCTGCGCCGATCACGACCAGATCCAATTCGCCTGTCAACTTCTCTGCCGGACTGGCCGAATGCTCTTTGAGCCATCGGCAAGCCTCCTTGCGGGACATCGCCCCGAGTTTCCCAAGAAACCCGATACGTTTGTTTTCAAGCTGGAGCGATGGGGTATTCATCCCGAAACAACTTCTAGGGAAGAGTTAGCTTTGAGCGTCAAAGGCGAGATTCCACTGCTGCATCACTCGGAGTTGCTCGCGTTTTGTCATGTCGAACTGCAATGGAGTGATCGTCACATGGCCATTCGCCAATGCCATCAAGTCCGTCGGATGCTCGGTCGGCTTGGGTGGCGGATCATTGGTTGACCAATAGTAATTACGCCCCTTAGGATCCTGCCTTTTGATGTAGTGATCCCCGTACCGCTCCACTCCCATTGGCAAGACATGAACTTGCGGATTGACCCCTGCGCGATAATCCCGCGTCGCCTTCGTGGGAATGTTGATATTGTACAACTCCGCGGCCGTCCCCTGATGGTGCAGGATCTTCTGAATCAACTGAACTGCTATACTCGCCGCCGCTTGAAAGTCCGCATGCGGATCTTCTTCTAACGATACCGCAATGCTCGGGATTCGAAAAAAGGCACCTTCGATCGCTGCCGCAACTGTACCTGAATACAGCACGTTGATCCCTGCATTCAAACCACCATTGATGCCGCTGACAATCAGATCGGTAGGCTTGGGCGCTAACTCTGTTATCCCTAGCTTCACGCAATCCGCCGGAGAGCCATCTACCGCCCAACCACGCAAGATTTCTCCGTCGTAAATCTGCTTGCAAGTCAACGGTGACAAATAAGTGATCGAGTGACCAACACCACTTTGCTCAGTGGCCGGTGCCACAACGGTGACTCGTCCAATCGATTCGAGCGCAATTCGTAGCGCTCGCAAACCCGGGGCATGAATACCATCATCGTTAGCCAGAAGAATGTTCAAGCGATAGTCCTTGCGGAATAAAAAACGTTGTAATGAAACTTGAATCTACCACTGAATCGAATCACGCAGCGATTTCGGGTAATATCGTCCAAGATCGCGTAATTGTTCACCGAGTGATTCAGGAATCTCCTCGGGAAGATGAATCATCAATTCGACAATCATATCTCCCCTTACCCCGTCATCCCCAAGCAAACCTTGGCCTTTGACCCGTAGACGCTTACCGCTGTCGGACATTGACGGGACTTTCAATGTCACCATCCCACTTCGACACGGTATGTCGATCTTCGTGCCATAGAGCGCCTCAACAATACTGATCGGCAATTTCATCTCAATATTGTTGCCTTGGACTTTGATCACTGAATGGGGCTGACACTGAACCGTCAGAATCAGATCACCCTTCGTGCCATCCGATAGCCGTTCACCCATCCCACGGAGCCGAATCTTTTTACCAGGTGCGATGTCCGGCGGAATTTTCACCCGAAGGTCTTCCACCCGATCGTCGCTGCGATGCAGCCGAAACTGAACTTCGCCACCCTCGAGCATCACACGGATCGGTACTGGAATTTCTGCCGCAATGTCGGCGCTCGGAACAGGTCCCCCACGATCGCCGGATCGCCGGGTGCGACGCGAGGATCGCCCAGATGCTCCTTCGGTCGCGGACCGAAAAAAGTCGCGAAACTCAAATCCGCCACCCCCGCCAAACCCCTCTTGAAAATCAAATCCCGGTGCTCTGTTGCCTTGACCAAAGGGGGCACCTTGACCAAACGGTGACTTGCCAAAAGGCGGATCTCGCAATTGCTCGTAATCCGTTCCATACTGGTCGTATAGTTTTCGCTTCTCCGGATCGCTCAACGTATCATAAGCAGTCTGGATCTTCTTAAAACGTTCCTTGGCCCTCGCATCGTCAGGATTGAGATCCGGATGGTATTTTCGCGCAAGTCTACGGTAGGACTTGGCGATATCATCCGAGCTAGCGTTCCGCTCAATTTCAAGAGTCTTGTAAAAATCTTCAGCCATGGCGACGTGAGCAAAAAAAGGCGAGAGCGCGTCGGTGGGCATCCACCAAAACCACTGTCGAGAACGCATGATATCTTAGCCGGTTTCCGTGACTTGACACCCTCAAAACTCTCCGGAAATCTCTCACCCTCGGCATTGGCCCATGTCCACTAACAATTCGCGATATTTGATTTACACTACTAAGGACTTGAGTTTCGTTCTCATTCCATTCCATGTTTCACTCCTTCGGTAGGTTCTGCAATGTCCTTGTCACTTGATGAAATCCGTTCTGTATGCACTGCATCCGAGTATGCACTCGTTGTTGCTAGCCGCTCTCCTGCCATCGAAAAGCTCAGCGTTGCCGAGCTGAAGAAGCATTCCGCGAACGCGAGAAAGCTTTCCGATAAATGGCAGAAACTCTCTCGAAGCCAATCGCGCACGACCGGCCGCGCTACCGGTTCGGCAAACCTCGATTCGCGTTCCTTCGAAAAGCAACAAGTATTCCACGATGCTCTTCAAGCATTCGAAGCCCGCTTGGCCGTGGCATCTTCTACGCCAACCGTTGAAAAAGCTACCGCCAAACCATCGGCTACCAAACGTACTGCCGCAGCCCGCGCCGTTCGACAATCCACCCGTAAAGAGCTTCACTTTGAAAAGAAAGCCATCAACAAGAAGGCTGCAAGCAAGACTGTAACGAAGTCTGCTGCTGCACCTGCCGCGGCTCCTGTTGCTGCACCAAAGGCCGCGAAGAAGGCCAAGCCTGCTGCTGCAAAGAAACCAGCAGCCAAGGCAGCCGCCGCTAAGGATAAACTGGTGAAGACCGCTGCAAAGCGCGCTACCAAACGCGCCGTTGCTCCCGCTGCTGCGAAACCGACAACCGCGGCTAAGCCCAAGGTTCTCAAGGAGACTGCCAAGAAGGGTATAGTACGCCCCAGCACCTCCGCCGCAGCGACTCTCGCCGGTAAGGCCAAAGCCAATCGCGTCGCGCTCTCTAACAAGACCAGCAATATCGCCGGTCACGTCTCTGGCAAGGGAAAACGCGTCCAAGCCAAACGTGATGCCAAGGGACGCTAAATCCCGAGTGCAACGGACACCGCGAATCACGCTGTATTCACAAGCGATACAGCGTGATCTGAGCGAATGTGATCTGAGCGAATGTGATCTCAACGAATGTAAAACGGGACAGGCGGAAGAAACGCGTGCTGCAACAACAAGCTTGCACCTCCTTCCCACACGGTGAATTTTCCTAAATACAAAAATCCGATATACACCCCAATCGCACCGAGCATCGGCACCCAAGCGATCCAACGCAGCGCCCAATGCGCACTTTTCTCTCGTCGCCCCGCATTCCTCCAAGCCCACCCCAAAAGTAATTTGGCGGGAAACATCGCGGTCACAAAGAGGATTGCGAGCCCGAACCAAAGTTGTTCTGGGATCTTCTCTATGCGTAGCACATACAACGGGATCGACATCGCATAAAACATCCCTTGCGCGAAAGCGAACGAGAGCGGCGCTCGGCGGAATGCTGTCCGCACTTCTCTGCGTTCCCACATACACCCCAATCGTTGCCGACTCGGCGGAGATTGACGCGCCAAATGGATCTGTAAACCAGGCAAGTATTGCAACACCCAAGCCATTCCCAAAGCACCGAATAATCCCAGCAGAGCGAGCCCACCCTGCTGCTGAGGTTGCACTTGGGATGCTCCATTTAACGCGACGAGTATCGCTAACGCAGGTAGCCCTAACCAGATCAAAGCCCCCAAACTCGCTTTGAAGCCTAACTTCAATAATCTCCAAAGCTCAAGACTCGTTAGAAAGTCCCACCAGCGAGTCTCCAGGTCCCGCCAAAACTCAAAGCTAAAGATCTTCTTTACAAATCGTATCGGTTGAGGCCAAAGAAAATGATGCCAACGCCCGCCGCGAGCGATCGCCCAAGCTACCCACAGGACCCAAAAAATCGAAACCACTCTAGCGAATGTTCTCAAGCGTGCTGCTTGAACGCTCCCAGGCTGAATCAGCTCCGAGGAATACCCCAAGTCGGTCAATAACCAAACAGGTAGCCAAGTCAAAAACACCCACACAGCACATCGCAAAATCAGACCGAATTGTTTCACCCCCGGGAAACAACGCCCCCATGGCTCGCCGCGAGCAATTCTTCCCGACGACTCCAAGATATAACCGAGACTCGCAAACTGAAGCACTGGAATCGTGGCCACAAAACTCAAAACCAACACCATGCTGATGGCCCGACCACTGAAACTCAAACAACCCGAGATGAAACGCATCCAAGCCGCTAACCTTTCGAAATTGGTAGTAAATGATGACTGCGGGGAATGGAGGGGGCGGATAATCGATATATTCGCTCCAGCCGGTGCGGGAATGGAAACAGAATAAGCAATTTACTTGGAATTCTCCATTTTATTTGCACGGCTTTCTTCGGGAATTAGGATGGCACGTCGAAGGGTCAGATCGCCGCGTTCCGAGTCGGTGTTTCCTTCCGGTAAGTTTCGTTTTGAGTGTTTCTCACAGGTACAAATCACATGCGTCTGCGATTCTCTTTCTTGAGTACGTTGGCTTTGGCCACCCTTACTTTCGTTCCTGCGTTTGCTCAGGATCCACTGGATGACGTTTATGGACATGCCGTTCATGCGTACTTCCGAGGGGATGCTGCTACCGCCCAACAGTGGCTCAATGATGCCATCGGGGCGGGAAGCCAAGACCCGCGCGCTTTCTACTTCCGCGGTTTGTGCGAAGCAGCACTTTCCGGTGACCCAGAAGCAGGTGTAAGTGACTTCGAAGAAGCCGCACAATTGGAAATTGATGGCAAGAAGGTTGTCAACGTCGGCAAAGCTCTTGAGCGAATCCAAGGTCCAACGCGTTGCCAGATCGAGGCCATTCGACGTAAGGCTCGGTTAGCATCCCGAGGCAAGTATCTTGAAATGCAACGTCAGCGTTACGAGCAAGGTATTGGTAACGGAGCGAAGATACCTCTCTCGCCATCCGACGCGCCTCCACGACCAGTCCCAGCTGCCAATGATCCATTCAGCGGCAACGGTGATCTTATTAAGGGGGAACCCAAGCCGATGGCAGAACCAATTCCAAAGGCACCGGTAGCAGGAGATGACCCATTCGGAGATGCTCCGGCCGCACCGGGCAACCCAGCACCTGCTGCACCTGCGAGCGACGACCCATTCGGCGCCGCACCGAAAGCTCCTCCAGCTAGCGACGACCCGTTTGGGAACTAACTCGCAACGCTTCCGCGTCGCGCGAGTTGCAGTTTCGAGAAAATAGTAAATGAAGCAGTGCGCAAGCACTGCAATGCGTCGGGTAGCTACTTTCAGCACCACAATTCCGTCACCGGGCGGCTGCCGCTCAATACCATCAAATCGGCTCAATATCATCAAATCGATAGTCACTCTGCCAGTCACTCTGCCCCCGAGTTTTTGAGCCCGCTTCGCGCAAGCCGCGGGGTGATTGAATCGGCCACACTCACCTCATAGCACGTTCCAATCAATCGAAAACCACAACGCTCTAGACGCTGATTGGTTGGGCGCGTGGATGAATTGGACGGGGTACGGCGAACCACCCGGTGCTGGCGCTTTCCGGCTCAGAGGACCACCCGGAGCTCGCGGTTTGTTTCTATTTCCGGGATCAAGTCTGCAAGTTCTCTTGAAGGGATCGCCCGTGTGGAACCGAAGGAATAGGGTAGGTTGTAACGCTTATACCGCTTCGGATTCCCCGCAAGGCAGTCAATCGTATGAATCATCAAATCGTTCTGTCCCCCTTGCGCCGGATTTCACGGCGGTCCCTGTGTGTTTCCGCTTTAATTCTGAGCGGGAATTTCTTGATGGGCGGCGAACTTTTTGCCGGCGAACCACATGTGCTAGCATCGCACACCAACAACCCGGGAGGAGCGCACCATCACCCCGGAGGACTCGGTAGCAACGTCACCAAGAAGGCGGCAACCAAGCACGACTGGTTTGCTGGAACCTATTTGGATCCGGCGATTCAGCGACCGGACTTCTTCCCTCACACGTTTACTCGCAGTATTCCCGAGTATCGTCAAGAATACAATCGGCCCCGGTACTGGCCCGGTTGGGTCGCTTACAAGATCGAACCATCGAGTCAAGAATCGATGGCTTGGCAAACGAACTATTGCAACGGGAACTATCAAAACCGTGCAGGTGCGTTCGTTCCGACCTATTACTATCCGAAGCCTTGGGAATCGCTCAACACGCAATCCAGGCCTGGATTCGAAAAGAAGCAGTAGCCTCAAGTATTCGGGCCTCTATAACCAGTCGCGACCGCTTGGTATTCGCCGGTTTGCTTCGATCCAGACTCAATTTCTCACGCAAAAGAGCGGAGAGCCGATGGCTCTCCGAGAGTTGAAAGGAGAAACTGGAAAGTAGAGAACGCGGGAGAGGTTTCTAAGAATTCTCGTTTGGGTTCTGTTCGATTTGCTTTCCCTTTGCGATCTTGGCGTCTTGAGCCGAGCGGGCTTGAGGAATCGTTCGGTCAGTTGCCTCATCTTTTGAGGTTCGCAAGCCTTCCAGATTTAGCGTGGCTTCTGAGCGAGTTCACGTTTTTGTTGATCGATTGCATGTAGCAGGTCATCGACACTCAAACCGTATTTGGACAACACGGCTCCCATGACAGAACCGACGTGTTCGCATCGTCCACGTCGAGCTACCGGTGCCTGTTGCTTAGTTGGGTTTGCCACCTGTCGACTTGCTGTGACAACAGCGGGCGTTGCAGGGGGAGTATCCCAGTCGAACATTTGCTGAACGAATTTGCCTGTTGTGACTTGGCTGGATTCGAAGGCGATGGCTGACATTTTCTTACTCCTTGTTGACTCGCAGGGCTGTCTCGCAGTTTGTTTTCGCCTGCCCGTCGCTGGCGAATGCGTTGCTAACCTTTTCTGCAATGATCTTGAGCAGTTCCTCGTTTTGAACTGCTCGCAATCTCCATGTCCTTAGAATCGCAAAGGCCGTGACACCTCTGGTCACTCGCTAAAGAATTCCGAAAAAAAGGGGGGATTTTTCGGGCCGCCAAACCTTGTTTGTCGGTAGCTTTGAAGGAATCAAGTTGGTGGGCTACCATAGTGGAACGCTATGGATGCGTGTTCGATCCCAATTTTTCCTCCCTTCAGGAGTCGTTGTTTTATGGCCACCGTGCATATCCCAAGCCAGAATCGTCAGTTAACCGAGGCGCAAGAGATTTCAGCGTTTTTGAAGCCCTTTGGAATTTGGTATGAACATTGGCAGGTTGCTGGGCGTCTAGCGCCGAGTGCGAGCGACGCTGACATTCTCAACGAATATGCTCCAGAGATTCAGAAGGTCAAAGAAGCAGGTGGGTTTGTTACGGCCGACGTGATCAATGTCCACCCACAAACTCCGAACCTCGATGCGATGCTTGAGAAATTCAACAAGGAGCATACCCATTCGGAGGACGAAGTTCGATTTACGGTGGAGGGCAAAGGGGTGTTCCATTTGCACCCTGAAGGTGGGCCGGTCTTCAGTGTGACGGTTGAGAGTGGTGACATGATCAATGTCCCTTGTGGCATGAAGCACTGGTTCAACCTTTGCGACGATCGGCGGATTCGTTGTATTCGGTTCTTCGAAGACGTCTCAGGTTGGACGCCGCACTATGTCGACCAAGGTGTACACGGGGAGTACAGCCCGATGTGTTTTGGTCCTCGGGATGTTCGTGGTTCAGTTCCACGCCCCGAACCGATTATCCCGTCGTAGTCCTCTAGGAGTAGCTTGCGCATGCCAACTACGATCCCGCCTTTGACCGGTCGCTGTGCCTTGCTGGATATCGAAGGAACATTAGCCGACATTCGGTTCGTCTACGATGTGATGTTTCCCTACATCAGGGAGAACGTCCAATCGTACTTACAAGCCCATTGGGGGCAGGCCGGCTTGGAACCAATTCTCGATAGCTTGGCTGTCGATGGAGGGTTTTCCGCAGCGCAAGTTCCCTGGCGTTCGGCGGGGATGACTACAAGTGCGGCTATTGAATCGGTGGCTGGCTTGGTGCATCGCTTGATGGATAACGACAGCAAGACCACAGGTTTGAAGGCTTTGCAGGGAGTGGTGTGGGAAGCAGGGTTTCGGTCTGGGGCATTGCGTGCCGAGGTGTTTTCCGATGTTGTGCCGGCGTTTGAGCGTTGGCAACGCGCTGGCGTCGATATGCGAATCTATTCCTCTGGGAGTATTTTGGCGCAGAAGCTGTTTTTTGGGCACACGACCCAAGGGGACTTAACCTGCTATTTCCGCAATCACTACGACACGACAAGTGGATCCAAAAAAGAGGCTTCTAGTTATCTTGCGATTGCGAGAGACATTGGATTACTTCCCGAGCAGATCGTATTTTTCACTGATGTATTGGCGGAGATTCAAGCGGCGAGGGAGGCGGGTTTGCAAGTTGTCGCTTGCGTCCGAGAGAACAACGTTCCCTTACCGAGTCAGCATATTGTGGGGCAGAAGGTTGACGGAGTTTGGGTGACCGATACTTTGGATGCCATTGATTGGACGCCTGCTGTCGTCTAGCAGAGTGCTTACGCCTGCGGCCCGACTGAGCCGAATATGAAGAGTCGGTGCGCTTATGAAGTGAGACATTGTCGTGGATCGCTCCTGCAATCCATGGGAGTGCAGCAGGAAGTGATAAGGCACGGGACTAGTTTGAAAGAGCCGTTTGGTATCTGACTGCGATGGTGCCGAATATGAAGAGTCGGTGCGCTTATGAAGTGAGACATTGTCGTGGATCGCTCCTGCGATCCACGGGAGTGCAGCAGGAAGTGATAAGGCACGGCACTAGTTTGAAAGAACCGATTGGTATCTGACTGCGATGGTGCCGAATATGAAGAGTCGGTGCGCTTATGAAGTGAGCGACTGATCGGTGGAACGATCAGCGACAATGGGAGTACAGCAGGAAGTGATAAGGCACGGGACTAGTTTGAAAGAACCGTTTGGTATCTGACTGCGATGGTGCCGAATATGAAGAGTCGGTGCGCGTATGAAGTGCTCGACTGATCGATGGAACGATCATCGACGATGG
>JBEICB010000415.1:0-1990 GCA_040373655.1 Pirellula sp. | reverse complement strand
TTGAGCAATTCGGCAGGCTTGCACAACTGCGTTACGACCGTCTTGAAAGTTTCTACCCGCATGTGCGGCTTTGCCTCGCACCACGAAGATGAAGGTACCGGTACCCTTTCGGGATTGGACCAAACTGCCGTCGGCCATGGTCGGTTCGAAGAGAAAGCCGGTTGAAAATTGGGGGGCAATTTCCTTCCAGAAGGATATCGAGGACGGCGAGCCAATTTCTTCGTCGGGGGTTAATACCAAACTCAATTGGATCTTGGAGAGGTCAAGGAATTGCTGAGCAAGTCTGGCTGCGTACAACATGACGATGATTCCTCCTTTCGCATCGATGACTCCTGGACCGCAAAGTTTGTTGTCGGGCATGGTGAGGCACCGCTGAAACGAGTCGCTGGGTTCATAGACGGTGTCGTAGTGAATCGTCCACAAGCAGCTTGGTAGCTGCTTCGACTGGGTCGCTCGGTCAGGGCCGAGATCCCATCGCAGAGCGGGGCCGGTTTTGAAGGTGGATTCGATGCCTTGGTCGTCGACTAAGCGGTATTCCGGCAGGGTGATACGACGCACGGGAGTTTTTAGGACTGCAAAAGCGCATTCGAGCCAATCAGCAGCTTCGTTGAGTCCAGCGACATTTTCGGATCCCGAGTTGATATTGCACAAGGCGATCAGGTCCTCGGTCATGTCTTGCTGTTGTTGTGATATCCAAGTTGCTGGGGTTTGTGGTTCCATTGGAATACCAATTGGTGGGTGCGATACGCGAAAGGGGGGCGGATTGCAAAACAGCTACCCAATCCTCAATGTTCGTAGTATCGTAATGGAGTTTTGCGATTGGGGTACAAAGGCTTGAGAAGTTCTTTGTCGGTTATCTGTACCTATTTCTTCTAAAAAGCTATTCGATGGACTTTGAAAAACTCATTTCCGCTCGCCAATTAACTTTACCGGTCCTCGAAGAGATATTTCGCGTTGCTGAGCAAATGCGTGAGGTCTGTAAGAAGAAGGGCCGGATATCGTTATTATCTGACAAAATGATTGGCTTGGTATTTCTAGAACCAAGCTCTAGGACATTGCTGAGCTTTCAGTCCGCCGCGCAAAGGCTGGGGGCAGGTATCGTCTTTATTCAAGGGGTAGGCTCGACTTCGTTCGAGAAGGGGGAGTCCTTGTCGGATGCTATACGAGTTGTTAGTGGTTATTGTGATTTAATCGTTGCGAGGCTTCCGAAATCTGGGGATGCCCAGATTGCTGCGGATGCATCAGATGTCCCCTTTATCAATGCCGGGGATGGCGGAAATGAGCATCCCACGCAATCGCTGGTCGATACGTTCACGATTCGGGAAGAGCTCGGTACCCTTTCGAACTTGAAGTACGTTTTTGGGTTCGACCCGTTGCAGTCGCGAAGCATTCATTCGTTGTGCCTGGTTCTCTCGCAGTTCGAGGGATTGGGATTTGAGTTTATCTCGCCTCCGGAATTGCGGGCTCCTTCTTGGTTAGTCGAGCAATGTCGGGAGCGTGGAGTTAATGTACAGCAAGCGGATCGGTTGTCTGATCTGCATTCTCCGGATGTGATTTACTTGAATCGACTCCAGGAAGAGCGATTTCCGGAGCGTTCGTTGTTTGAGAAATACCGTTATGAATATCGGTTAACGCCGGAACAGATTCCATCGTCGGCCCGGTTGATTCTCGATCCTCTTCCCCGGGTCGATGAGATAGCGTTGGAAGTCGATTCGCTACCGATCGCGGGATATTTCAGACAGGCCAAAAACGGGGTCTACATTCGGATGGCGCTTTTGGCGATGCTTTTAGGTCGCCAACTTTAGGTGTTGCGCATGAAAGAGTGCTTAATGCAAGGAATTGCCACCTTGCGTGGTTTCTAAGGACTCTCTGGGCGGCGCAGCTTACAATTTGCATTAAAAGTATGCTAATTTTGCGACTCTGCGCCTTTCGTGTGCAACTCTTCGTGGATGCTGGCTTGTCCAGCCTGCGGGTGAGAAATCGCCATCGA
>JBEICB010000233.1:0-6961 GCA_040373655.1 Pirellula sp. | reverse complement strand
GTCGTGCGACTGGCTTTGATTGATTAAATTCTTGTTTTGCAACGTAGCGAACCATATCTCCCATGATGGGCAATTGGTCCCATTTGGTTGAGAATTTGCGAAGGGATTCTTGGGATTCGACGGTGGCCGGGGTGCCATTGATAGTCAGGGACGTGGGGTCGAGCCTCAGTTCGCGGCTAGATTGAACTTTTGCTTTGCTTGAATTGTAGAATGTCGCACCGCTTCGGCTCGATCGCGTGGTGGAGTGGATATTTCCGTCAAGTTGCAATGAGAACTTCCATGCTTTTGCGTCAGGTAGCAGGTCGACGTGTAGGTTAGTCATGACTTGGCTTGCGCCTCGCGTGTCTGCTCCGAGGATTCTTTGTTGCACGGGTTTCGAGCTGACTTGGTCTTTTGGCATCAAACGGTTGATGAAATCTTCGGAGACGCTCAAGCGAATATTTGCGCTACGGTAGTTTTGGTTGAGAGCATCGGCGATCGCGTATTGGAGATCGGAATCCGAGAATCGGAGAGACTGTATGGTTTCAGCGATATCGACTGAAGCGCGGTGGATTGGCGTTTGTTCGATCGTTTCGAGATCCGCGAGGAGTTTACGGTAGTCAACTGGAATTACCGTCAAAGGGTGTATGTCCTCGGCGATTGCGCGAATCTCTTCGCTTGCGAGAACCGCCTTTTGATCCGGTGAGACGCGATTGAAAGTAACGCGATTGAGGAATTCTCTTGCGATAGCGACTTGTTCGTCATGGGAATCGACTTCACCGTTTGCGAGTGAATCAAGGCGATCGAGCATAAGAAAAGTGATCCAGCTTTGCCGATCCGTGGATTTGTTGAGTGCATCGCGAACGACTGCAATATGTTGAGAAAGGGTTTGAAAGTCCAGCGAGTTGGATTTTGCAGAGACCGGAACGTATCCTTCGGATTGGGTTGCTCGCATGCATTGGTAGACTTTGTCCCACACGATGGAGCGACGCTGTAGGCTTTGTGCAATCCAGGAAGTACGGATTGCGAGCGGATACTTCGATTCGAGATTTGATTCAGCCCATGCGAAACCGATACCGGAGAGCTGTTTGGCTTGAGCGATCAATTCAGCGGATTGTTCCGAGGTGATTTCGGTAGTTGATAGCTTCTCGAAGAGGAAAGTCACATCGGAGATCCATGTGATTAGTTCTGATTTGACCGTCGAGTCCTGTCCGTTATCAACGAACTCGGAGAGTGCCTTCGCGTCGGTGATCAGTTGATTAGCCGAGGGCCATAGTTTTGACCGGCCTACAGGCAAATTGGTTGCGGGACGGAGGAAGGCAGCGGGTGTTTCGGATTCGGATTCAATCGTTTTTAGATTAGAGACTTGCTGAGCGATCAGAGGAGAAGAGTTTGATTCGAGCGAGTTGTTTGCGATGGACTGCGGCAGTTTTTGGGCTTGGGCAAGTTTAGCGTTGGTGCGGTTGAGAAATGGGTCAGGCAGGTCAGTAGCTAGGGGAGCTTGGAGCTTTGCTGTTACGGCTGGCTCGAGCATCGCGATGGAGAGAGGTGTATCGGAGCGATAGGTTGTCCAGGTTTCGTGATCGACAAGTTTATCGATAGAGGTGGAGTCGACGCTCAGTGGTTCCGAGTGGATTGCCAGTTTTGGAGTTGGGGCTTCGACGACGGGGACTAGTGAGGTGCGAACGGGAAACTTCACCCCTGGAATTTGGTTGGATTGTGTATGTTGCCAGTAGAGGGTCATACCGATGCAGACCAAGGCAACCACTAGCGAGTAGATCCAGCCACTGACGCTCCCTGGCGAACGATTTGTCATCCCTGATTCCCCTTGCGAGTCCGATAGAAGCCCTTCGAGTGCGGTAGAAGCTAGGGTCGGTTAGGAGCTAGCGTCTTCTGAGCCGTTCTCTCGTTTTCGACGCTTGACGGGCGAATCGTGAAACCGCATTGGAGCGAATTGTGTGCCTTTCCGTTTGCTGGTTACCCCTCTGTACTACCTAGATAAAATGTAGGGGCGATTTCTAAAGCTAGCATACAAAGGATTCGGTTTTGGTTATCATGATGCAGCGCGGAACTGCGGGGTGCTTGGTGACGAGAAATTCTTGGAGTGGAGCATGAATCGAATGCGCTTACGGGTTGGAATTTGTTGGATGATTTTGTGGGGGATATTTTTTGTGGGGGCAGGGATGGCGCAGACGGTACAAATGCGTGGGATGCAGGTAGAGGATTTGTTTCGTTTCGAGCGTTATGCAGATCCAGTGTTAAGTGGAGATGGTGGGGCTTTGTATTTCCAGGCGACACGCTTTTTGGATGCTGAGAAGAACCAGAAGATCACGCAGTTGTATCGGATGGAATTGGGCGAGGGGCAGGAGCAAGCTGTGGTGGTGACACGGTCTGGGAAGTCGGACACGCATGGTCGTCTGTCACCGGATGGGAAGCGGTTGTTATTTGAGTCGAATCGGGATGGCACAAGTCAGCTTTACGTGTTGGAGCAAGATGGTTTTTCGGAAGCGCGAGCATTAACGAAGATATCGACGGGGGCATCGACGGGGATTTGGTCACCGGATGGCACGCGGGTAGCGTTTGTATCTACTGTACGTCCTGAGTTCAGTGCTTTGGCTTTTGAGGAATCGGATGTCAAGAACCGCGAGGCGGATGATTTGGCGGCGTCGAGTCCAGTGAAAGCGAAGACGTTTTCCAAGTTGTTTTATCGTCATTGGGATAGTTACGTCGAAGACAAGCGGCAGCATCTCTTTGTGATCAACGCTGATGGGACGGGTTGTCGGGACGTGACACCTGGAGATCGGGATGCGAACCCGACGAGTATGACTTTCAGTATGGGTGATGATTTTTGTTTTTCGCCGGATGGTCGTTATTTGATTGTCACGGCGGTACCGTCTTCGGGGGAGTCATGGACGACGAATTACGATTTGTGTCGGATTGATTTGGAGAATCCGAAGTCGCAGTGGGAGAGTTTAACGCAGGGGAATCGTGGGGCAGATTGCACGCCTCGTTTTAGTCCGGATGGTAAGAGGTTTGCGTATCGTGCACAGCGTCGCGAGGGGTATGAGGCGGACAAGTGGGAATTGATGGTTGTGGATTGCACTTCGGACGGTCGGTGGACGGGCAAGCCGGAGGCTTGGACTGCTTCATTGGATCGATCGGTTGGGGATTATGTTTGGGTGGGTCCTGAGTCATTGGTTTACGTAGCGGAGGAGGATGGGGCGACTGGATTATTTTTGGCTGAGCGTGGTAAGGGGGCGAGGCGATTGGAGGTGGACTTTGGTGATAAGCGATCTGGTCAGATTACTGGGTTGAGTTACGCGAATGGAGTGTTGGTGGTAGCTAGGGCAACGATGAATGCTCCTGCGGAGCTTTATGCGTTGCGAGGCTTAGGTAGTGGGTTGTTGCGAGGCCGTCAGTTGACTTCGGGGAACAAAGCGTTGAGCGAGGAGATCGAGAAGGTTTTACCGGAGAGTATTGCAGTACCGGTGGAGGGTTCCGTCTCGATGCAGATGTGGATATTGAAGCCACCGGGGTTTGATGCATCGAAGAAGTGGCCAGTGGTTTATCTGATCCATGGTGGCCCGCAGGGAGCTTGGGAGGATGGTTGGAGTTATCGTTGGACACCACAATTGTGGGCGGCGCAGGGGTATGTGGTGGCTTTACCGAATCCACGGGGGTCCACTGGATTTGGCCAGAAGTTTTGCGACGAGATCAGTGGGGATTGGGGCGGAAAGTGTTACCGAGATTTGGTGGCTGGGTTAGGGGTGGTAAAAGCATTGCCTTATGTCGATTCGACGAGGATAGCTTCTGCGGGAGCAAGTTTTGGCGGGTACATGCAGGATTGGTTTGCGGTCAATGAGATATCGCGGGAGTTTCGATGTTTGATTTCGCATTGCAGCGTATACAACTTTGAGAGTATGTGGGGAACGACCGACGAGTTATGGTTTGACGAATTCGAGCATGGCGGTTTGCCTTGGGAGATTCCTGGCAAGTATCGGGAGTTCAGTCCGCACACACGAGCTGGGAAGCTTGGGGAATACAAGACACCGATGTTGGTGATCCATAACGATTTGGATTTCCGATGTCCGATAGGGCAAGGGCATGAGTTGTTTCAAGCGTTGCAGAGGCAAGGAGTACCGAGTCGGTTTGTGAATTTTCCGGACGAGGGCCATTGGGTGACAAAGTCGTACAACAGTATTCATTGGCATAGAGAAGTCTTTGACTGGTTGAGCAAGTACTGTCCGCCGGGGGCTCGGTAATCTGCATGAATAGTGAGAATCAAAGCGGTGCGCCGCGAGGGTTGGGATTGCATTGGAAGATTTTGATAGGTCTAGCGACGGGTGCGATCGCTGGGATCTTTTGCAATCTTTTTTTGCAGGGGGAGGATGGCAAGCCGATCCCGCAGCTTCTTTATGTTGCGGACAACATTGCGTATCCGTTGGGGGAGATATTCCTGCGTTTGATTTTTATGGTGGTTGTGCCATTGGTGTTTTGTGCTTTGACTTTGGGGGTTGCTGAGATTGGAGACGTGCGCAAGTTAGGCCGGTTAGGCATGCGCACGCTGGTAATGACGTTGCTTTTCTCATCGGCATCGGTGCTCATCGGATTGGGGCTTGCGAACACACTGAAGCCGGGCCAAGCGATTTCTCAGGAGTCAGCAGCGAATTTGCGTGAGCGGTTTGCCGGTGCGGCTAGTGAAAAGATCTCGAAGGCACGTGAAGCGAAGAGTGCGATCAAGACCATCATTGAGATTATTCCGCGCAATCCGTTGCAGGAAGCGGTCGGAGCGCTTGATGGTTCTTCGCCAGGTAGCGGAATGTTGGGAGTGATGTTTTTTGCATTGTGTTTTGGTGTTGCTTTAACGGTGGTACCTGCTGAGCGGGCTAGGCCTGTGTTAGATGTATTGCAGGGTGTTTATGACGCGGTTATGGTGATTATTGGTGCAGCGATGCGATTCGCGCCGATTGGGGTAGCCGCGTTGATTTTCTCGATCACGGCGGTTTTGGGGTTACAGTTTTTTGTAGCTTTGTCTGGGTACGTATTGGCGGTGATTGCGGGGTTAAGCATTCACATGTTCCTTGTGTATTCCCTTGCGATTTTCTTTATTGCAGGTCGATCGCCGATTGTATTTTTTAGAGACATCATGGAAGTGATGTTAACCGCGTTTGGGACTTCGTCTTCGAATGCGACGTTGCCGACCGCGTTACGGATTGTGGAGGAAAAGTTGGGGTTAGATCGCAAAGTGTCCCATTTCGTTTTGACGATTGGATCGACAGCGAATCAGAATGGGACGGCATTGTATGAAGGGATGACTGTTTTATTCTTGGCACAAGTATTTGGGGTGCCGTTGGATTGGTATCAGCAGTTCACAGTTGTGCTTCTTAGTATTCTCGCAGGAGTTGGTACGGCGGGGGTTCCGGGTGGGTCGTTGCCATTGGTGGTGATTGTGTTGCAAACGATCAATGTCCCGCCGGAGGGTATTGCATTGATCATGGGAGTGGATCGTTTGTTGGACATGTCTCGCACCACAGTCAATGTTGTGGGAGACATAGCGGTCGCGACGTGTGTTGATCGCTGGGAGAGAGCTTATCAATAGTGATGGTCGTTACACAGAAAGTTTGTAGAACCAATCATTGATAGCTTCTGCCATGGTGGGGTGTGAGAAGATGACATCTCTGAGTGTGGCGGTTTTCATTTTGCAGAGCATTGCTACTTGGATCGTGGCAAGTATTTCGCCGGCTTGTGTACAGAGAATACTCGCACCGAGGATTTCGTCGGTTTCCGCGTCGATAACGGCCTTGAGTACGCCGAGCGTTTCGCCTGAGGTAACGGCACGAGGGATCGATTTTGCAGCGAGTCTTGCGATGCGGTATTTATGACGATTCGGTCTGCCGAGTGCACTGTCTGGGTTTTGGCGTCATCGACGGAGACTTCATTGTTGCTCAGGAAGCTAGCAGAGCCGGCCAGAAGGTGAACTCCTGCGGAGTCGAATGCTTGTTGATTGCGATCGATCATCGTCTCGACGACAACCCGTTTTCGATCGAAGATTGGATGCATTTCAAGGGGTAGGGGGGAAGGGTAGGCGGGAGGCTTGGGGACGATCCCATAGTGGGCAAGGTTTTGGAGCGTGTGAGCTACCTTGGCCGTCTTTACGAGGGTTTTTGTGGGGATACATGCGACGTTGATGCAGGAACCTCCGATCCATTTTTTTTCGACTAGAGCAACGTTTTGGCCTTGGTTTGCCATTTGCGTAGCGAGGGTTTTTCCACCTTTACCGGAGCCGATTACAAGCAGGTCAAAATGGGCCATGGAGTTGGAGTTCCTGTGGTGTTGCGACTAAATGTCCAAAGGGATGCAGTCGCGGGGGGGAGAAATTTGCCGGATAGCGAAAAATTTTTTCGGCAATTTTTACCACTCGAACTCCAATTTATTTCGGGGTACTAGCGAACTTGTTGGGGAACTATCCCCTCCTTAACCCCATCGGACAGGGGACGGTTTTTTCGCTGTGACTTCTCCCGCAAAACGAGGGGGTTGGCTAATGGGTGTTCAATGAAAAAATCGAGTGAACCCCGGGTGTTCAAATGCGGTTGCACAAGCCGATAGGTCGGGATTAGTATCCCTTACAGAGCCCGACGAACGGGGTTTGTCGAATCCATCCGGTCCGAAGCGGCCACTTTACTCCTCGCGAGTTTTCCTTCCTAAATTTTTGCAGCATTGAGTTGTCATGGCACGTCAATCTTCTTCTAAACCGAAAAGCAGCGCTTCGCGGCGTTCCCGACCGGTAGCGAGGTCGAGTGAGGGCGGGGCGGAAAAGAATTCGGCGGTCGACAAATCTGCTTTCGCAGATCGGACTGCAGATCGGTCCACGGATCGGTCCACGGATCGGTCCACGGAGAGTCGTAGTTCCGGGGGGCATTCCGGTCGCTCGGGCAGTAGCAAGCGTAGGGGGATGGAGTTGCGAGAGTACATTCGTGCGCAG
>JBEICB010000293.1:0-5147 GCA_040373655.1 Pirellula sp. | reverse complement strand
GGTTTTGACGAAGTAGCCTAGGGAGAGGCTGAATGCATCTGGGTTGACTTCGGCGATGATTTCCAGGCCGTTATCGAGGGTGTGATTGCGGAAGTGCAAGCTATTGGGGTGGCTCATGGGGTGGGATCGAGGTTATGGGGCGGTGTGAGTTAGGGTTGCGTAATTGAATTGCGGGGGTTGGACTTAGGAGGATTGGGTAGGCGTTGGGAGTGTCGTTGTGGTTGGGGCTTTGTCAAATTTTAGGGGTTCGGGGCCGATGGTCACGAGAGTCCAGTTTGAGGGTGGAAAATTTTTGAAATGTTCTAGGAGGGATTCGCAGGAGAGTTCTTCGATTTCCGCGAGGACTTCTGCGCGGCTGGGGAGTCGACCGAGGTTTATCCAGTCGTAGGCCATTTGAGAGCTGCGAGAGGTGCTACTTTCTTGTTCCATGACGAGGGAGGTTCGTACGCGGGACTTTAGGCGTGCGAGTTCACCGGGTTCGATACCTTGGGCGATCGATTCGATGGTATCGAGGGTTACATCGAGTGTTTCTTGTGCGCGATTGGAGGTGGTTCCAGCGTAGCACAGGACGCTACCGCAGTTCTTCAGAGAGTGGGAGGATGCGGAGATAGCGTAGACTAGTCCTCGTTTTTCGCGGACTTCGGTGAAGAGTCGGGAGCTCATTCCATCGCTTAGGATGCCAACGATTCCACGGCTACGGTAGTACTCCGGGTGGGTATAGGGAACGGAGTTATAGGCCAGAGCGATATGAGTTTGTTGGCTATCGTGGTGTATATGGGATTGGGTGCTGTGTGAGGAGACGGGGGAGGGTTCGGGAGCGGATTGACCGCTCCATGAGTTGAAGAGTGAGTCTGCGAGTTTGACCCATTGATCCCAATCGAAGTTTCCGGCGATGGAAAGTACTGCGCCTTCGGGGCGAGTATTTCGGTCGTGGAATTTGAGGCAGTCGCGGTGAGAGACGGATTCGAGGCCGGCGAGTGATCCGAGGGAGGATCGGCCGAATTGTTCGCCAAATCGGATGTGTTTGAGTTCTTTAAAACACTTTTGAGCGGGGTCATCTTCGATGGAGGCGAGTTCGAGGAGTGCGGATTGTCGGACTTCTTCGAGTTCGTCTTCTGGGAAGTGTGGTTCGCGAACGACGGCGGCTGCGACTTCGAGGGTCGGTTGCAGGACGCGGGCCATGCAGGCCATGGAGATATTTGTGTGGAAAGTGGAGACGGAGCTGGAGCGTTCGACGCCGAGGTAGTCGAGTCGTTCGACGACATCGCGGCTGGAGAAGTGTCCTGCGCCACGTTGAGCGAGTTCGAGGGTCATGCCTGCGAGTCCTGGTAGGGAATCGGGTTCCCGGCAGGTTCCGCTGGGGAACATGAGGGTGAAGGCGGCGGATTCAAGCCAGGGCATGCGTTCGCCCAGGAGAGTAAGTCCGTTGGAAAGTTTGTGGTGGTAGACCATTTGCTGCATGCGACTGCATCCTCGGGATTGGGCGTAGTAGATTGGGCGTAGTAGATCGGGTATCGGGCGGCTGGGAGATTGTAGCAAACGGCGGGCGATGGGGGAGTTAGAAGTTGGATTCCGTCGGCTTTAGGGGGTAGCCTAGTTGGTGGGAGTTGCGAACACTTACGGCAGAAAGGAGCGGCTCTGTTGAGGGTTCCCTGGCGCAGTTTTCCCAAGTGTTAAATTGGGTAGACGTTCTGGAAAAGGTTTCCCAGGACGGTTATTCTGTGGAACGGTCGAGGGGACGATTTCGATGGAGCGAGAGTGGCAATCGAAATGAAGTCATCATCGCGTGGCCTACCAATTGAGAATAGAAAGTTAGCAATGGGTTCATCCAAGGGGCTCGACGAGCTGCTGCGAGAGTGGAAATTCGATCCGCATTCCTTGTCGGTGCGGCTGGTGAAGGGATCGGACGGTCGGGATGTGATTCAAATGCGGGTCGATTTGGGGGTGTTGCAGATGGAGACGCAGGGGCGTCCGGATGGCGACATGGTGGAGGGTTACGCGACGTATTTGGACCGGCTTTTGGAGTTAGAGAAGCAGGATCCTGATTTTGTGATGGATGACGATCATTGTTTTGAGGCGGACCGGGAGTTTGTGCAGTTTTATCATCGTCGTATATCTTGGTTGCGATTGCAGCACTATCATCGTGCGGTGGAGGATGCGGAGCATACATTGAGTTTGATGGATGTATGTCGGGATCATTCTCCTGACGATGAGTGGACGATGAGTCACGAGCAGTATCGTCCATTTGTGATGTTTCATCGCACGCAGGCTTCCGCATTAGCGGCTTTAGACGAGGCGGATGCGGAGCAAGCGATATTGATATTGGATAAAGGGTTGAATGAGATCCGCGAGGTGTTTGCGGAGCATGAGGCAGAAGAGGACTTTGCCGAGGACGAGATGGTGTTGCAGTTGACACGGATGCGTGATTCTTTGCGAGAAGAATATCAGTTAGGTCCGTCGTTGCAGGAGCGACTGACGGAGGCGGTGAAGAGTGAGCAGTATGAGTTAGCAGCGCAGTTGCGTGACGAGTTGGCGCGACGTCAGGCGCGGTAATTCGCTGGATTCAGAAGCGGTTCATTCAACTTCAGCGTTGAGAGAGTCTCATGGCGAGGGGGCATTGGGGCGATTGATCTTGCGGTCAATCGCCGTGTTTCTCCGTGGGGATTGGCTTTGGTAGTGTCTATGTGCGAGGGGTTTAAATCTAATCTTACGGAGGGATATGCGTAGGCAACGCTCGGATGCAGCTTTTTTGCCTTCTAGCGGTGACTTGAAGTTTATTTGGTTTCCTGATCGCGTTGCATGGTAACTTCGATTGCAGCGAGGAGTGCTTTTGCTTTGTTAACCGTTTCTTGGTATTCGTTTTCTGGGATGCTATCGGCGACGAGTCCTGCTCCGGCTTGGATGTAGACTTTTCCGTTTTGGATGACGATGGTTCTTAGGGTGATGCAGGTGTCCATGTTACCTCGGTAGTCGAAGTAGCCTACGGCGCCTGCGTAGGGGCCTCGTTTGGTTGGTTCGAGTTCATCGATGATTTCCATTGCTCGGACTTTGGGTGCACCGGAGACGGTGCCTGCGGGGAGGCAGGAGCGGAATGCGTCCATGGCGTTGAGATCTTTTCGCAGGGTGGCTTGGACATTCGAGGAGATGTGCATGACGTGGGAGTAGTTCTCGACGACCATTAGATCTGTCAATTGCACGGAACCGAATTCAGCGACACGACCGACATCATTGCGACCGAGGTCCACGAGCATGACGTGTTCAGCGCGTTCTTTGGGATCTGCGAGGAGGTCTTTGGCGAGTGCTGCGTCTTCGTCGGGCGATTTACCGCGTGGACGGGTACCTGCGAGAGGGCGGACGGTGACAGTACGATCGAAGACGCGGGCCATGACTTCTGGGCTGGATCCGACCAAGGTGCATTCGGGGGTTCGCAGTAGGAACATGAAGGGGCTGGGGTTGATCACGCGAAGAGAGCGGTATATTTCGATCGGTTCGCTTGAGCAAGGTATTTCAAAGCGTTGGGAGAGGACGACTTGGAAGATGTCTCCGGCTTGGATGTATTCACGGCATTTTAAGACAGCTTTTTCGAAATCTTCGCGTGAGAAGTTTGAGGTAGGTTTGAGGGTGGGTGAGAGGGAGAGAGGGATATCGGCGAGGGAGTGTTGTGGGGGTGGTTGGTCGAGGCGGTCGACGATGGTTTGGATCCATGCGAGGGCTTGTTGGTAGGTTTGTTCTGCTGAGCGAGATTGATCGCTACGTGCTAGGACGATAATCGAGATGGTTTTGTTTGCGTGGTCGAAGACGACGAGTTGGTCGTAGAAGCCGAAATCAAGATCGGGGAGTTTACGGTCGTCTTTGGGAGTGTTTGGGAGGTGTTCGACGTACCGAACCACATCGTAAGCTGCGTAGCCGATGGCGCCACCGACGAAGGGGGGCAGGTCGGGTACTGGGGCGATGGATCGTTTTCCCACGGCATTCGAGAGATATTCGAGTGGATCATCGCAATTGAAGGTGTGAGACGATTCGGCAGTGGAATGGGTGACTTGGTTGCCATAAGCGACGATACGATCACGGGGGCCGACTGCGATGAAGGAGTATCGACCAATTTTCTCTCCGCCGACGACGCTTTCGAAGAGTCCTGCGGAATCGGTTCCGGAGTCGAGCAGTCGGAAGGCGCTGACGGGGGTCAGGTGATCGCTGAGCAGACGGCGATAGACAGGAATGATTTCGAATTGATGATAGAGTTCGAGGAATTGATCGAGGTGAGGAAAAGCATTCATTCCGGGTCAAATTGGTCGAGAGTTCTCGGTTTCAGGGGGTGTTAGGATCCCTGACGATCAGAAAACGTTTATACTAACACTCAGAGAGCAAACCGCGAATTGGAAAAAGAATTTTTGCGATGAAGTGTCAGCACTGCGAGAAAATAGCAACGTTTCATGTTACCGAGTTGACGGACCCGGACGGGCCGACCGTGATCCATTTGTGTGAGGATCACGCCAAGGAGTTTTTCAAGTCCACGGATGCTGCACCTGAGACGAAGGCTTTGTCGGAATTGCTTACCAAGCAGTTGCAGTTGGAGCAAGCGGCAAAAGAAATTGCGGCGATCGACAAAAAGAAGTGTCCGGTCTGCGGGATAACTTTTTCTGAGTTTCGCAAGGGAGGTCGTTTGGGTTGTCCGTATGACTACGTGGTGTTCGAAGAGGATTTGGTACCTTTGCTGATGAACATTCATGGGGCTCAGGAGCATGTTGGGAAAGAGCCAAAGCATGTTTGGGGGAGTCCGGAGCGTCAATTGAGGCTTAAGCGGTTGCGACAGAAGATGGAGCGGGAGGTGGCAAAGGAGGATTATGAGAAGGCGGCGCGGCTTCGCGATCGGATTGCGTCGATCGAGGCGGGTGAGACGGCGGGTTTGCCAGCGGACGATGAGGATTTGTTGGAGGGTTTTGATGACGCTTATCAATCTACCCCGAAGAAGCGCGATGGCCAGAAGCGTAGTGGAGAGGTCAATGGTGCGGAAGATGAGTCAGAGGAGTTTGACGAGGATGAGTTCGACGAAGAAGCGGATTTCGATGAGGAAGAGATGGATGAAGCGGAGATGGATGAAGCGGGGATGGATGATGGGGAGCTAGACGGCGAAGAGGACGATCTGG
>JBEICB010000083.1:0-20668 GCA_040373655.1 Pirellula sp. | reverse complement strand
CGCAGGGGTGTCGAAAGCGATCTTTTCACCTTTCTTTAGGTACTCGCCACGTTCGAGGATATGGGTCTCTCGAGGTTGGGCATCGCTCATGATCATTGGGCGTGGGATTTGATCTGCTCGATAGGAGTTCAGATCGTTGCGGACACCTTGCTGTGCACCGAGTGGAGTGATTTTGTTTGCGAGACTACCGGTAACTTTTTCATCGAAGTGTTTTCTAAGGGATGCTTCGAGTTCTTTCTTTTGCTCTTCGTTGCGTTCTGCTTCGGGTTTCTTCAGAAGTGTCACAATAGGTTCGGGTAATCCTGGTGTGGATTCCTGGATAGCTAACCGCCAACCATGGTAGGCGGCATCGATCAGGGGTTGTGCTTCTTTTTGAAGTGCTGCGATACGGGCTTCGTATTCAGCGATCCGTTTGAGGTTTTCTTCGTTAGGTAATTCGATCAGAGGGGGGGCGACACGGATGCGGCTGGAGAAATACTGAGGGACACCACTTTCTGGGACACGGTTGAACGCATCCATCAGCGCGTAGTAATCTCGCATGGTGATTGGGTCGTATTTGTGGTCATGGCATTGTGCGCAGGCCATGGTCAATCCGAGCCAAGTGGTGGCGGTGGTATCGATACGGTCGAAAAGAATGACGAAGCGTTGTTCTTCTGCGATTGCGCCACCTTCGCCGTTGAGCAAGTGATTACGGTTAAAGCCGCTGGCGATTTTCTGGTCGTTTGAAGCATCTGGGAGGAGGTCACCGGCGAGTTGCCAAATCGTGAACTGATCGAAAGGGAGGTTTTCATTGAGTGCGCGAACGACCCAGTCTCGCCACAGCCATTGCCACGAATCGCCGTCTTGTTGGAAACCGTTACTGTCTGCATATCGCGCCGCATCGAGCCAGGGGATCGACATACGTTCACCATAAGCTGGATCGGCGAGGAGTCGATCGACGAGATGTTCGTAAGCCATCGGATCGGGATCTGTTACGAATTCTTCGACCTCGGAGGGTTCGGGTGGGTAGCCGACCAGATCCGCATAGAGTCGTTTGATGAGCGTTGATCGCTCTGCTGGTTCGGAGGCTGTTAGACCTTGTTGCTGATGTCCTTTGGAGATGAAAGCGTCGATGCTTTGGGAGCGGAATGGCTTGGGGCTATCGATTTCGTTTGATTCGACATTGGGAATTGCTGGTGGGACAATTGGATCGAAAGCCCAGTGGTTAGAGTAATCGGCTCCTTGGGTTATCCATCGTTTCAGAAGGTCTTTTTGTGCGTCGGATAGGCGACGGTTGGATTTTGGAGGGGGCATAACAACATCGGGATCCATGGAATCGATCCGGGCGATCAATTCGCTTTTTTGAAGATCTCCCGGGGCGATCGCACCGCCATCGATTGCGGCTGCTCGAACGTCCAATCGAAGGTCTGCTTCGCGTTTGTTGCCGTCTTGGCCGTGGCAGTAGAAGCAATTCTCGGAGAGGATGGGGCGGATATCGCGGTTGAAATCCAAATCCGTGAGCGAATCATTTTTGTCTTGTGCCCATACGTTTTGGGAGTTTTTCGTTGGTGCGGCGAAACTGACGAGTGCTAGGAGCAGTAGTTTGCTGAGTTGCTTTCCGACTGTTCGATGGGTATGCAGAGAGGAAGGCATCATTGGAAGATTGGGGGGAGGTTAGGGCAGGGGGGAGGATTAAAGATTCTTGGAACTTGGACCGTTTATTATGATTCTCCGATGGGTTGGGGGCAATTCCAGAGGCCAACTCTCTTCGTTAATCGGCAAAGTTTCCCTAGTAGAACTATCCGGCAAAGTGATGAATGCCTGGACTCCTCCGAAAGGTGCGCCGATGTTCAGAGCGGTTTTCGTCCGTAAACTTTTGATCCTTGCCACGTTTGTCGGAGAGCCTTCCTCGTGCCACGACTTTCGCTCCTTGTCCCTTTCGTGCGTGATCCTCAAGCCCTTGAAGCGACTTTGCTCAATGTGCTTGAGATGCGTTCGAGCGATACTGAACTGTTGATCGTCCATCGTGGTCAGTATGAAGACCCGTATGGTTTGGATGGCGATGAAGCGGTCGTGATTGAGACTTCTGTCAACGCGACGTTGGCAGAGCAATTAAACGTTGCGGTACGTCGAGCGACGGGCGGGATTGTTCAGGTACTTTTGCCTGGAACACTTTTGCCAAGTGAGTGGGCGGATGGGGCTTTGGAGGCGTTTGAAGAGTCGGATGTGGATGTGGTTTCACTGGGGATCACGTCGCAGGGTAGTGTTCAGTCTGGAGGTTTTGGGGGTGGGGATCAGCAGACGGTATTTGGCTATGATGCTCAAGTTCTACCGCAGCGAAGGATGACATCTGACCCTGTCTCTATTGCTGGGCCTTTGTTAGCAGGGACGATGATTCGTCGATCTACTTTAATGAGTGTGGGCGGTTGGAATGAGAAGATCCCTAGTGACTTGATCGATTTTGAATTTTGCTTGATGAGCCAAGTGTTGAGCTTGAACATTGGGGTAGTTGCGGATGTTCAGCTTGCTTGCCAAGAGCCGACCGCACACGCTCTTTCACCTTACGAGAGTGGAAAAGCGATCGGGATGTTAGCTAGCGCGTACAGTCTCGTAGAAGGATCTAAATTGACGGTTGAACCGTTGGGGCGTCGACTTGGGGCATTAGCGACAGGTTTGATGAATCCTAAGTTAGCGGCCGAGCGATTGGGTTGGGTTTTGGGGGTACGTGATCGCAACTTGGTGCGTTCGATTGCAGAGCGGGTTGAATTGGCGAGAGCGAGGCTCTCGGGTTCGGTGTTGCAGGTACCTGCAACTGGTCGATCGCAACTGCCGGACGCTTCGCGGCGGGCTGCGTAGGGCAACACGCCGTGGCGTGTCGGTTCGTAAAGTGGATGTCGGTTACCAGTCGAGGTCAGCGGGGTCACCTGCGTCGATTGTTTTGCGGAGTGCTTGGCATCGTTCGAGCGGTTCTTCGGTAGCGAGTTTTTCTGCTCGATCAAGCGCTTCGATTGCTTCAGCCGATTTACCTGCCGTGTACAAGGAGATTGCGAGTACGTAGTGTGAAAACCAAGTGGGTTTGGTGTCATCGAGTTCGATTGCTTTGGTTGCGGCGAGTACTGCGCGATTGGCGTCACCCGGTGTTTTCTTTGCGCGTTGGGCGAAGTTCAGAGCGAGTCGTCGATTAGCTGCTGCGGAGAAGTTCGGAACTGCTGAGAGTGCTTTCCATTCTGTTTCGGCGATAGTCGATTGTTTTTGTGCGACGGCGAGTTGTGCGCGTAGCATTCGGCAGTATGGATTGGCACGATCGAGTTTGATCGAGGCTTGCATTGCAAGTTTGGCGTCTTTTTCTTTTTCTCGTTTTTCTTGTACTAAAGCTTTTGCCATGAGAGCAACGGGTTGCATGGGCCCAGGCTTTTCTGTCATGGGTTCGAGCAAGTTTGCGGCTTGGTTGTAGTCTTTGTCACGGATCAGCAGAAGAGCTTGAGCCAACGAGCATGCTTCGTTTTGTTTGTCACCTTGGCGCAGAGCATCGAGGGTAGTGGTGCGTTGCGATTGGGAATAGCTCCCTTCTGGGTCTGAGAATTCCCAGTAGAGTGGAAGGAATTGAGTAGAGCTGGCTTGCCATTGGCGATACTTCTCTTCGAGTTGCATCGCTGCTTGGATGGCTTCGTAGCGTTTACGGATGGTTCGTTGGGCTTCGGCGTTGAGCGATTGCAGTTCTTGGCTATTCATCATGGCATCGAGGTTTTGCATTGCACGATTAGCCATTAAATGTTGTTGCATCTGCAACCGCATTTGTGCGGTCGCTTGTGATTCTTGTCCGCTGGTGGGGAGGGAGAGGTTATTGATCGCACCGGCGATTTGCATGGACCGGATTGCCGACTGCATTGCTTGGAATTCTTTACGAATTCCGTCGGATTGGATTCGTTGTAGTTCTTGTTCAGATTGTTTGAGTGTTCCTTGAAGGTCTTCGTATGCGTCGGTTAGCGTCTTGCGTTGCTTGACGTACTCATCGAATTTTGAGTGGGCTGCCGTGATCTTCTCGGTTGAGAAGTCGGAGTTTTTTTCTTGGGTAGCCTCGGGAACCGGAGGTGGATCATTATTGTTTTTATCTTGCGCAAGAATGTTGGAGAATGCTCCAACCATTAGGCAGGTACTTAGAAATGCCACAGTAAGTTTGCCGAAGTTTCGGCGCGAGAAAGTCGAAGCCATGGTGACGGCTCCTATTGGGGATAAAGCTTTGCAAAAGTGCGGGCCTTCGACCACTCACCGGAGTGCATCCGCACTTCCGCTAACATGAATTCAGTTAGTTTAGGGAGAGCTGGTTGGATGCTCACGGAGTCTGTGACGCTTCAGTGGTATTAGTTTATCCCTTTTACTTTCGGATTTCAAATTCTGTCTTTGATACAGCGAATTTATTGCCTTGGAGGTCTTCCATGGTGAGTTGCAGTTCGTATTTCCCTTCTGGGATAGAAGCAGGCATGAAGATTTTGTAGACCAAGAAGTGGTCGCGTCGTTGGTGCTCGCAGATATCGGGTGCCATCGGGAGTGCCTGTTCTAGAATTCGTTTGCCTTGGGCGTCACGGAGTTCGTAAGTTCCCTTGATGCGTGTTTCGAAGCCATTGCGCACGGTTTCTGCGGTAACGTTTTCCAATTCGCAGTAGAGCAGCAACTCTTGATCAGGTTGAAATAGCTTCTTTGGGAACTTGGTAATTGCACCGTACCCATCGACTTGGCTGCAGAACTCAATGCAATTGATCTGGAGTGCGCCGAGGGCTGCCAAGTGGTGATTGGCTTGTTGCTGCTCAGTGATTACTTGGGACCAATGACGAGGACGGTTGGGGTTCGGATCGGGGGAAGTGGTTTGGAACCAAGCGGAAAGTTGATGATCGAGGAAGGATTGTTCGCGTGATGAGAGTCCTTCGATGGGACGTTTGGCTTTTTCCAGATCTCTTTGGGTGAGATAGAGCAATCGAAGATTCATCTCGAGGTGAGTACGAAGGGTTGGATCGATGGTGGGAGTTTGTGCCAATCGTTGTTCGAGCGATTGGATGGTGCGGTTTAAGTCTTCGGTCCATCGATTCGGGTCATTAGAGGTCGCGGCGCGGTCTTTTTGGTCTCGGAAACTTGCGGGTTCGACGAGGTTTGTGTTTGGTGCGGCGAGAGTTTCGTTGGCAGATTTGTTTTCCAAGCTAACCAATCCAGGTGTTTGGCGCTCGATCGCTTGCCGCATTTTCGATTGGTATGTGGGGGGGAGTAGCGCAAGGGCTTCTTCTATATCTACGGATGAGTTGTTGTGCGCAGGTGTGGTTGTGTTTGGTGTGGTAGTGTTTGGAGTTGTTGTGTTTGGTGTTGGGGCATTGGTTGGGTCGGGAGCAGATTGCGTGGTTTCGAGTGCAGTGGTATTCCCGGAGTTGGATGGTAACTCTGTGGTACTTGAGTTTTGTTTTGGGGTACCATTCTCAGGGAAACTTGATTTTTCCGTGTTACCAGTTTTTTCAGTAGCAGCAATTTTCTCTGAAGAGAGCGATTGAGGTACGGGGTTTGAACGCACCGATGAGTTGATTGCGTTTGGGGAGATCGGGTTGGTTAGCGTATCGGGCTTGGTCGATGCGTTTGGTGGGATATCTTTTGGGGTTGGGAGTGTAGCGAGTTCGCTACGAGTCAGGTGATTACTCGATTGTGGTGCTTGTTCTTGTTTCGCGCGATCTTTTGGCAAGACGACCCGTTTCGCTGGGCCGGGTGCAGCGACTGGGGGTGCGACTTCCGGATTCTCTTCTGGCTGTTCGCGTACGAAGCCCAAGAGCGATTTGTTTTTGCCTGGTTTCCACCAGTTCTGGCATCCTGCTGAGGTGATCGAAGTTGCCCCGATCAAGAGCAATAGAGTTAGACTGGACCGATGGAGTAACCTTTTTGAAGGATTGCGGAAACTCATGGCATCTCTCGTCAAATGGTGGTTGATGAATAGAGGGTTGGTGTTGTAGCGGTGGCGATGGGAGGACAGACGGTTGGGTGCGAAGCGGTAGCTAGGACTTCTTTGGCAAGGTTGAGATAGTCTTCAGATCCGTGGCTATTTGGCGCGTAGTCAAAGATGGATTGACCGAAACTGGGGGCTTCGGCTAATCGGATGTTGCGGCGTATTTTTGTCTGGAAGAATTTTGCAGAAGCCCAAACGGGGCTTTGGCTCGCGCTAGCTTGAAGGAATTCTTCAACATCTCTGCTGACTTCTGCGGCGAGTCGTGTGCTGGATTCGTACATGCACAGGACGATACCTTCGAGTCGCAGGGTTGGATTGAGTCGTTTGGAAACGATTTCGATGGTGCGAAGTAATTTGCTCAGGCCATGGAGAGCGAGAAAGTGCGGTTGTAATGGAAGGAAAACTTCGTCGACGGCGGTAAGGGCGTTGAGGGTCAAGACACCGAGGGATGGAGGGCAGTCGATGATCAGAAAATCCGAATCATCGTGATCTTGTTCGATTCGATCCCGAAGGATGACTTCGCGACCGACTTCGCCAGCGAGTTCGAGTTCTGCTGCGGCGAGATCGAGGTTGGTTGGGATAACGGAGAGATTAGGGGTAACTTGTTGTCGAACTTGATCGAGGGTTGCTTCGCCGCAGAGCAAGTCGTAGACGCTTGGTTGGTTTGGTTGGAGGGTTACACCGAGGTGCAGCGACGCGTGGGCTTGTGGGTCGAGATCTAGAACACAGACTTTCTGGCCGCACTGAGCCAGACCTGCGGCGAGATTGACGGCGGTGGTGGATTTTCCCACACCTCCTTTTTGATTGATAATGGCAATCTTTCGCATGGTAACTTTCGACCAATTGTTCGTGTTAAATCCGACGCGGGGGCCGTGGGTTGAAGCAAAACCTTGGGTTCTTCCCGCACATCTGGTGTGGACACTAGCAAGACTCCCCTGGCTAAATCCAGATCAATCTTGATAATCTGGGTAAGTTACGATTGGTGTAGTTCTGTTTTTGCAAAGGAATCCGCTGGTGAGAAAACTGTTTATCGCAGGCAATTGGAAAATGAATTTGGATCGAACCAAGTCGTTGGAATTGGTCCGGGGGCTCGCGGATACTTTTCGCACCATCGCCAACGTCGATATCGCGGTCTGTCCTCCAGCGGTTTATTTGGGCGATGTTGGGAGCGCACTGAAGGGTACTACGATTGGATTAGGTGCTCAGAATGTGTACAGCAAGCCGGATGGGGCTTTTACGGGTGAATTGAGTTGTGGGATGCTCAAGGATGTCGGTTGTCGCTACGTAATTTTGGGTCACAGTGAGCGCCGTGCGATTTTTGGAGAGACCGATGCACAGATCAATGAGAAGCTGCATGCGGTCTTGGCAGCAGGTTTGACGCCGATAGTTTGCGTTGGGGAAACGCTAGCTGAGCGTGAAGCGGGGAGGACTAACGAAGTTGTCCGTGGACAATGTCGCGGCTCTTTGGCTGGTCTGAACGATGAGCAGATGCTTGCAACTGTATTGGCTTACGAGCCTGTCTGGGCGATTGGTACGGGTAAGACGGCGACACCTGACCAAGCCGAGGAGGTTCATCGTGATATTCGCGAGTTGCTCGGGACGATGTTCAAGCTAGCGACTTCCCAGCGTGTAATCATTCAATACGGTGGGAGCGTCAAAGCGGACAATGCGTTGGAGTTGCTTTCCCAACCGAATATTGATGGTGCCCTTGTGGGAGGAGCTTCCTTGAAAGTAGATTCCTTTGCAGGGATCGTTCAAGCAGCAGAGACGGTAAAGAAGTAGGTGTTAGGAAGTAGCTAGTAAGAAGTCGACGGTTTCGTTTGTCCCAGACCTTTTATAGGAAGAGATTCGATATGCGCCCGAGCGAAGCGACGAACTATTATTTCAATCAAGCTGCAGAACAATTGGAGCTTCCGGAATGGATGCGGAAGCTCCTTGTGATGCCGAAACGGGAATTGACGGTTCAGGTTGCTTATGAGAGGGATGACGGTCGAATCGAAACGGTGCTTGGGTACCGAGTGCAGCACGATAATGCGCGTGGGCCGATGAAGGGTGGTTTGCGATATCACCCGGCTGTCGATTTGGACGAGGTGCGTTCGTTGGCTGCGTTGATGACTTGGAAGACCGCCGTAGTAGATCTGCCGTATGGTGGAGCCAAAGGAGGGATCGGTATTGATCCTCGGACTTTATCGAAGCGAGAGTTGGAACGCATCACGAGGGCCTTTGTGGATCAAATCCATGAGATCGTCGGGCCTGATTCCGATATTCCTGCTCCCGATATGGGGACGAACCATGAAGTGATGGCTTGGTTCCGAAATCAGTGGGAGAAGTACCATGGATTCAATCCGGCGGTGATTACCGGCAAACCGGTTGAAGAATATGGCTCACGTGGGCGAGAAGAGGCTACGGGGCGAGGCGTGGGAACGTTGGCCGTGAAGATGCTCAAAAGGCTAAATCGCAAGCCGGAGCAAACGACGGTTGCCATTCAAGGATTTGGGAACGTCGGTTCGCATGCAGCGAAGTATCTTCACGAAGCTGCGTTTCCAATCGTTGCAGTCAGCGACGTATCGGGGGCGTATTACAATCCAAAGGGATTAAATATTCCCGAGATTCTGACGTATACGCTCAAGAACAAAGGTTCACTTGAGGGTTATAAGGGTGTGCAGAAGCTTGATGCCGATGCCCTGCTGGAGCTTGACGTACAGTTGTTGATCCCAGCGGCGTTGGGGGATGTGATCAATCACAACAACGTGGATCGCATCAAAGCGGGCTTGATCATCGAAGGAGCGAATGGTCCGATCGATCCGGAAGCGGACAACAAGCTCAAGGAGCGAGGGGTGATAATTCTTCCGGATATTCTCGCGAATGCCGGAGGGGTAACAGTCAGTTACTTTGAATGGGCTCAGAACCGGCAACATTACCGATGGACATTGGATCGGGTGCGTCAGGAGCTTGATCGCACTCTATCCGAGGCATTCGAAGGGGTTTGGCAGGAGTCGGTAAGCCGCAATGTCTCCCTTCGAACGGCAGCATTCATCTTGGCCATCCAGCGAGTGAAACGAGCTTCGGAACTCGCAGGTTGGATGGTTTAAAGAAGTGGTGATGGTTCGCGAGTGCGTTACGGTTTTCGCAGCGCGCGAGCTAACACGTTAGAGGTAATCCGCTGGACTCGATCGTCGGGTCCGTGCGGACGGCTCCAGTGGGACCAAGGGAGTGTATGTCCTGGAGGATCCGACAGGCCTTGGACCCAGAAGATGCTCGATGCGTTGAAGACAACATTTCCTTTTGGGCCTTCGTAGACGGTAGCGGTCCATTGTTGCGGTCTCTCGCCGCTGACCCAAGCGGTTCCGCTACCGACGACTTCCAGGCTTGGAATATCAGCTGGGTCTCCGTGGTATTCCCAGCCAATAAGCCCGGGGATCGCTTCGCCGGCTCTCATGCCTGTTCCTTCAAAGATCCAGTGGTCGGGTTTGGTACAAATCCAATCTCCACCGCCGTTGACGGGTTCGACGTTACGGGCTCCCATCAAGAAGCCTTCGTCTGGTCCGTGTTCGGGAAATGGCCCATGTTCTTTAGCGCGAGCGAGTGCGATGGGGCGTTGACCGCCGTAGGGGCCGCCACGGAACAGGATGCGATTGGGATTTCCGAGGCTATTGGGTCGGAAGGGGGAGACCCAGCAGACGCTATTGCCTGAGAGGAACAAGAGGCTGACGCCTTCATCACGCATGCGTTCGACGGAGCGAAACTGTCGAATGTCCCAGTATTCGTCGTGTCCGACACTAATAAAGGCGAGTGACTTGAGTCCTCGCTCGGGTGTAAGCATGTCGCTGTTGCAACAATAAGCGACATCGTAGCCTTGTTGTTCAAGCCAATAAGCGAGGGGGAATTCAAGTGGAAGATATTCTCCGGCACCTTGAGTTAGTGGATCATTCACGACGCTGTCGAACTGGGCTTCGCGGCCGTAGGGACGATCAAAGCTGACGTCTGCCCAGGGGCCTTGGTTTCCTTTGGGGTGTGTGTACACAGAATACTTGCTCGGCCATTGGTTATAGGCTTGCCAAGTGTTATCTGAGCATTGAAACAATACATCGCAAGGGCGATCGTCGGTGACGACAAAAATGATGTAGCTTTGCCAGTAGGGTTCGTTGGGTTGTTCAGCGATAGTTGTCAGGCGACCGAGATAAACACCGCTAACCCAGTCGTTGGGGATCGTTAGCTCATAACTCGGTTTCCATCGACATTCATGAAGGGTTTTTTCGCCGGGTTCAGGCGTAACTTGTTCGATCCCTTGGATAGGATCGGTAGTTGCCATCAAGCGTGCTCCTTTACCCCCGTAGTAGCCGGTGCGAAAGAACTCGATTTTGAATTTGCGAACAGGTTTGGTGGATACATAGATCGATAGGTTTTCGCCCGCGCGAACGCTTTGTTTTGAGCAGTAACCTTCGATCCAAGTGGAGCGGTAGCGACTGGCATCGACACGGACTCGGGTCAGTTGCCAATCGCGACTTCCGGGTTTGGCATTTTCGATGGTGATGGGGTTATCGGTTGTAGTGGAGTTAGGTTGATTTACCGAAGCGTTCTGGGTTGTTTGAGCGAATGAAAGTTGGAGTGGAGTAGATAGAGAGCAGATCGCTAAGGCTAGGCGAAGTAGGGAACGCATTTGCATGTTCATTCAGTGGGGGTGAGAGGAAGGTTTTTGAGCATCCATTGTAGAGCTTCGTCGCATGGTTTTGCGGCATCGAGACCGAAGTTACTTGCGGCAAAAATACCTCGACCTTCTTCAGGGGCTAGGAACACCACGCAGTACCAGTAGGTGTTCGAGCCGTTGTGGTGGAGGATTTTGCCACGCGACCAGGATCGCTCGATCACGTGCCATCCTCCCGCGTAGTCTTCACCTGGTTTGATGGGGGAGTTTTTGTCGCTTGGTTGAGCAGGGCGATGAAGAAAATCGATGGTTTCAGGGCTCAATCCCAATCTTCTTTGGGATTCTTCAGAGGTGGGGTTGCGCATATGAAAATTCAGGTACCGCACCCAATCGATCATGGGGGCATAAACGGTCCCGGCAGGTCCCAGTGCGGGAGGATTATCTTGTTCGATCGCGACCAATAGGTTGAGGGGACGAATGTGACCAAAGGGGACTTGGTTGCCGAGGGTCTTTGAAGGGACACCAAAACCAGCTCGAGACATCGAGAGTGGTTCGAAGAGTTGTTTCGAGATGATTTCTTCCCAGGGTTGTTGGTAGATATTCTCGAGTACGGCACCTAAAGCCATGTAGCCCAGGTTTGAGTACAGAAACGGGGTGGATTGCGGCGTTTCTGCATTGGAGAGTTCCGGTCGGGGTTGATCCATCCACCAGTGGAGTACGGCAGTTCGATGGGTACGAGTATCGATAGATGGATCGCGGAAATTATTCCAGGGTGGGTTGGCCGGTGCTCCGCTGGTGTGACGCATGAGTTGTTCCAAAGTGACATTAGCCCACGGGGAATTGCAAATCTTCGTGTCGCTGGAGAAGACTTCGCCGAGAGTAGAGTTCCAACGGAGGTCACCGCGCTCGACTGCCATAGCGACAAGAGTGGCAGTCATGCTTTTGGTGCATGATCCAAGGTGAAACGGATCATCGACGAGCAAAGGGTCTTGGGAGCCACTTCGACGGAAACCTGTTGCGGCAATTGCCAGGACGATTGGAGTTGAGAGTTGCCCGTTAGGTTGTTTTTTTGGGGTGGAGGGATCGCAGAAGAATTGGCCGGCGAGCAGACCGGGGAGTTGGTATTTGGTTCGAAGTTCTTCGAGAGCTTGTTTCAACGGTTCGGAGGCAACGAGGCGGATATCGGGAGTGACGGATGATTCTTGGGCAGTTGCGAAGGTAAAAGTGAACAAAACTTGGCCAGCAACCAACCACCGCCAGAGATTGAACGAACTTGAAAAAACGAGGAAAAAGCGTTGAACGAGGGATGGCGCCTTCGAAATCGACGGCTTTTTTGGTGAGTGAGTCGGTTCGATGTTCATGAAATTAGTTTCTTGGGGTTGGTGGATGTTCGTCGTGTTGCGATAATACAAGATACTGAACTTCAGTGGTTGTGACGGTTCGGTACGGTACTTGCACCATGATTAAGTGTTACCACTGGGCGTTGTCAAATTGCCATGTGGTTAGGTTACGTTTCCCGTTTTTTGAGGATCGATTGCCATGATGATGTGGTTGATCTTGGTTGTTCCTGCGATGTTGCTTGCCATGCTTGCGCAATGGTGGGTTCACTCGGCTTGTCAGTCGATGCATCAGGTACCGGCTCGGATGAGTGGTGCCCAGGCTGCGAGAACGATTCTCGATGCGCACGGGTTGACGGATGTTCCCATAGAACCTTCTATGGGTTTCATGTCAGATCATTATGATCCGCAGTCGAAGGTGGTTCGGCTCAGTCCTGATGTTTATCAAGGGCACACGATGTCTGCGGTTGGTATTGCGGCTCACGAGGTAGGGCATGCGTTGCAAGACGCACGCAATTACGCTCCGCTAGTAATTCGTAATTTGGCAGTTCCTGCTGCAAGCATTGGTGGATCGATGGCATCGGTGTTGGTCAGCGCGGCGTTTTTCTTGATGATCGGGGGAATGTTCAAATTCGCTAGTTGGGCGTTGCTGCTCGGTGTGATCGGCTTTGGGTTGATCGTTGTATTCCAAGTGATCAATTTGCCCGTGGAATTCAATGCGAGTTCGCGAGCTAAGGATGAGTTGGTGAATTTGCGGATCATCTCCGCAAGTGAGTTGCCTTACATCAACAAGGTGTTGACGGCTGCTGCGATGACTTATGTTGCCGCGACCTTTAGTTCAATCATGAACATGGTTTATTACGCTTTGCAATACGCGATGGTCTCTGATCGCGATGGTTGATCATAAGGTTGATTAGCGGTGCTCGATTGAGCATCGAAATGGTCTACTGATAAAGCAGCGTCGTCCGCCGACGCTGCTTTTTTCATTTGGGCAGCTTAAATCCGTCGTTTTCTGACGATGACTTGGGTGTCTTTCACATCCAGCACTTCAATTGGCATGTTTTCGTCAATCCAGTCCCCTTTCGATACGACGTCGACGACTTGATCTCCGAGGATGGCTTTGCCATACGGATTGCATCGAGTCATGGTCGTACCGTACATGCCTTTGAGCATGTGTCTTTCTTCGTTGAGACGTTCCATCGCGACCACGAAGCGATCTTGGGTGGGGTGTTCCAGGGCGAACCAGCGGATCATTGGTAGTTTGGCGAGTTGTTTTCGGAAAGCGAAACCGGTGACGGTCATCAGGATTACGCCTAAACCCATTTGTCCTAGTCCGTAGATGGCTTTGCCCCATTGGTAGGTGTTTGTCGGGAAAGTAAATGTTTGGCCAGCGAGGAGGAGTCCGATGGCTAACATCGCCAGACCTGCGACGCCGAAGAGACCGAATCCGGGTAGGACGAAGATTTCAGCTAGTAGGCAGATAACACCTCCGAGAATCAGCAGAATCTCTAGCCATTCGACGGTACCTTGAAAAAGATTGATCCAGAAGAAGAACAAGAAACAAAGGAGCGAGATCAACCCAGGGACTCCTAGCCCTGGCGAGCTTAATTCCGCGCTCAAGCACATGATGCCGACGAGGAAGAGAAGGTAGGTGAGCCAGCGTTGAGATGCGAGCCACTCGATACCTCGTTCTAAGCGGCTGGTTTGCTTTTCCAGTGGTAGTTCTTGGACATCAAAAAGGGTTGCGACGTTGGGTAGGTCATTCGCGCGATCGTTTGCGATCCCCAATGCGATGGCTTGGTCGACCTTTAAACCGCGACTGAAATCTACGGCGGGACCTCGGGTCCACAGCGGTTGTGCTTGGTTTAGATCGACCTTAAAGACCCATTCGGGCAGGGTGCGTTCACGTCGACCATTCGAGGCTATAAATTCGAAGATTTGTGCGTTGGGTTGTAGGAGGCCTACGACATCGCCTGGATTACGGTTTGCGAGCTTTGCGAATTCCAAGATGGTCGATTTATTTGATTCAATTGTATCTTGCGACACGCTTGCTTCTCCTCCGGTTCCGAGGATGGCATCGGGTGCCATGTAAACCAAGTCGGCGGCCAGTGGAATCAGTGCAGCGTCACCGCGAGCATAGGAGGACACGAAGACTACAACTTCCGCTTTTTCATTTGGGATTTTAGCGAGATGAAAGGCCAGCCTCATTGAGTCTTCGATGGATCCACCGGGGCTATCGAGATCGATCAGGACCAAGTCTGCTCCTTCGTTGTTGATGGAATCATCGAGTGCTCGGATCGTGCGATTGATTAGGCGGCGGTGCAAAACACCTCGCAATTGAATATGTACTGGATGTCTTGGGAGTGCGAAGCTAGGTTTTTCTTTAGGAGGCGAGCTGAGTTTCAATGCGCCTTGCAGTAGATCTGGTTCTGCTAAGGAGTGAGCGATCCATCTCCATTGTCGCATTTCTTGGCCAGTGAAAGTCGCCATTTTGTTGGCCGGAACGAGTTGTCGTTCGCGCCAGACTCCATCAGGTCGGCCTTTGGATTCGAGAGTCGGAAGGTTGGTGAATTCGATTCCACCGCCTTCGAAGTCCAATTGAACGAGGGGCTGAGCGGGGTCCAGCATGGACCGAATAGCGGCGGGAGGGAACATACCGCGTCTAGCTGCCACGTCGGTGTAGGCTTGTTCGACGGTTGCTTCGAGTTGAGGCTCGTCGATTCCAGCGAGTCCGAGTTCTACATCGGCCACTATCGCTAGTTCTTCGCAGCCAAGGGCGATCAGGACGCCATGTCCGCGAAGGTCTTGGGTGATCCAGCCGACGCTTTTGATTCGGCTACCTTTCGGCCCGCTGAGCCATCTCGCGACGGAGAGAGCTTTTTCGAAGGGGGTGCCCTGGCCGACGCTAGGGGCTTGTTCCCCGGCAGCTTGAGCCGCTGGATTGGCGGATAGGAATTGAAGGACGACGATTGGACGTGCATTGCCATCGGCACGTGAGGAGAGCGATTCCAGGGCTGCGAGGATTTTTGCTTCGCTGTTTGCGCTTAGAGGGAGTTCAATTTTCAGCAGGGAGGCTTGCCTATCGGCTAGTTCTGCTGGTTTTTCCTCCTGGGCTTGTGTGATTCCCAGGGGGTAAAACGATAGCCATCCGACCAAAATAAAGAGGGCGGACTTGAGGAATCCGAAGGGATTCGCAGACGCGGTCGAGGGACAACGATGGGAATGCATGGTTTGAATCATTGCGAAATCAACAAAGTGATAAGCTCACGTCATTGTACTCTCTGGCAGTAAATGATTCGTACCAGGGCGGAAAAGATTGGAATTAATCGTTGTTAGGAACCGTCTTGCGTTGTTTTGTCATTCTTTAGGGACTTCGTGGACCAGGAGCAAATTGTGTGTTTGGTCTAACAACCCGGTTCCGGTAACGTAGACGACTCGGTCTCCAACGCTGAGGATTCCAGTGGATTTTCCCCATTGGGTAACGTCAGCGATCAAGGATTCGGGGTTAGTGAGTTGTTCGACTTTATGCGGCATGATCCCCCAGAACAAGCACATGCGCCGAAGTGTATGTTCCGAGTCGCTGACGCCGAGGGTCGGGATGTAGTTTCGTTGTTTGGATTTGACCCAAGCGGTTCCACCGCTATGGGTTGCGACCACAACGAGTTTTGCTTCGATCGATTCGGCGATGTTTGCGGCGTGGTAGGTAACGGCGGAGGTGATTGGGTGGACTCGACCAGAGCATTTCGGTTTTGGTTGGGCGACTTGGTCTTTTAGCATTTGTTCGGTGTGGAGCATGATACGGTTCATGGTTTCCACGGCGATGACTGGGTATTCACCGATAGCGGTTTCGCCTGAGAGCATACAAGCATCGGCGCCATCGAGGATTGCGTTTGCCACGTCGCTTGCTTCTGCCCGAGTGGGGCGTCGGTTGTGGTGCATGCTTTCGAGCATTTGTGTGGCTACGATGACGGGTTTCATTTTTTCCCGGCAGACCTGGATGATTCGTTTTTGTGCAACGGGTGTTTCGGCCACATCGATCTCGACACCCAAGTCTCCGCGCGCGACCATGATGCCGTCTGCGGCTTCGACGATCTCTTCGAGGCATTGCAGTGCCTCTCGCTTTTCAATTTTTGCGATGACCATGGAGTTAGCATCCATGGAGGCCAAGAGATTCTTCAGCGAAGCGACGTCTTGGGCTGAGCGAGCGAAGGAGAGGCTGATGAAGTCGATATCGTTTCGAGCGGCCCATAGGGCGTTGTCGACGTCTTCGGGGCGCATGGAAGAAACGGAGAGGGACACTCCTGGCAAGTTGATACCTTGTCGGGAGCGAATGGTACCGCGAACATTGACAACGCAGCGAAGTCGATCGCGTGACTTGTCGATGACTTGCATGGAGATGGTGCCATCGGCGAGCATGACACGGTCACCGATTCCGACTTCGTCGATCAGCTTGGTGTAGTTGCTTGTCAATTCGAGGGGGTTGTCGGATTGATTGCCGCGAATGAAGCTTAGTTCTTGTCCGATATCAACTTCGAGTGGGTCTTGGACGAGTTGTCCAAGTCGAATTTTGGGGCCGGCTAGATCGAGTAGAACAGCGACAGGGAATCCGACTTGTTCGCGAACGGCACGGATTTTTCCAAGGATACGGGCGAAGTCTTCTTGTTTCCCGTGAGCAGCGTTGATCCGAAAAACGTCGACCCCTTGTAGTACCAGTTCCGCGAGTATCTTTTCATCTTCGCAGGCAGGTCCGACCGTTGCGACAATTTTCGTACGTGCTTCGCGGAGCGTGTTTCTTGACATGGGAGCCACTTGGTTTTGATGAGAATAGTAATACGGACACTTGGCCGTGTTGCGTAGCGTCACATTGGATCTTCGAATTATTGCATCGGTAGATGCAACGGCGTGAATCGAATGTGAAGGGCAACTACGAATTTGGTGCTGATTGTATCCGCTTGCGGGAATTGACACCAAGCCCAAGCGGTGGAACAAGGGGATGCTTATGCGAATTCACCGCGAATTCACGGCATGGAAAAGACGAGGTGTGCACCGTGGTCTGGAAATCCGAGTTGTCAGATTTTGGGAGTGGGAACCAGATCGGAGGCAACAGGATTGGAGGCAACAGAGTCTGGAGGTCGCTGAATTATCCGCCTTGCGGATAATCGACTTTGGCGAAAATCATACGACCAGCTTGGGTTTGCAGCGTGCTGGTAACAGCGACTTGGACTGTTTGATTGATCTTGTCGCGTCCACCTTCGATGACCACCATGGTTCCGTCGTCGAGATATCCGACTCCTTGATCGTGGCCTTCGCCGGGTTTTACGATTCGGATTTGGAAGGCTTCGCCTGGTAGGTACTGCGGTCGTAGGGAGGCGGCAACTTGATTGAGGTCGATGACTTCGACGTTGTGTAGTTTTGCAACTTTGTTGAGGTTAAAGTCGCCGGTGAGAAGTTTCCCATCGAGGTGTTTTGCGAGGAGTACAAGTTTCATGTCGACGGGCTGTCCGGCGAATTCCGGAAGCTCTGTGTCGTACATCATGAAGTCCAGTTTTTCGCTGGTTCGGATTCTGTTGAGGATATCAAGTCCTCTGCGACCTCGAACGCGTTTGAGTTTGTCCGAGCTATCGGCGATGGCTTGTAGTTCCATCAAGACGAAGCGGGGCATGACGAGACGGTTGTCGAGGATGTTTGTTTCCGAGAGTTCTGCGAGTCTTCCGTCGATAACGCTACTGGTATCGAGAACCAAGGGTTTGATCCCTTTGAAGTCACGAGCGAACTCGACATAGGGGATTACGAAGCGGAAGTCGTCTTTGGTTTGCAGTAGGAGGCTGACGCAGGCGTAGCAGAGGGTGATCAGAATTCCGAGCGAGATGTAGGAGCTGTAGCTGTTGTTTCCGCCTGCATTGATGAAGGGTGCGAGTGCGAGGGTCAGCAGGTTGGTGAAGATCACGCCGATCAGTAGACCGAAGTAGACGGCGGAGATAACTTCGATACGTTTCCGTGGGACAAACAGATCGATAGCGATGACCGCAAAGGCGGAGAGTAGCACGCCGGAGAAAAGGACATAGGGTGCGATAACATTCTGCTGATCGGGATCCGATGGGATTTTGCCGATGGAGGATTGGGCCAAGGAAGCCCCGATGCTTGCTGCCGCGACGACGAAGATGATGCGCAGGATGGTGAGGGCCACCGAGTCAGCGAATGGGGAGGCTTCCCGTTTTCCGGACGAATCGAGGCGCGTGGTATCCACGAGGTGGCTATTCCGTAACTGCGTGAGTGCTAAAGGGTTTGAAGGTTGAAGGTAAAGGTGATGGTGTGCCTCCTGTAAGGCATTCTACCTTTTTGCATTCTACTTGGAAAACACAAGTTAGGGCTCAGACGCAAGTGGCTTTCTGGGGGAGATCGTGCTTTCCGTGCTAGTTCGGTTATTTGTTCCGTTTTTGTCGGATGTAGGGTTAGTTCGCAGGACTAGATGCAGGGGTTGGAGAGGATACCGATGGATTCGATTTCGACTTCGATGCGGTCGCCCGGTTTGAGAAATACTTGGGGCGATCGCGCGACACCTACGCCTGCGGGGGTGCCGGTGAAGAGAATGTCGCCGGGTTCTAGCGTTACGACTTGGGAGAGGTAGCTTAGGAGCATCGCGGGCTGGAAGATCAGTTCGGAGGTTGAGGAGTTTTGCATTGTCACACCGTTGAGACGAGAGACAATTCGGAGGTTGGATGGGTTCGGAATTTCCGATTTGAGGGCGATTGCGGGTCCGAGGGGTGCAAAGGTATCGAAGGACTTGCCAAGGAACCATTGCTTGCCGGGTTTTCCTTTTTGCCAGTCTCGAGCGGAGACGTCGTTTCCGGCGGTGTATCCGAAGATGGCATCGGAGGCTTGGGATTCGGTAGCCCGTGAGAGTTGTTTGCCTACGACTACCACGAGTTCTGCTTCAAAGTCGACTTCATGGCTGATCGGAGGGATAACGATGGGGGAAGTTGGACCGGACAGGGTGTTAATAGATTTGTTGAAGACGATGGGTTCATCGGGGATAGGTGCATTGGTTTCGATGGCGTGGTCGCGGTAGTTCAGACCGATGCAGAGGATTTTGCTAGGGCGATCGATAGGGGAGAGGAGTTCGACTGGGGAGTTGATGGTAGGTGCGGACTTGCAGATTTCAGCGATACGGGGTGCGAGGGAGTCCCATTGTTCGATAGCATCGCGGGTGGATATCGGCAGGGTGTGATCGGCGGCGTGGAGGTCTTGGATACCTTTGGAGGACTGCCAGCCCCAGGAGGTGGAAGTGTCAGGGTAGCGGAATCGCACGAGCATATTGGAGTCTCGGGTGGTTTGGGATTTTTCAGTCGCACAGCGCGAGTTACGGGAAGGTTCAATTCATCGGGACCTTGAACTTATCCGTGCTTACATCGTTGTATTTCTGACGTGTAAGCAATATGTGTAAGCAAGAGCAGACGGAGTCAGGGTAAGCGATGACAGCCCCGCGTTGCACAGGCTTGAGGGCGCAAGTTTCCTCACCGGACTTTTGCCCAACTGTTCAAGCGCGAGGGCCTCACCCCGTGGCTTGCGAGAGTCGATTGGGGTGAGGGAGGCTATATTGAGTGGGGTGTCGCAGGGATTACTTCGGGGCGAGCATTGCGATCATTTTCTTCCCTTGTTGGGAAGGTGGTTGCTCGAGTTTCGAGTATTCCGCGAGGTCGGCGAGGATATGCGCCATGACGCGCTGTCCTTCTTCGACGTGAGCCATTTCACGGCCTTTGAACATCACGGTCACTTGGACTTTGTCTTTATGTTTTAGGAAGCCGATAGCTTGTCGAACTTTGGTTTCGACGTCGTGTTCACCGGTTTTGGGGCGGAGTCGAATTTCCTTAGTTTTGGTCTGGTGTGTTTTTTGGCCAGACTTCTTATTCTTTTCGTACTTATACTTGCCGAAATCCATGATACGGCAGACAGGTGGTCGCTCGTTGGGTGCGACTTCGACCAAGTCGAGACCGGCGTCCCGTGCTCGGGTCATAGCTTCATCGAGAGTGATGACGCCATATTGCGTTCCATCTGGGCCAATCACGCGGAGGGGGGAGATGCGGATTTGACTATTGACCCTTGTTTGAATGCGATCGATCGTTCGGCTCCTTGTGTAAGTAAAAACAACATACGACGTGGAGGCTAGCGGTCAGTGAGAGGTTGGGAGGCAAGGTTTACAATGGTCGGTGAATGAAGATTCCACGACTCAGTAGCCTTTACGATCTTTTATCTCATCTGGCTTGTTAGGCTAGCCTTTACTCAGTTCGTCCGCAATGAATTTGGACGATTCTAACGTAGGCTTCGAGCGGAGGTTGGCCGACAAGGAAAACCTTGAGGGTAGGATCTGCATCGAATGAATTAAAAGTATCGACAATGCAGGGGGGGCTGGTCAACGGAGAAGCGGGAAAAAATTCCCAGTTTTCCGGCTGGATCGGGGGTGAATTTGGCACTTGCAGGAACGCGGGTACCCTGTACGATATCGGCAAATTGAAGCCCTCGTAGCTCAGTCGGTAGAGCAGCTGACTCTTAATCAGCGGGTCCAAGGTTCGAGTCCTTGCGGGGGTACTGATTTAGAAATCCCAACGAATTTGCAGTCCTCTAGACGCTCATTCGGTGGGATTTTGTCGTTTTGGGATCTCAGTAGCCACCGTTCGCCAGACGGTGGAGATCGAATCATTATCTCACGCAAAGAAGCAAAGACGCAAAGGG
>JBEICB010000315.1:0-4647 GCA_040373655.1 Pirellula sp. | reverse complement strand
GTCAGATTTCTGGGAGTCAGATTTCTGGGAGTCAGATTTATTAGGCTCGCTATTTTGTTCGGATTTATTCGGGTCGTTTTTGTCTTGATCAGTATTTTTCCGATCAGTATTTTTCCGATCAGTATTTTTCCGATCAGTGTTTTTCTCTTGAGAATTGTTTGGATCTTTGTCGTTTGGTTTGTTGTTTTGTTGGGGGTCTTTCATCTGTTGGTCAGATTTTTCAGATGAGTTTGGTTCCTTTTGCTCAGTGCCTTGTTTCCCGGACTCGTTTTTTGGTTGTTCGTTTTTGGGATTTGATTGGTTTGCGTCTGAGTTCTTGTCGTTTTTATTGGTGTCTTTATTTGCTGATGAATCGTTTGGCGTATTGGACTTTTCTTTTTTGTCGGCGAGGTCTTTCTCAGCGGTTTGGAGTTGCTGCTCAAGATCTTTCTGGTCGTTCGCCGCGCTTTGGGTGTCTTGGCCGCTTTCTGTTCTCCCACGTGTTGCGCGTTGAATATTTTCGATTCGGCGAATGTCTTTGAGGACTTCTTCTAGCATCTTCCGTTCGTCTTTGATACGAGACGAACGGTTTTCGCTTTGTAGAAGTTCGAGGAGTTTTTTGAGGTTTTCTTTGCTGGCTTCCATTTCGGGGATAGCTCGGGAGAACTGTCCTTTGCCGAGCAGATCGCCTGCTTGCAGCATCCGTTGCTGGGTTGCGAGTTGTTTGCTCATTTGTGCAGCTTGCATGAGCAAGCCGGCTCGCGTTGGGTTGGTCGCTGCTTCGATCTCGCTCATTCTCAAGAAGACTTCTTCGAGGTTTGCGTATTGGGTGGCGAGTTGGGACTGTTGTTGTTTGAGTTGGTCGGTTGGTTTGTCGGTATTGGATTTATCGGTATTGGGTTTATCGGTATTGGGTTGTGGACTTTGTGCGATGGAAAGAGATTGCAGAAGGCAGATCCCGAGGATGATTGAGTGGAGTTTCGTAAGATTGATCATTTTGGGAGTGCCAGGGGAAGCTTGTTGGGTTACTTGAGTAGATCGAGAACGCTTTTCTTTTGTTCTTCTTTAGCGTTATCGAGGAGTTTGGATTGGTTGTCGAGCAGACCTCGGACGCGTTCGATGATTTCGTTTAGGTCTTGAAGTTCGATCATATCCGCAAGGATAGCGTTGAGTGCTGCGATGAGTTCGTTATTCTGCGCGATGGCTTGTTCGATTCGCGTGGAGAACTCCTCTGGGGTGGCTTTAGGAACGGCGGGTTCAAGTTCAGCGATTGCGGTTGAGAAGGGTTGCCATTTTGATTCTAGGAGATCGGAGAGTGGGATCTTGATTTTTTCTTCGAGTCTTTCGCGTCGATCTTTGCTATCGATACGGTTATTGATAAGTTCAGCGACGAGATTTGAGATTTCGTTCAGGACACCTTTGAGTTCGCTTTCGGATTTGCTGGTTTGCGTTGAGGCTTGCTGTGCGCGGAGCAGTAGGACGCGAGCGCGTCGTTGGGGATCGGATTCTTGGGCATCCCCTTCGGAGTTTTCGTCGGTAGTGCTTGGAGCGTTGTTTGCTTCGGCGGGTTGGTTATTTTTGTTGGTCAGGAGCAAGAGGTCTCTAAGTTGCCCGAGTTCGCTGATAATTTGTTCGAGACGTCGTCGCATCGCGGCTTCTCGTCGATCGATAAGCACAAGAAATTGATCGACGGTAACAACACTGAGTTGGATGGGGGTGGAGCGACCGATATGTTGTGATGATTGTGGGGTACTGTCGTTGGACGTGTTCATGTAGTCGGAGGCTGCGACAACGAGAGCGAGCGTCGATCCGGTGTTTGGTACAGTTTGTCCGGCGTCGCGCATAGCTTTCAAATCGATATCGACATCAGCGTTGCCTTGGGGTGTAACTTGGAGGTCTGTTTTGGTTGGTGGGGTATCATCGATGATGGATTCGACCCAAGCTTGGTTAAGGTCATAATCATCTTTGATTTTGCTACGGATGGGGATGGTTGCATTTTCGGTGATTGCCGACCCGATCCCTTGTAGTACCAGATCGATTTCCGGTGGAGTATCGACGATGGAAGCGATGACGAGTTGTTGAACGCGTGTTGCGCAGAGGCCTTGATCGTCCCACAGTCTTAATTCGACGAAGAGATTTTCGTCGAGAGTACCGAGTGGAATGGCGAATTCTGGGGTGGGAGTATCGAAGGTCAGGGTGAATTCGTTGGGGGTATTGTTTTCGGGTTGAGTGCTAGTGTTGGATTGGAGGCTATTTTTTGGGGAGCGTTGGATGTCGCATTTGGCGATGGGGCGATTTGCGCGAATCCAGAGTCCGACTTGGGTGGCTTGCGGTAGCCGCATGCCATTCCGGTAGGGGAGTCGTTCGTTGCCCCAAGTGGTTTTGGTGGAGCGTTGGAGGTATTCGGGGTATTGGACATCGATTTCGGTGGTAAGTGGGATAGGCGCATCGACGGTATCGAGCATGAGGTTGCTCAGTCGAGCGTCGCCTCCGTTGAGGGAGAACCAGAGGGAGTCGCTGATGGCTTCGAGCGGTGGGCCATCGAGGGTGAATTCTTTTGGGTTGTCGGTGGAGTAGCTCAGCATGGTAGCTCGTCCCCGGTTGCCGTCTCGATCGCGATAGAGGAAGGAGCATTGGTCGTAGGGTGGGGCGAGGAGATCTTTTGCGGTGGACCTTAATCGCAGTGATGAGCCTTTTGGTACGGATGCTTTTCCGTCGCGGAATGGGATGACGTATTTTTCTCGTTTGGGGTTATTGGTGAAGGAAGGAACTTCGAGTTCGACACCGATGAGTGCGAGGGAAGTGCGTCTGGGCCAGGGTTGATCGGAGAGGCCGAAGAGACGTTTGGTCCAATGTTGAAGAAGTTGAGGGGAGAGGAGCCAACCGGCGGCGCACAGTGCGATCAAGCAACCGAAGAGTGCGAGTTCGGTTTGAAGGTGTGTGAATCGGATGAGGGATTTGACGTCGATATTTTGGATACGTTCGATGGCTTTTCGAGTGGCGAGTTCGATCATGCCTGGTCGATTGGGGTGTTCGATGTCGAGGAAGTCTTTGTCGTTAGGATCCTTGGTTCGTTTTTTCTTTGATTGGTAGGTAGGCTGGTTGGCTTGGACGGCGGTAATGAGGGTGCTTTGGAATTCTGGATGGTGTTTTTCGATAGCCAGAGCGAGTGAAGCGTCGCTCCATCGAACGAGCCATCGGCTCCAGAAAAAGTGTACGAAGATCCACAGGGCGCCAGCGGCGATAATAACAAGCATGGCGACGCGAACGAATTTGGGTGATTCGTTTGCGCCGAAACGTGTGGGTAGGTAGTCGATAAGCCCGAAGAGTAGGAACGAGCCGATCAGCCACGATGCTAGGGCGACAGCGCCTTCGGTGGCGATCAGTCGACTGATGAGGCTACGGAGCTCCCCGAGTTTTTGCCGGATTGGTAGTGGGAGTGGTTGTTGGCTAGAATTACTCATAGTGCCAGATTGTACTAAATCTTCCTAAGAAAACCTACCTTGCGACCCATGGCTTCAGCGAACGAATCGACCAATCCTTGGGAAGTTACGGTTAGTTCTACAGCGGAACCGGCCGAGCAGGGGAATCGACAGCCGGTAGCGATTGAGTTTCAGGGGGAGTTGGATGCGTCGAAGATCCAGCAGTTTTATCGCAATCCTTATCAGTTTGGCTGTTTGGTTCCGCTGGTGTTGTTTTCGGCGTTGGTGTGGGGGATTCCCTTTTCCATGGTTACGGGTTGGATTGGAGCGGTGTTTGCGGCCGTTGTGGCTTTGGCAGTGATTTGGGGAATGTATTCGAAGTTATTGGGGACATCGAGGGTTACGAAGCTACTTCGACAGCGGCCTTGGTTGATCGGTCCATTGCATGGGGTAGCATCGGGAGGACGATTAACGGTGTGGCACAATGATTTTTGTTTACAGACGACGACACGATCGTTTATGGATGAGCCGGGGCGTGGGATGTTGGTGTATCCGACACCGGCGGCTGCGATGCCTTGGGCGATGGTGCCGAGTGTTTGCTTTTTCGAACAGCAGTGGCGTGAGTTGCTCGATGATTACTTCAACAATCGTCGTTATCAAATGCTTATTGGGGAAGCTCCCCCCGAGGGAGCTTGGGTTTCGCTACTGAGCCAATATCGAAGTGTGGCGTTGGCGGAGCGGTACCAAACGTTGCATTGGAGGCCTTCGTCGAGTTTGTTTTTGGTGTCGTTGGTTGCAACGTCGTGGTTAGTCCTCATTGAACAGCAATTTGTTCGATCATGGACTGCGATTTACGGTCTATTGCCCCTTTTATTTTGGTTGGTGCTTGAGGGTGCGAGGTTTGCGCGAGCTCGGTATTTGTCTCATGTGGATTTCCAGAAAGACGGGGGTGCATATCGTCGTTCGATCAAGACGCGTGGTCGTAATGGTAGCGAGCGTGAGTTGCCTTGTCCTGAGTTGCGTTGGTTTACTTCCGACGTTTTGTTTGTTTCTGACGTTCAGCATTGGATGCGGATACCGATGCGTTACATTGATTCGGTGAAGGTAGAGTCAATGTTCATTACATTTCGTATGCTTGGCAATACGATGGTCTTTCATCGGGAGGGTTTTCTCGATGAATCTCATTGGCAGGGGGCTTGTGAGGAAGCAAGGAGAATCGCTTCGGAGAGAAAGGGGAACGGGTAAT
>JBEICB010000172.1:0-10148 GCA_040373655.1 Pirellula sp. | reverse complement strand
CTTCAAACCAACCAAAAAGAAACCTACTCTCCAAAACGCGAAACTCAAAAAGCGTCCTAACCAAAACTTCGAAACCGATCTCATCGATGACGAAGAAGATGATGATGATGACAACCTCGATGCGCAGTCGATCCTCATACGCGACTCCGCAGACCCCGAAGCCTACGACGAAGCAATGGATGAATTCCTTATGCCTCCCAAAAAACGATTCGGATCTGTCATCGGCCAAGAATCGTTCGAAGACGAAGACCGCGTAGCCGATGCAACCTACACCGGCTTTACGAACGATGACGATGAAGATGACTTCGATGACGAATTCGAAGCATTCGAAGATGAAGACGACTTCGAAGAAGCTCCACAAACACGTAACAAGTTCTCGTCAAACCAAAAGCCTCAGCGAAACCCCAAGGGACGTGCCGAAAAAACACCAAACAACAAACGAGGCCGACCCGCAAGAAACAACGCAGGTACATCCCAAGATTCAAAACCTAGAAACTACTCGGATCGCCCCCAAAGACGCAGTACCATACGCGGTAATCGAAGCGACTCCGAGGGACTAAATCCCACCCCAGAAACCGGACTCCCATACAGATCCAGTGCCGGTAGAAGCAGCGAAAGCAGAGGCAGCGAAAGCAGAGGCAGCGGACGTACTCGACAAGGAACCGGCCGAAAGGGCTTTAAATCCAGCCCCAAAAAAGGAACAAAGAAATCGGCCGGACGACGAGGCAGAACCAATAACAGCCCAACCGCGAGAAACAAAAAATCATCCTCGCCCAAACCTAAACGTGGCAAACGATAACTCGATTTGGTATCCGGCTCTCTACGCCTTCTCTTAATCAACAACTCGAAGCATGTTCCATAACGACTCCCACTCGGATCGTTCCTCCGCTTCGAGTTGCTCTAAAAACTGCTTCGAACGGTAAGTTTCAAATATCGTACTACCAAAGAATCGTTGCTGAACCTCATCTCGAATCATCTGCCAAGCGGACGAGGTCTGCAAGCTCTCTTTGGCACCAACGCGATCCCCTCGCAATATACGAATCATCCCCTGCAAACGGTAACTGTCTGAATGGCCTACCGTATTTCTCAACAAATCTCCCGTCCGCACTTCAGAGCTCTTACCAGAAGCCAAATCGTCTTCGCGCAGTTTTCGTTCCAAATCCTCGTATCGCTCAATCGATCGAGCAACCCAACGTTCACACTGGGCGTAATCACCATACACAAAACTTAACTTTGCCAACTCCTCAGCCGTTTGAGCCAAACGTTCTAAATAGGAAAACGAAGTATCATTTACATCCGTATTACCCTTAGAAATTTCTTCAAAAAACGCGATAGGATCCTCCAAAAGCTGCTGACGCAACCCTATCAACGAAGCCGAATTCTTCAAGACATCATTACGGTATATAGCTTCACAATAAGAACGCAGCGCCTCAATTGCTAACCCCTCGCGATCCCTCGCGGCCCGTTCATTGCGTTCCGCCAACTCTCGCAATCTCCCCTCCTGAACCCGGTGCAACTCTTCAGACTCAAAAGCTCGCTGCAACGTGTTAGCGGCCATTTGCAACTCGCGATTATGCTGAGACTGTAATACCACTACCGTCACTGCAGCACCTGCCAAAGTGATCGCTGCAGCTAACCCTGCTAATGCCCAATGCCGATGTTTTCCTATCCAGCGAACCCCGCGTTCAACAATCCCCTCGCCCTTGGCTGAAATAGGTTCCCCTGATAAATAGTTCTCCAAATCGTTCGCAAGTGCTAACGTCGATTTATAACGCTGCTTGAGGTTACAATGCATCGCCTTTTCACTAATCGCCAATAACTTGCTTGATACGACTAAGGTCTTCCCACGTTGCATCACCAATCGCAAAAAGAATGAGTCATCTTGAAGTGCCGAAGCACGAACATCTTGGGACTTCGATGGCGACTTACCATAAATAATGCAATGCAGGATCGCCCCTATGGAATAAACGTCGACCATCGGCCAATCCATGATCATTTCATTCCCCAGACTCTCCGGTGCACGATATCCAGGTGTTCCCGCCACACTGCTCTTGCTTCCCACCGATTCACGCGTAGCTCCAGACAACCCCAAATCCAATACATTTTGCTGGCTACCCATCGCGGTGCTATCTTCAACGTCAGACGGACTTCCCGAACCCTTCATCCCCTCTCGAAACACCTTCGCCAGCCCCCAATCCACCACAAACGTCTCCCCAAAGGGACCAATCAAAATGTTCGATGGCGTTAAATCGCGATGGCAGACTCCACGATCATGCGCATATCCAATCGTATTGCACACATTGATGACATGACGAAGAAGCACTCGTTGCCTCCTAGAGAAATCCTCCTCGACCCACTTCTTGTGATGTAACTCACGTATCGCTCGATGAAGTGACGAAGCATTTCCACCTGCTATCAAACGCATCGCGGCAATCTGACGTAACTTGCCACTTGAATCCTGATTATCTAATAGCCCCATCAAATACCGACATTGATCCGCCATCATCACAATCCAATCAGGCGACTCGGAGTCCTCCATTTCCCGACTTCCAACGCGCCCACCGACTAATTCACCATCTAAAAATCTCTCCTCCTGAAAGGTCGAAGCCAAACCTCCAGATCCCCTTGGTGAACGACACAGTTGACCCAAAAAACGCCTATGATTCCTGGATTTGTTCAACGATATAGTTACCAACAGTCGCCACAAATCCTGACGACTTGATAAACGCGTAAACTGCCCCCTCTCCTGCCGATACAAAAACTCCTGCAGCGTCGACAAAGCCAAATCCTCTTCGTCGTACATCCGTTGGTCCGTGTTGCGCAAGTGACGCCGTGCCACGCGCACAAGTCGAAACGCGAAACGATTCCACAACAAGCTTGCCGCATCGTCTCGGTTCACACTATCAGCGCGAACTAACCAACTTGTTACCGATCCGGGATCGCTCAAGTGACTCTTACCTTTAGTTTTGCGAGAATGGCCTCACTAGCAAACCTACCTAAAGCTTGATCCTAAACCTACCTCGATCACCTAACAAGAAACAGGTGCAACAATTTCAAAAACATTTCCCTCGCATCCCCTCGCACGAAATAAAAATTATTTTCTTTTTCCGCGATTCAGGGCGCAACTCTCGACTTCCACGGCGCTGCGCCAAACCACCCATCTAACCAACCACATTGACCCTTTTGCCCCACAATCCTTTTTCGTTTAATGTAAATTAGATCCCTTCTGCCTCCCTACACCATCCCACCCCTGCACCCAACCATGCACCCCCTCCTCGACCATTTCCCTCATCGCAACTCCCTTTCCGGTTTGACCTGCCAAGCTTTGCTACGGCAAGCTTGGCTATTGAGCCTTGCACTTTTCGCTTCAACAAATTCCTTTGCACTCACTCCCCAAGAAAACCAGCCTGCGGTCACCTCCGAATTACAAAACACGTTCGACTCCTCCGTCCTGCAAGTTATCCAGAAGCATTGCACGGAATGTCACAACCCCGATCGACCGGAAGCGGACATCGATTTAACAACTTGGAAAGACTGGAAGAAAGTCGAAGTTGACTCTCACACCCTGCAACGTGTCCTGGAGCAACTGCAATCCGACCAAATGCCCCCTCCAGAAGCCCCCCAAATTGCCGAACAACCCAAAGCAAACATGGTCAAGTGGATCGACCAATGGCTCATGCTCCAAGCCGAGCAAGTTGCCGGCGACCCCGGCCCCGTAATCCTACGACGACTCAATAACGCAGAATACACCTACACCATCCGCGATCTTACCGGTATCGAATCTCTAAACCCTGCAAACGAATTCCCCGCCGATAGCGCGGCCGGAGAAGGCTTCTCCAATACCGGTGCCGCTCTCGTCATGTCACCCTCCCTCATCCGGAAATATCTCGATGCAGCCAAACTAGTCGCTGAACACGCGGTCCTCCTGCCCGACCGTGTCACCTTCGCACAACGCCCATCACCCGCCGATATGACCATCGCTAAACTCGATGAGATCCGAAACTTCTACTCACAATTCACCGATCAGTCCGGCGGCGCAACCGTCAACCTCCAAGGTATCGTATTCGAAACCAATCAAGGTGGACGACTTCCTATCGAACGCTACCTCCAAGCTACCCTAGACGCTCGAGCAGACGCACAAGCAAAACCTGAACAATTAGACTCCATACTCAATCGTATCTCCCAAGAAAGAAAACTATCGCCCAAGTATCTACGCCTTCTCTGGAACACCCTCCACGACCCAAACGAATCCGGGTTGCTCAAGTCACTTCAACTCCAATGGAACGAAACCGCTCCCGAAAAACCTGAAGGTCTCTTCGCCTTCGTCATGTCCTGGCAACAAGCCCTTTGGAAATTCTCCAGCGTAGGACATATCGGTAAACGCGATGGCCCAAAAGCTTGGCAAGAACCCGTCGATCCCATTCGAAACTCCCAAGAACTACGACTGCCGCTAACACCATTGGCAAACGGAAAAAATGCCAATGATGATGTCACGTTCTACCTCCAAGTCGCCGATGCCGGCGACGGAAATTCGTCCGATGCACTCATCCTCTCCAACCCACGCTTGATCGCCCCTGGTCGACCGGAACTTCCACTCAAGGGTCTCGATGCCGTCGTCAATACCATCGCATCGCAACAGCAATCCTGGATCGAGAAAACCTCTGAAATCCTCATCGCTTTAGACCGCTGGGGCGAAGCCCCCGACGGAAAGTCGATCGAAGAATGGGCTAAGTCCCAATCGCTGCCTCCATTGCTCGTCAAAGCTTGGGCCAACACCCTCGGTATCACCGAACCAGGTGAAACCATACCAAGCTCCAGCGACCGACGCTTGCTATCCCAAAAATCACAAAACCTATCCGGAATAGCCGGTATCGATGGCTGGGTCGCCGAAGATGCGCTGAGCATCGTCTCGAATTCCACCGATACACACCACCGAATTCCCGGCAACATGCCACCGAAAAGCATTGCCGTACACCCCTCCCCAGCTCGTGGTTTGTCCATCGGCTGGAAAGCCCCCGAAGCAATGCGGGGACAAACCCAAGCCAAGATACGGCACGCGCACACCGAATGCGGAAACGGAATTGCATGGCGACTCGAATGGCGACGCTCCGCAGTGCAACAAGTCCTCGCAGCTGGTTTCTCGAACGGCGCAAACGATGTCCTCATCGGTCCCTTCGCTGGGCTTCGCTTGCGACCCGACGAAGAAATCGTATTGGTCATCGAACCCCGCGATTCCAACCACTCCTGCGACATGACCAACGTAGATCTCACCATTGCAAACGAAAAAGAAACCTGGAATCTCACCGAACAAATCCACGCAACGATCCTCGATGCAAACCCGCATGCAGACTCCAAAGGAAGACCTAACGTCTGGTCCTTCTTCACCGAACCTGCCCGCAATAGCACTTCCGCTGTAGGCTTACATACCACCGTTACCCCCGGTTCGCTCCTAGCAAAATGGTTCCACGAAGCGGATACCCCCACCCGTGATGGCTTAGCACAATCCATCGAACTACAACTGAAGAACAGTTATCAGTCCCCTGCACTCCCCGCAGAACAACCTGATGCGATCATGGCGAAAGAACTACTCTCCGCCACCGGCCCCTTCTTCCGCGCCGCGCTCGCCTCCATCCCCTCGTCACAATCCTCTGCTCCCTCCGATTCCGAGCGATACGGAATCCCAGGCCACCGCTTCGGAAAACAAAACGGTGATTCACAACCCATCGCCGAAACCGACCTGCATATCAATGCACCGGCTATCCTCGAAATCCACCTTCCTTCCTGGCTCGCAAACGGAACAGAACTTGTCGCTAACGCTTCCCTACACCCAATCGAAGGAAAAGAAGGAAGTGTTCAAGCCCTCTGGACGAGCCAACGCCCTGCTCCTACATCACAACCGATCCCAAAAACATCCATCGATACCAAAGATCCAAACTGGACCAATGTCTCCCGACAACTCAATGTCGCTAGCCCCATCCTCGTGGCACCCGCAAGCCCCGCTGAAGCTCGAACCCGCGATAACTTTAACCGTTTCCGAAACCTGTTCCCTATCGCACTCTGCTACACCAAAATCGTTCCTGTTGACGAAGTCGTAACGCTGACCCTGTTCTATCGCGAAGACGATGCACTGCGAAAACTAATGCTCGATGAACAACAATCGCAACATCTCGATCAACTCTGGAATGAACTCCATTTCGTCAGCCAAGATGCCCTCAAATCTGTAGATGCTTACGAACAACTTTGGCAGTTTGCTACCCAAGACGCGGACCCCAGCGCCTTCGAACCCCTCAAAGAACCTATCAAACAAGCCGCCGAGAACTTCCGCAAAACCCTCCGCGAGGCGGAACCTAAACATCTCGAATCCGTACTCGACTTCGCTCAAAAAGCTTACCGACAACCCCTCTCTGATTCCCAGCGCGCAACCCTGCAAAACCTCTACGAACGTTTGCGACAATCCGACACCAACCACGAAGATGCAATACGACTTCTACTCGCACGCATCCTCGTTGCCCCTGAATGCCTCTACCGAACAGAAATTCCAAAAGCAGACTCTACTGAACCATCCAATATATCAACCATCGAATTGGCCAATCGACTTAGCTACTTCCTCTGGGCTTCTGCTCCCGACGAAGAACTCATGCGACTCGCCAAGGACAAGTCCCTCAACGATGCATCAGTACTACGCCAACAAGTACAACGCATGCTCAAAGACCCAAAAGCCCGTCGCATGGCGATCGAATTCGGAACCATGTGGTTGCACATCCGTGACCTCGATCAACTCGACGAAAAAAGTGAATCTCACTTCCCAGAATTCAACCAACTACGACATGACTTCTACCAAGAATCCATCCACTTCTTGGCCGACGCACTCAGCAATGACCGCTCCGTCCTCGATCTTCTCTCCGCAGACTACACATTCCTCAATGAACGCCTCGCGAACTTCTACGGCATACCAGGTGTTAGCGGCGAACAATGGCGAAAAATCGAAGGTGTCCGCCAATACGGTCGCGGTGGCGTCTTAACCCTAGCCGCTACCCTGAGCAAACAATCCGGTGCATCGAGAACAAGCCCAATCCTTCGGGGGAACTGGCTCTGCGAAGTCATCCTCGGAGAAAAACTCCCCAAACCACCCAAAAACGTTCCCGTCCTCTCAGAACTTCCTCCCGAAGGAATGTCCGAACGGGATTTAATCGAACTGCACAGCAGCGAAGAATCCTGCGCCAAATGCCACCGCAGAATCGACCCGTACGGATTTTCGCTCGAAAATTATGATGCTATCGGTCGATACCGCATCAAGGATGCCGCCGGTTTGACCATCGACGCAAAAACCAAACTACCAGATGGCCAAGAACTCCAAAATGCCGACGACCTACGTTCCTACGTAGAATCCAAACGCGCCGACGACTTCGTTAAACAATTCAACCGGAAATTGCTCGGCTACGCTCTCGGTCGCTCCGTCCAGCTTTCCGATGAACCATTCCTCCGCTCACTGCTACAATCTCAACAGGCCAACCATTACAACATCACTGAGACAATCTGCCAGATCGTCCTGTGCAAACCCTTTCGACAGATTCGCGGTAAAGAATTCCGCGATGCATCAACTCATTAATCCGTCTTCATCCCAACGGTCCATCACCCACTTCCTCCATCCAAACTATCCCACCTCAACCATGAATGCTATCCGAACCGCCGACAGTAACAAACGCACCGTAAAAGCCGATGCCTCTCAACGAGACTCCTCCGCATTCTCGAGACGTACCCTACTGCGTGGACTCGGGGTCTCTATGGCTCTGCCTTGGATGGAATCACTCAACGTCTGGGGGCAAGAATCCAATGCGAAGGCCAACGATGACGCCCAAGCTCCCGTGCGACTGGCGGTCTTGTTCGCTGGCAACGGTTTCCACGGCGGAGAATGGTGGGCCAAAGAAGAACAAGGCGAACTGAAACTCGGACGCGTTCTCGCTCCACTAAATGATATTCGCGACTCGGTCCTCTTCATCAAAGGGCTCTATAACTCAGAAGCCCTCAAGGGAAATATTCATAGCTCCCAAACCGGAAACCTGCTCTCCGGTGCACCACTTGCCGCAGGTGGCGAAATCCGATCCGGTACAAGCATCGATCAATTCCTGGCTCAAACAGTCGGAAGAACCACGAAAGTCCCAAGCCTCGTGCTCGGTTGCGAAAAATCCAACCCCTCTGTCCATAAAAACTATTCAATGATCTATAGCTCTCACATCTCCTGGACGAGCCCTACTACCCCCACTCCTCTCGAACTCTACCCCGCACTAGCCTTCGATCGCCTCTTCAAAGACGAAAATCATCGCTCCGATCAAAGCGTCCTTGATTCCGTCCTCGAACACGCTGGCGATATCCGCCGTCAAATCAGTAGCAGTGACCAACGCAAATTCGACGAATATCTCGACTCAGTCCGCGATGTCGAACAACGCATCGCAAACGCTGGAAAACGAGGCGAATTGCAAGGCTGGAAACCAACCCTCGATAAACCCAATATCGATCGCCCCGCCGATGGCATCCCCCAAGACATCTCCGAACACATGCGACTGATGTGCGATATCCTCGTCCTCGGATTCCAAACAGATACTACCCGCATCTCCACCCTCAAACTCAACAACGACCACTCCTCCCTGAGATTCCCACACCTCGGCGTCGACTACATGATCCACCACCTCCTCTCCCACTCCGACACCGAAGACTGGTTGAAAGTCAACCAGTTCTTCCTCGAACAAATGGGATACATCGCTCGAAAACTCCAAGCCATCAACGAAGGGGAACGCACCGCTCTCGATAACTCGATGATCATGCTCTGCTCTAGCATGATGACCGGTAGCCATGACGCTTCCCAACTTCCTGTCGTCATGGTAGGCAAAGGTGGCGGCAAAATCAAAACCGGACGTGTGCTGGATTATCGCCAAGCCCCCGACCGACAAATGTGCCGACTCTACCTGTCGATGATGCAAAAGATGGGTATCGAACAACAATCCTTTGGCGATGCGAAAAGCGCACTCGAAGAAGTCTAACAAGTTCTTCCCATAACTATCCATACCTAGGGTTCACGCACTGCGTGCCGCCCATCTTCAACGCTTTACTACCTAGAATCGATCTCCTGCCATGGTCAAACTCGGCGCACACATGAGCATCGCTGGCGGTTACTACAAAGCCATCGATGCTGCCGCTGAACTTCAGATGGATGTTGTCCAACTATTCACGAAGAACAACAACCAATGGGCTGCTAAACCTATCACAGACCAAGAAGTCGAAGTCTTCTCAAGCCATTTGAAAAGCACAGGAGTATCCAACCCCCTCTCCCATGCTTCGTACCTTATCAATCTGGCTTCCCCAAAAGAAGAACTTTGGAACAAAAGTATCGACGGTATGAGCGTCGAATGGCAACGCGCTGAACAACTTGGACTCGATGGGGTCGTAATGCACCCCGGCGCATTTGTTGAATCCACAGAAGAACTCGGTATGCAACGTATCGTCGATGCAATCCACCAAATCTTTGAACGAGTCGAACCTAAACACGCTTGGCTACTACTTGAAAACACCGCAGGCCAAGGTTCATGCCTCGGCTGGAGCATGGAGCAACTCGCTTGGCTGCTCGAACGCACCGGTGAGACAATGAAAGTCGGAGTTTGCCTCGATACCTGTCACGCTCATGCTGCAGGATACGACTTCTCCACCGAATCAGGTTTCAAAGCTTGGGAGCGTGAAGCGAAAAAACTAGGAGTCCTCGAAGCGATCCGCGCGTTGCATCTAAACGACAGCAAAAAAGGCTGCGGATCCCGCGTCGATCGCCATGAACATATTGGCCATGGTTCCATCGGCCGCGACGGATTCGCACGAGTCCTAAAACACAAAGTCCTAAAACAATGGCCAATGTATCTTGAAACCGACAAAGGCCAGAACGACGATGGCGAAGACTGGGATACCGCCAATCTGCGAGAACTACGCCACCTCGCCTCGTAGGGTGCGTGTAGCGGTTACTACTCAACACCTATTCTCATCCGATTACACACCAATACTCTCTAGTAACACCCAACCACCAAATCCACCTAACCGCGAAACGCACCATCACGTACTCATCGCGCCCAATGAGACTGTCCACCGTCTGGCGAACGGTGGCTACG
>JBEICB010000126.1:0-13863 GCA_040373655.1 Pirellula sp. | reverse complement strand
TTTCAACAGATGGGGAAAGCACTGACTGAAATGAAACTCTCCGAATAAATCCACACACCCACCGCTAATCTCCCTGAACTGTTCTACTTAACTATCGAAAAGCCGAACTCCCCGTGCATATCCCTCATCAACTGTTCTTTGTTCTTCTTCTTTTGATTTCTGCCATTGGCTGCGGGGGAGGAACCAAATGGGAACCAATTGCCGAAAGCGTGTGCAAAAAGTACGAAGACCGATTTGCTATTTCAAAACAAGTTCAAGAAAGAAGCGATAGGCTAAATTGGATGAGGTAGCCAAAGAGGAAAAGGCAAGACTCGATAAGATGCATGGCATCGGGCCTGAATACGATCCTGAACTCGGTAAGATGACGAGAACATCTTTCACCAATCCGTTCCGCTAACGCTGCATTCCGCCATGCACTCGTTGCATGAACCAAAGGTGAGACGTACGACGGATGTGAGCACTTCGACGATAACGAAACGGTTGAGCTCATAGTGGTCCTGCGACCTAGGGGGTTACCGTCGCGCTACAATACGCCGCACAAAGGACTCTGATCGCGAGCTTGACCAGTATTCCTGGCGTTGCGAGTAGAGCAAGAAGTGCCAAGGATGAATCGATGTTAGATATTATTGATACAGCTGTTGATGCTGGTATGTTCAAGACGCTTGCTGCGGCGGTCGGAGCCGCAGGTTTGGTGGATACGCTAAAAGGGGCAGGTCCATTTACGGTGTTCGCACCCACAGATGAAGCCTTTGCAAAATTGCCCCCCGGGACAGTTGAGAATTTGCTTCTGCCCGAGAATAAGAGCAAGCTAGTAGCTATTCTGACACACCATGTGGTTGCGGGAAAAGTAACTGCAGCCGACGTACAGAAGCTCACGACTGCCACAACCGTCGCTGCGAAGCCAGTGAAGATTGCAGTCAACGACGGCAAGGTCATGATCGACAATGCGACCGTCACATCAGCTGATATTCACTGCACCAACGGTGTTATCCATGTCGTCGATTCAGTAATCCTACCGAGCTAACCCAATGAATAATTCGTTTTATAAAACATTATCGAAACTCTGCTTTGTACTTGGTTTCGCATCCATTCTGGGCTCCATCGCGATTTGGTTCCTAACGGGTGGTGAAGCTGCTGAATCGAAGGCCCACGCCGAACGATTTGGAATTTTTGTTGGACTCTGGGCGCCAACCTTCTTTGCGCTCTCTAGCAGACTTGAGCATTGGTCTAGTTTTCTCAAACCGTAGAGCAATCCTACTCTCAACTCCTAGGCGGATATTTCATTTCTATTGTTGAGCATCGCAATAAGAATTGCGTTGCTCACAATAATCCAAAGGGTCGAAGCTAAGGAAATGATTCCATAAGGAATTACCATCTCGATACAGGATGATTGCAACTACGAACTGCAAGAGAGCAATAAACCTAGAAGAGATTACCACCAAAAGGAACAGGGGTAGAAAAGTACAAAAGCAACAAAAATCTCACTTATTGCCGGAATGAAAGACATGATATAAATTCCAACGCCCAAGGCCATTGGAATTGAGGGAATGTAGACGAGCAAGCCTGTCATGAGCGGGCCAAGGTAGATCAATAATCATCGATCGAAAAACGCAAGTTTAGCACCGATTGATTCGTTGTTCACTCCGTTCGATCCTCTGCCAAGCGAATTATTTGCCTACGCCCACCGTGGCGAATTAAGATCGCTGCTACTCTGACTAATTCGGATGCCAGAGCATTCTTTTCCGCCATGCCGCAATTCGAGCCTTAGCGTGCATGCCGCCAATTGGAGAATTGTCATTAAGCCAATCGATGTCTGTAATGCTCTCCTGCAATCGAATAGCACCCTCGAAATCGTCCTTTGCCGCCAATGCGCATGACTTAGCGTTCAGCGCATACGCATTATCGGGATCTTTCTTGAGCACTTGTTCAGCCAGCTTCAGCGATTGGGACGGATTTCGAATATTTGTATCCTTGGCGGTTGCAAGCAAAAATGATTTCGAGATCCTTGCCAAAATTTGCTGAGATTTTGTTTGAATCGCAGTGTCGTAGTCTTTGATGGCTCCTGCATAGTCTTCCAAATTGCCTTTCGCGTCACCTCGATTGATGTAGGCTTTCGCATAGTTTGAATCGAACCGAATCGCCAAATTGTAGTCCTCGATCGCTGCCCGGTAATCCTTAAGACTAAACTTCGCAAGCCCTCGATTGTTGTACGCCGGTACCAGTTCTGGATCGAGCCGCAGGGCCTCATCGAAGTCCTTGATCGCTGCCTCGAAATCCTTAATATTGATCCTCGCAATCCCACGATTGTTGTATGCCCATGCGAGGTTGGGATCGAGTCCTATGGCTTGGTCAAAGTCCTTGATGGCTGCCTCGAAGTCCCGCAATTGTCCCTTGACCATCCCTCGATTGTTGTACGCGTCCGCATCTTTGGGGTTGAGCCGAATGGCTTGATCGTAGTCTTTGAGAGTACCAGCGAGGTCGTTCAACTCGAACTTTAAGTTCCCGCGAATCTTGTACAAGGGTGCGGATTGAGGATCGAGTAGGATTGCTTGGTCAAAGTCATGAACAACTAATCGGGGGTCGAGCTGTGTCGCCTGCTCGTAGTCCATGACAGCCCCTGTGAAGTCCTTTAAAATCGCCTTGGCTTTTCCTCGCTGGAAATACGCATTTGAATTCACTGGATCGAGTCGAATTGCCTCGTCGAAGTCCTCAAGGGCTTTCTTCAAGTCGCCTTTTTCCAGCCAGCAGATCCCTCGACGTTGCCATATTCGAGATGATTCGGGATTCTTGCGAACTGCTTCGTCGAAATAATCAAAGGCCTGCTGCAATGTCATGCAATCGGATTTTTTGACCCAATAACTCTCCAGCCTTAACAAGTCGCCTTTGACCTCTTCAACTTTGGCTGGAAACGGGAGTTCCTGGTCCTTATCGATAATCAGATCGCCGTCCATTACAACTGCGGAATCTGTCCAGAAGACCTTTTTCCCAAGCCAATCATCCGCCACACCTAGTAAGTTGAATCCTATAAGGAGTAATACAGCCGCGACATGTGTACACATTACTTCACCGTAGACAATCGGGATGAAATCATCATATTGTAAACTATTCTCGCGTATGGCGAATGTAATCGCGCGTCGCCACTCAGATAGCTTCTATGAAATAACAAATTCGTACTCGTGCTCAGTAAAACGATGCACTTTGCTCCTAATCGATTCTAGTCGCCCACACTTAGTTTAAACTGGAATCCCTCTTGTTTGCCCCACGGCAAACTCCAAAGCAACAACTGTTCGCTGTCTGGATTCAGCCCTCAATCCAACTTCGATCATTTCATTTGGAAATCGCGTACGTGATCTACTGAAGTGCCACGAAATGCCGTACCATAACTGTCACGGAGTTACCCTCCAGATAATAGCCCCAACAATGACTTTGATCGAACGAATCCCCAGACGACTGCAACTTTGAGGAATAACTCAACGATGGCTTTTCTCTTCAGAGGTTTCGTGCTCGCCTGTACCTGGATCACCCTGTCCTCATCGCTTACTTCGGTATCAGGACAAGCCCCCCCACCAGCCAATGCAGCCAGCCCGGAAACTAACTCTGCTGCTTTTGAAAATGCTTCTGCTTCGAAACTTGAGGAACTCAAGCGTACAGGTATCTCCCGTTCGCAATATCGTGGCTCTGCCGATACGCAATCAACAATCGATCGAACACCAGAAACTCCCTCCGAGCCGCAACTCGAAGCATTCAAACTTACTATCGAGCCGATCCTGACAAAAGCTTGTGTCGATTGCCATGGCTCAGACGATCCGCAGGGAAATATTCGAATCGATACTCTGAATCCAAATCTACACACCGGTGGAGACTTGGATTGGTGGAATGAAATTTTTGCCGTTATCAGCAAAGGAGAAATGCCCCCCTCCGACAGCTTGCAACTCTCCGATGACGAAAAAACAAAAATTGTCGACTGGCTTTCGCAAGAGTTACAATCCGCCTCACTCGCAAGACGCAATTCGACGGTTCACTCCTCGTTTCGTCGCTTGACCCGCTACGAATACAATCATGCTCTCCAAGACTTATTAGGACTCCCCTGGGACTTTGCAAAAGACCTTCCCCCAGAAGCAAACTCGGATGACGGTTTCCAAAACAGTTCCGAGACATTGCACATGTCGGTCACACAGTTTGAAACCTTCTACCGATCCGCTCACGCTGCATTAACCCGAGCGATTCACCTCGGTCCAAAACCAGAATCCCTTTACTGGGGGATTTCAATGTCAGACCTCTCCAAATTGGAGTGGCCAAAACAAGAAGCGGAAGAGGAGAAACTCAAGCAGAAGTTCGAAGGCGAGCCGGAGACGTTAGAACGGGAACTAAAGGAGCTAGAAAAGAAATATCAACAATCCCATTCTCGAAGCTACTTTCGAAATCGCGTCGATGGTCGCACAGCAATCGCGAACTGGGATTACGGCGACGCAAAATACGCCAACTCGCCTCACAAGTCCATTCCCAAGCCACCCGAGAGTTTCAATCACGTTGCAATCCTACCCGCCGGGCAAACGATCACCATCGAGTTGGGTGACCAACTCCCCGACAACGGGCCTTTGCGAGTCCGAGTACTAGCCTCACGCGTCGACTCAACCAAAGAGAATTCCCCGAGCCTGAAACTTTATTTTGGCTGGCAAGCCAGCAACGAAGGACGTGCATTGCTACCTGTGAGCAAGTATGATTTGGAGATCGATGCACCTAATAAAACTCCGAAGTACTACGAATGGGTTTTTGAGCTTGGCGAAATATACCCTCGCAACTCCGTTCGAGGTGACTCCCCGATGGGTGCCATGCCAAGCCCATCGGAATACATACGCCTATCGAATAGCTCTGCAACCTCAAACGACATTCAGATCGACTACGTCGAAGTCCAATCGTTAGCCTTCGATCAATGGCCACCTCGATCTCACCAAAATTTCTTCCCAAGTCGTTTCGAAAATGAACTTGAATTGGATTACGCAACCCGAGTCATTTCCAGATTCATGACCAGAGCTTGGCGTCGCCCAGTTTCCGAACAAGAAATCACAAAAAAACTCCAACGATATTCTGAGATTAGAACTGAATGCGAAGATATGGAATCCGCTGTTCTCGAAGTTCTCGCTTCAGTCATCGCTTCGCCTCACTTTCTCTATGTCACCCCTGATCGTACTGCTACAAGCCGCACCTCTAGTAGCCTTGCTATCGAAAGCCAATCCGATAAGACTTACTCGGCCGAAATCAAGACCGAACAAGACCGTATCGAAGGGATCACAACCAACGAGCTCGCAACGCGTTTAGCCTTGTTCCTTTGGAGCAGCCTTCCAGACGAAGAGTTGCTGCAAGCAGCCCAAGATGGATCTTTGAGCAACCCAGAGATTCTCAAGGCACAAGTTGCCCGCATGCTTGCGGACCCAAAGTCCGAACGGCTTGCGGAGCATTTTGTGACGCAATGGCTAAACATTGAACTCCTTGATTTCCTCAATATTCAGCAAAACGTACCAGGCTTTGATCCTTTGTTAAAAGAGGCCATGCGGCAAGAACCAATCGAGTTATTTCGAGAGGTGTTGCGATCCGATGCGAGCGTACTGGATTTTCTGCACAACGACTACACTGTCGCGAATGAACGCCTCGCTAGGCACTATGGAATCCACGGCGTCTTCGGGAACCACTTCCGGCGCATCGCATTGAACCCCAATGATGTTCGACGGGGAGGGCTTTTAACCCAAGCCGGATTGCTGACGATGAATTCTGATTATCCCGACTCCCATCCACTAAAACGTGGCAAGTGGGTCTTAGTAAGTTTGCTGAACGACCCGCCACCACCTCCACCTCCAGCGGTTCCACAAATTGATCTAGCGAATCCTGAAATTGCAAAAATGACGCTGAAAGAACGAATCGAAGATCATCGCAACCACCCCGCTTGCATGGCTTGTCACATGAAAATTGATCCGTGGGGAATTGCTTTCGAAAACTACGATGCCATTGGCCGCTGGAGAGATCAAGTGAATGGCAAGCCGGTCGATGCAGCGAGTAAGCTGTACAATGACCAATTGCTAGACGGAATCGCAGGATTAAAATTATTCTTGTTGGAGAATCGACAAGACCAGTTTGTTCGCGCGATGGTACACAAATTATCCACGTACGCACTTGGCCGTCCCCTCAAATTTGCAGACCGAGCAGACGTTGAACAGATCACAGCCCAAGTGCGATTGCAGGGTGACGGACTAAAAACCCTGGTTACGGAAATAGTGTGTAGCGAGTTGTTCCGGTGCCGATAAACCAACAAACATTTGGAAGTTGCGGGAAGCCCTTAAGGATAAAATTATGGCGATAGATCTTAGCCGTATTGACCGTCGCCGATTCCTTCGAGGAACAGGAATCGCCCTTGCGATTCCGATGTTGGGGTCGCTTCATCGAGTCGCTCGTGGCAGCGAGCATACGAATCCACGACGACTCGGGTGCTTCTATTTCCCAGATGGCGTTCCGATGCCTTTGCCAAACGATCCGGCCTACCAGGAATGGTCTTGGTTTCCTCATGGAAAAGGAGACGAATTCACGTTTTCCAAATGCATGGAAACCCTCGAACCTTTGCGCAGCGATTTGACGGTGCTCTCAGGCTTTTCTCATATCGCTTCGAGAAATGTCCATGGGCACAACAATGCAGATCAGTTTCTCACCGCAGCAGCAACCGGCGATGGAGATCGTGATTACGCCAATACGATTTCACTAGACCAAGTTTACGCGAGCTACATCGGCGATCAAACGAGGTTTTCTTCACTCGTCATGTCGACGGACGGTGGAACGGGAACTGCCCGAGGAACGCATACCATTTCCTTTGACAAAAATGGTCGACCAATCCCAGCTGAACATCGACCCAAACAAATTTTCGACATGCTATTCGTGAAAACAGACGCGCGATCTGCAAAACGCTTAGCCATGAATCGCAGTGCTTTGGACGAAGTCCTTATGGATGCCGCAGCTCTGAAACACAACTTATCCAATGAAGATAGAAAACATCTCGATGAGTACATGGAGTCTGTTCGCCAAGCGGAGCTCAAGGTCGAAAAGGCAAAAAAGTGGCTTGATGCTCCTTTGCCTAATGTAGAACGCGAACCTCTCAACCTTGAGCTAACAACCGATGAGCCACGCGAGTACCTTCAGATAATGTTCGAGATGGTTTTTCTTGCGTTTCGTACTGATTCAACTCGTATTGCGACCTACCAAATCGGGCGGGAAAATGGGATCGGCAGAAGCGACCATTTGTCGAGGGCTGTCGGTTTCAACCTGGCCCATCAACTATCGCACGAGACCAAGAATCCAGATGGCTGGAAGAACTTTGGTATCTATTGTCGCTTTCTCAATGAAGAGTTTGGGCGATTTGTTGACAAGCTACGCAGTACGCCTGAACCTAATGGAACAGGATCCATGCTAGACAATTCTCTCATCTTTTATGGCAGTGCATCAAGCGCATTCCATTTATCGCGCAATTATCCCCTGATACTTGCGGGAGGAAAAAACATGGGATTGCAGCACGGCAAGTACATCAATGCCGCAGGGGATAACTTCCAAGGTGGAGCTTGGATGGGCAATCGAGAGCCATGGCAAGACAAAGCCACCCGGGAAGATATCCCGCTCTCGAATCTATTTGTCACCATGCTGCAAAAACTTGGAGTGCAAACTGACTCCTTCGCGGATAGCACAGGAGTCGTCGAAGACATCTGATTGCCTTGACTCGCGGAAGCCCTCTGGTACTTTGTCAAAAATTCAGAATCGCCGATCCGTTTCGAAGGTTCCCTCCACGCTCGAACCTTTTTGGATTTTTCCACCCCTTGCGTAGTATTCGTATAGGGGGTCTCTCTGGAGGAGCCTTCACGAAGATGAGCACTGCACATAACATTCGAGAAAATCCTTGCCCTTGCTGCGAGAGCGAAAGCTCTGAGTTGTTTGCCAAAGGGAGAGATCTCGACACGTACCACTTCTACTCCTCTCTTGAAGGCTTTGAGCGACTCAATTACGTGCGGTGCCTCAACTGCGGTTTGATCTATTCGAATCCCCGGTTGGCGTATACCGATTCGACGCTACATGAGGTTTCACCCGGCCCGCCGAACCCTAAATATCGCTTACGCGAAACCTGTGAGTCCTATTCCGTTCTTGAGTACGATAAAGGCTAGTAGTCTATATCCTCACCAAAAATAAATACTGGTTGTGGTTGTTCAGGAAATATTTGGGGGGATACATATCGGGTTGAACCAGTGATATCGTACTTGTACTCAGTGCAATAGTACTCCTTCTAAGTGAAACGGCGCTCGTAATCGAAAGACTCTTTTAGCAAACGAATTACGATTTGAATCCACCAAGAGTGTCAATGTTCTGATCGATCAGATCCCATGCGACGGGATAGAGCACGAGCACGAAAAAAGGCAGTATACTATGCTCTTACCCACAAAGATTACTGAAGAGCCTACTTACTAAATAACCCAAGCACTTAGGTTAGGCTTGATGGTGTGTGACTGAGATCACACGGATCGCAGGAGCGATCCGCGACAATGGGCGACATTCACACGGATCGCAGGAGCGATCCGCGACAATGGGCAATCCGGAACGATCGGCGTGACGGGGATTCTTTTCAGACTTCGCGAAACCTAGGTGTTAAACTTCCGAAAACGGCTGCGTTCCAATCCATCTCCGTCGGGACCATGAATAAAGCACCCGCTTTCGGCGCTCCAGAGCGTCGCTCGGTAGGCATGTGCTCCACCGCTGTCGTAATCACCAATACTGCCTTCCCTGATCGACTTACCCATTGCGGACATGTCGCTTGGGGACTGCCATGCGTGCGCCACTCTCCAACAATCACTCCGTCACTCAAGCGTACTTGAATCGTTCTCCCATAAGCCGCCGCTTGCGGATTGTATAAGGAGATGATGACACAAGAACCATCTGGAGTGATCGTCATACCGTCAGGTACTCCAATATCTTCACGTAAATCCACGACGACCCGCCCCGAATCGATCTTACCCTGGGCGATGTCCAATCGATAAGCAACCACCTGACGCGTCGGCGAATCGATGTCTAGCAACGTTACCGTTCCATCCTCATTCGGGATGACGACCTTACCATTGCTACAGATCTGATCATCTCGCAGTTGGATCAATCGACGATCCACCGCACGCCACAAATACAATCCGGCCTTCTTGGTTCTGAACTCCAGATCCTTGGTGCCGAAAATCAAATTGCCTTCCCAAACGAGCCCATCATTGATGATGGTGCCCCCAGGAACTCCTCCATCGACCGTAGCATCGATCCCCTGAATAAACGGGGTAAATGAACCATCCGTTGGCCGGAAGATACCCACGGTTCGCTCACAACCAACCACAAAATTACCGCGGTCAGTCGGAAACGCAAACCCAGGCCGCCCGGGCAATGCATATGTCTGGTTCAACCCTGTACTGAAATCGTAAATGTTCAACGAGCCTGTCTTCGCCGATGCACCATGCTGAATGGCAACCCACGAAAAACGGTTCTCGTCAAGCGGATACGGTCCCTCAGGTAAAAACCGAAGGAACTCGTCTCGGGAATCAAACAACTCTACTGCGTCGGAAACTATCACGCTTGGGCCTTATCAAATGCAGAATCAAATGCTCGGTTGCTCGGCGAGAAATCAAGCTCCTTGACGAACTTGGCCGCCTCGCGAGCTCCAAACTCACGCTCCATTCCACTGTCTTCCCACTCAACACTCAACGGTCCAGCGTAACCGACATCATTGAGCGCTCGAATGATCTCTTCGAAATTCACTCCACCACGGCCAGGACTACGGAAATCCCATCCACGGCGTGGGTCACCAAAGTTCAAGTGACTACACAGAATCCCTGACTTGCCATTTAGCTTGGTCACAGCATCCTTGATGTGTACGTGATAAATCCGATCCGGGAACTCGCGGATGAACTCTACGGGATCAACACCTTGCCACAGCAAGTGACTTGGGTCAAAGTTAAAGCCAAACTCCGGACGGTGCTTCACTGCTTCCAATGCCATCTTCGCGGAGTAAATATCGAAGGCAATTTCCGTCGGGTGAACTTCTAACGCAAAGCGAACTCCACAAGCCTTGAACTCGTCAAGAATCGGATTGAATCGATCCGCAAACAACTTGAATCCGTCATCGATCATCGATTGTGGAACCGGTGGGAACGAATAGTTCAAGTGCCAAATGCTTGAACCTGTAAAGCCATTGACCACCTTCACGCCGAACTTCTTCGCAGCGTGCGCAGTCTTCTTAAGCTCTTCAATCGCTCGCTTGTTGACCCCTGCTGGGTCCCCATCACCCCAAACATAAGGTGGCAAAATCGCCTTGTGCCGTCCATCAATCGGATCGCAAACGGCTTGGCCGACCAAGTGTGCACTGATCGCATGACATTGAAGTCCATGCTTATCCAAAAACTCTCGCTTTGCCTTGCAGTACCCATCCTCTGCGATCGCCTTGTCCACCTCAAAGTGGTCTCCCCAACAGGCCAATTCGATTCCATCGTAGCCAGCTTCCTTCGTAAACGCTGCCATCTTGGACAAAGGAAGATCGGCCCACTGGCCAGTAAAGAGGGTGACAGGTCGTGCCATCGCTACGCGCTCCAAACAAGGAAAGGTGAAGTTGGAAGGAACCGGGAATTTCGAAAACCGGGGTTTACGAAGTCGCACAAGATACCATCATTCCCGCCGTTCTCCAAGGATTCGGTTACAATCTAACGATTGGCAGAGCGGTTTTTTCCAAAACCCCGCCCCATCCATATACCCTTTCAAACTCTCCCTCCCAAAACTGTGATCCCTCCCGGCGCATTCGAAACGAACCTGCGACCGAATCGATTCCAACAGGTAAGGCCGATGAAAATCCAATCCATCGATAATCACGATTATCCCACTTCCTCTCTGTATCGTTTAATATTCCCGGGGATCCTTCTGTTCCTCTGCTCGACCATTTGCGTTGCGAACGCAGAAGAACAAGACAACCCATTTGCACACCAAGTCCGTCCGTTGCTTGTGAAATATTGCGTTGGTTGCCACAACGCTACAGAAGCCGAATCAAACTTGCGACTCGATTCACTCCAACGGATCCTTCATGGTGGTGACGCCGGTTCGGCTCTCGTACCTGGAAACCTCGAAGCATCCTTGATCTGGCGTCGGGTCAGCGGTTTGGATGAACCCAAAATGCCCCCCGAAGACTCCGCACAACCAACAGCCGAAGAACGAGAAATCCTTCGTCGTTGGATCGAACAAGGTGCTCCAGGAAAAGATGCCCCCTGGAGCCTTCAAGATCAATGGAAACTACTGCAGCAACAATCGAAAGCTTCAACGGGATCCGCAACAGAACCTACTAAAAGGCCCTCAAAGAAGACCACACCGGCCATCACGGCTGCAGCAGTACTTCCCGATCAATCCATGCTAGCGGGACGATTTGGTCACCTTGAACGACTGACCTACAATCCTTCAAATGATGTATGGGTTCCCACACAAGTCATCGATCTGATTGGCAAAGTATCTCAAATCCGTCTCGACCACAGTGCCACACGCGCCGCGGTCGCTTCTGGACTGCCTGGCTTCGGAGGCCAAGTCCACGTCTTGGACCTCAATAATCCATCCCAAGTCCACCGTTTCGAGGCCCATCGAGACATGCTGTACTGTGCGGTACTTCACCCAACGCAACCTTGGGTCGCCACCGCCGGATACGATCGAGTCATTCGACTCTGGAACTACCAAACGTCGGAGCTCCTGCGTAGCTTCGAAGGACACAATGGTGCTGTATACGACCTCGATTTCGATCCAACAGGCCAGATTCTCGCAAGCGCAAGTGCTGACGAAACCATCAAAATCTGGCGGGTCGATTCAGGGGAAAGACTCGACACATTCGGGCAATGCGAAGCGGAACAGTATGCGGTGCGTATTTTGTCGAAACCAAGCGATTCCGCAGATGCGGCCACGGGTGTCTCGATCATCGCTTGTGGCGCTGATCGACGAATCCGCCAATGGGAACTTCCTTCCCTAACTCACCCCTCCGTAAGCCCAATGCGGCACGCAGTCTTTGCTCACGAAGCAACCATCCATTTGATCGCTCTCTCACCCGACCATCGCTTCGCCTGTACCGCAGCACAAGACAATACGCTCAAGATTTGGGATACGCAACGCTGGGAATTGATCGAAGTGCTACCAAAATCAACGGAACTTCCCACTTCGTTGGCTTGGGTCTCCTCCAGCCCTGAAGCTATTCGCTGGACCACACTTCAAGGTGACATACGCTCGGTGATTCGCAACAAAAATCAACTCACCGCTGAGTCTAACTTACTCATGTCGAACCAATCTCCACAACGAGCAAGCATTGCTCCACCCCCCGAAACCCCGGTCCACACCCTTCCGGCAAACATCGAAGGGGTGCTGATGCCCGATGATCGCGCAAATGGGGGCGATTGGTTCGCATTCAATGCCAAACAAGGAGAACAATGGAAAATTGAAACGATTGCCGCACGCGACAAATCACCTCTCGATAGCCACTTGGAAATCACCGACTCCCAAGGAAACCCCGTATTGCGAACACGTCTCCAAGCCGTGCGAGAATCGTACTTCACATTCCGTGGCAAAGACTCAACAACAATTGACGATTTTCGACTTCACCGCTGGGAAGACATGGAACTCAATGAATTGTTATATGCCAGCGGAGAAGTCGTGCGACTCTGGCTCTATCCTCGTGGCCCAGACTCCGGATACAAAGTCTACCCCGGTACTGGCTCAAGATACACCTACTTTGGCACCTCTCCCGTTGCTCACGCGCTAAATGAACCCGCTTGGATCGTTCGCGAATTACAAGCCGATCAAGCTCCAATATCCAATGGACAACCTGTCTTTTCGATCTTCTATACCAACGACGATGACCCACAGCGCAAAGCCGGAAAGGACTCGGTGATCTTCTTTTCTGCCCCTTCGGACGGAACGTATTACGTGCGTCTTCGTGACACCCGAGGTTTCTACGGAGAAGCCTACAAATACAAGTTATCGATCTCTCCCCCGACACCTCGCTTTGACCTAAAACTCGAAACGCCAGAAATCACACTTCGCCCCAATGTCGGGACTGAATTCGCAATCGCGACAGATCGTTTCGACGGCCTAGACTCGGAAATCGAAGTCTCCTTCGAAGGGCTTCCAGAGGGCATCTCCGTCGTACAACCATTAACGATTCAAACCGATCAACTTCGCGCGATCGGGCAGATGCGTGCCACCACTGGCTCACTTGCGGATCTTCCAAAAGAATTCGAAGTAACACTTGTCGCAAAAAGCAAATCAGACGGCAAAGAATGGAACAGCGCAACGACTCCCAAGCTAAAGGTGAAGCTCAACGAGAAACCGACCATGCAGTTAAAGGTTGTTGACAAAGATGCACCCGATGATGCGCCACCTATCACCAGCTTACGCATTCGACCTGGGGAAACAGTTTCTGCGAAACTGGTGATTGAACGTGGTGAACTCGCGGGTGATATCGCCTTCGGTGGCGACGATAGCGGAAGAAACCTTCCTCACGGCTGTTTCGTCGATAACATCGGACTCAATGGCTTACTAATTCCTGCCGGTCAATCAACTCGCGAAGTCTTCATCACAGCAGCTCCGATCGCAAGTCCGCAATCGCGATGGTTCCACTTGCGTGCCAACGTCGACGGTAATCCGACAACGTTGCCGATTGAACTTATTGTGACGAATGGTCGGTAGGGTGCATAACGGTGGCTACGGGGATGGCTTCTCGAAGTAGCCACCCGCTGCCAAGCGGTGGACGTCATCAGGAAAATATCCACCGTCTGGCGAACGGTGGCTACG
>JBEICB010000375.1:0-2924 GCA_040373655.1 Pirellula sp. | reverse complement strand
TAGCCCAACGCCCAACGCCTAAAGCCTAAAGCCTAAAATGCCCTCCGCTTGGCACCCCTTCTCCCGCAGGGCGGGAGCAAGGGGCGGGGGGGATGAGGGTGGGAAGAGCACTGGACGACGCTGGAAGTTGCTTTTTGCGATACAACCACGAGCGAGGTTTGGAGGATATTTTTCGAACTCCATGCGGTTCGCAAAACACAAACTGCGCGTGTTCACCCACCTCATCCCCCGACCCCTTCTCCTCCCCTGGGAGGAGAAGGGGAGTAACGAATTGATGGGGAGTTCTTTGCCTTGGGCTACCAACAAGGGAACTTCTTTCTTGGCGTCTTTGCGTGAGCCTTTGTCCGCGCATCCCACGCGCAATGGACGCCTCGCTGCGCTCGTGAGCGCGGCCCGGGAGGACCGCACCACGTAAAAGGACCTCACCACTTTTCCCCCACAACCGAGCCGGTTAAGACAGCCCAAGAATCTCACGCAATCGACCTGCTGCTAATCGCCCAATGTGTAACGGTAGCCCCCCGTCACGAAAATGTACGATCGTCTCGGCCCTCGAGTTCCATTCGACCTGATCGATCCGGGACACCTGCAAAATATACGACCGCCCTAACCTTGGAAATGAATCGCTCGGTAACAATTCTTCCCATGTCGCCAAACTACGACGAAAGATGAGTTCAAGGTCCTGATTGCACAAAGCGACCTTAGAGTAGTTGCGCAGTGACTCAATCCAACAGATATCAACAACCTTCAAGACGGCGTGCGATTTTTTTTCCTTGAATGGCACGCTGATGAAATCCTCCAATCGATATTGCTGCACAGTCGGATCAGCGTCCAACATGTCGTCATCCGAAAACACTCGATGACTCTTAATCCTCCGCTGCGTCAGTAACGACGACTGGTCGCGCAATCGTTCGATCGTATCTTTTAACCTCTCGGGATCGACGGGCTTGACCAGATAATCCGATGCAGCCATCGCGAACGCTTGTACCGCATATTTCTCCCAAGCTGTTACGAAGACAACTTGAGTCATATCCGAAACACCAGGAAGTAAATCAAAGCCGCATCCGTTTGGCATTTCAATATCCAAGAAGATCACATCCGGTGTTTGCAATGCAAGGAACTCCTTCGCGGCGTTTACGCTACCAACCTCGCCAATCACAGCGATCTCTCGGTCGCTAGAGAGTAGCTCACCCATACGGCCTCTTGCAGTTGGTTCGTCATCAACGATTAATACATTGAGCATTGATCATTTCGTTTCAACAAAGGAATTTTGCAACAAGCCTAAGGAGTCATCGTGTGGGCTAAGTGCAAAGCTGATGCCCCTTGCGCCACCGGAATACGTACCACGACCCGAACCCATCCTCCCTGCAAATTAGGCTCCGAAACCAAATCGACCGTTGCATTCTCACTGCAGATCAACATCAAACGCTTCCGTAATGAGCGGATTCCCGTCGAAGGTGAACGTGTATCGTCCGGCGAAACCCAATGTCCCGTATTGGAAACAATCACCTCGAGTACGCCTGCTATAACCTTGGCGGAAACCTCCACTCTCAATGGGAGTTCACTCGTTAGGCCGCCATAATGTAGAGCATTCTCTAGCAATGGCTGGATTAGCATCGGAGGGACCAGTACCGAGTGAGCAGCACGGTCGCACAGGATCCGACAATCGAGATTCTCACCAAACCTTGCTTGCTGTATCCCAAGGTACTTCTCGAGCGCCTGAAGCTCTCTTGAGAGTGGTTCTAACGCACGAGCTTCACCTAGGGTAAACCGTAAATAGTCTGCAAGATCCCGAGTGACATTCTCTACCAATTCCGGATCGTTCTTACTCGCGGCCACCGCGTTGAGCGCATTGAAGAGGAAATGCGGATTGAGTTGCTCCTGCAATTGACGAACCTCAATGGCTCTCGCTACCGAATCGGCTTCCATAACCTTGATTCGCAAATCGAGAGCGATTGCTTTGCTATCCGCAAGTTGCAACTCTTTGTCGTACAGATCGCTGATCGATTCCAGGGCAAAGTAAATCGCACACCAAACTACCGCAGCGACCATCCGCGGGACATAAGGTAAATTCGCTTGCGGCTCCGTCCTGAAAAAATCGTTAAATACATGGACGATGAGATAAAGAGAAAAGCCACATGACAAAACTGAAACAATCACAACCATCAACCATCGGGTCATCCGCGGAAGCTCCGCTAGCCGAGTGTACTCGAACAGGAAATAGACCAAGGACGAGACTACGAATAAACTGAAGATTCGCAGGCCGACCTGAATCCATGGGGTTGGCCGATCCGGTTGTAGATGCCAACCCAGTCCGACGGTCGCGACGCCCATCAACGTCCAGAACAGAAATTGGAAAGTCCAGAAGATCGTCTTCCGATACGCAGGCAACACCGATCGGAGCGGGCGTTCCTCTGTTTGGGAAACACCAGAAGTCTTGAGAGTCTGTTGGGATGTCGACATCACCACATTCATTACCGGTTCGCTAAAACAAAAACGATACTACGAATCGCAGGTTTCGAACAAGGGCGATTCGATGCACCCATTTCCAAGGTCCTTACAAGCCTTGATACATGTCATTGGGTACAACCGGCGTGATGCAAGTATGGCACTGCACTCGCTCCCCCGCAACCAGTTCTTCACGGTTAAAACTATTTTGACAATTCGCGCACAGTTCGTGCGCATTTTTCCCGATTCGTCCCAGTCCTACTTGTCCACTTTTAGGTTTTCTGTAGCGGTCCAGATGCTTGTTTCTATTCCCCTGCGAGAGAACGGGAGCAACGAATTGATGGGGAATCAACCGCTTCTCCCGCAGGGCGGGAGCAAGGGGCGAGGGGGGATGAGGGTGGGAAGAGCACTGGACGACGCTGGAAGTTGCTTTTTGCGATACAACCACGAGCGAGGTTTGGAGGATATTTTTCGAACTC
>JBEICB010000120.1:0-14632 GCA_040373655.1 Pirellula sp. | reverse complement strand
GTCCAATCCAACTAGTTCAATACAACCCCACTCGCACAGAGCAATTTCGAGTTTTCCTGAGGGCTTGACGAACTTGCTTCGCACGTCGAGCCATGATGAGTCTATGCACCGAAAACTCGCGATAGAACAGTGGGAATTCGGCGTACTATACTCGATTCCCCTAAGAATATCAGCTACATTCATCGGCCTGTAAACTGGACCGATAGTATTCTCTTTCTGCCTGCGCCGTCCAACGGAGCAGTCGCACCACGGACTGGCAGTCCAAGACCGAGATTTCCTATGGACGAAAGCAAGGATCAAGAAAGTGACACCCGCAAGTTTCAATCCATCGAGCGCTATGGTGTAACTAAACGGTGGTCTGATTTGGTTGCCCATCGCGGAGTGGCTTATTTTGTCGAGGTTCCCGAGGACCCCACTGCTGATGCTAAATCGCAGTTCACCCAAGTGTTCCAACAGATCGATGCAAGGTTGGCATTGGTTGGAAGCACTCGCGAGCACTTGCTCTCGGTACTGATATACCTACCAAATCCAGAAGATTTACAGTTGTTCAACGAACTATGGGATGCTTGGGTACCCACAGGCCATGCCCCTAGTAGAGCGTGTATTCACGCTCAATTAGCCGCACCCGGCTATCGCGTCGAATTGATTTTGACGGCCGCATGCGGCTCGAGTAATAACCGGTAAATTCTCGCGAGAGGGTCCTAAAGACGTCGCGACAGTCTCACTTGATTCCGCTTAGTTTCTGAGGGACTCTTCGAGCAATCGAAGCGCCTCGATTTCACGGTCTCCGGCGGTCTTCAGAATGATTATTCGGTGCCGCTCCAATTCGGTTTCCAAGTGAGTTGGCTCTAACATGTGCTTTCGACTCCAGAGAATCGCCAACTCCAACAGGCTATGATTTGCGCGATTCCAACCCCAGAATGGTCGCTCAGACGCTAGCGCTGATGGAGCACAACTTGCCGTCGCGCGATCGTGTTCGACATCCCAACTTATAACCTTGAGGGGAATCGCTCGACAAGCCTTCTCTAGGATCCAGCCGAAGGACTCATGGAACTTCGCCACCGGTTGCGGGTGTGGCGAATTGCACAGCCCCAAGACGGCTTGGACCATCAACAAGCCATCATCGACAACATGAAAGACTCCGCGATTGTTGCGTCGTAGATTTCCAAATGTCGTGGATGTTTTGAACGGCTTTAATTCCCAGTGGGTCAATTCTCGATTGACATGCGGACCGATCGGCGAGACGTGCATCCCGCCGTCGATAGTTTCCGTCGTTAAGATTCCTTCAAGAATCATTTGATTCCCCGAAGTTAGCACTAAAGCGGTGTTCGTTATGAAACGGAGGATCAACCTCCTCGAAGGAGACGCTCACCGAGGAAACTATCTAGTTCGGGAATCTCAAGAATCTTTTGACGTGTTGTAGCCACATCGTACTCGACACGTCGAAACTCAAGATGCGGATGTTCATAGATCACGTAGCAACTTCGCCAATCCTCGTCACGAGGTTGCCCAACACTTCCGACGTTGATCATCGCTTTCGCATTCGTCAATTCGTAGTGGAATTGTAAATCCTGCGGAGCAAAGAACTGATGATCCGCCGTAAATACTCCTGGCATATGTGTGTGACCTTGAAACGAGTAACGCTGTATGAGCGAGAATAGTCGTTCCATCTTTCTCGGACTATACGCTTCGTCTGGAAAGACATACTCATTGATTGGGTTGGAGACAGACCCGTGAACGTAGATGACCCCATCTTCTGTGTACACGCGGGGTAACTTTGCAAGGAAACTAAGCCGGGCCTTTGCATCTCCCGGCTTGATACTTTCTTCGACTTGCTGCCTTGTCCAAAAGATCGCTTGCTCTGCAACCAACGTAAAGCCTTCAGGATCGATCAAGGCTCCATAGTCATGGTTGCCAATGACACACATTTGCATCTTCATCACGATGTCCAAGCACTCGCGAGGATTTGGCCCGTAGCCAATAATATCCCCCAGACAGAAGATCCGATCGCATTTCTGCGACTTGATGTCTTCCATGACTGCCGTGAGAGCTTCTAAGTTTCCGTGGATGTCGCTGACAATCGCCGTTCGCAAAGTGGTACTCCCTGCCTACGATGGCTCAGGTATTTGTCGCATTGATAGATGCAATGAATTTGAAATTTATCGGCCCGAACGCAGTCGATCACCGAGATTATTGTCCAGCTCCGAAATCGCGTAGATCTTTGCTACCGTGGTTTCCAAGTCGTATTCGACGCGGCGAAAGAAGATCTTCTTCGCATCATAATCGAGAATGGTGTAACAGGCTCTGGGATCTTCGTCGCGTGGCTGCCCAACGCTCCCGACATTGATCATCAATTTTTCGCGACCGAGCGAAAACGTGTAATCGCAATCTTCCGGGGTGATAAACTCGCAGTCCGGTGTGAAAACAGCTGGAATGTGTGTGTGTCCTTGAAAACAATATTGCGGCACCTTGGCAAACAACCGTTCCATTTTGTGTCGGTCGTAAACGGCTTCATGGAAGACGTATTCGTTGGTCGGATCACAAGGTGACCCATGCACAAAGAGAAACTTATCCGCCTGGTAGGATTTCGGAAGCTCGTTGATGTAGTCCCAGCGATTATTCACGGCCCTCGAAGGCCCTTTATTAAGTTCTTTGCGAGTCCATTGAATAGCCTGAAACGCAATTGGATTGAAACCGCTCGGATCAACAACTGAGGCTTGGTCGTGATTCCCCAATATCGTGAGCTTGGCCTTCTTCATCACCAGCTCAAGACATTCAATTGGATTCGGTCCGTAGCCAACAACGTCTCCAAGACAAAGGATCTCGTCGATTTTCTGTTTGGATAAATCTGCTAGGACTGCTTGGAGGGCTTCCAGATTCCCGTGGATGTCGCTCAATAACGCTTGTCTCATCGCTTGGTTCTCCCAAGCCCCAGAAGGTCGGAAGTTGCCGGCGAATCCATCCTGAACCCCACCCTTGCTAACGCTGTTACCATCGAATCGTATCGGTCTCTGGAAGCATATCCAAACGAGGCAAGCCTTCGTTCCTTGCATGTACGATAGAGATAGACGGGGCGAAGCGACATCGGAAACGGAATCTGTTTTCAGTCTGGAAATGAGAAAAAAGTTAACGAGATGCTAACGTACTTCAAGGAATACTCATGGGAAAGTGTAACCTTGAGAGTGGGCTTTGGGCAGTGCTATTCGCACCTGCAAGGGGAGTGCAGGCCATTTCACAAGTCTATTTATCGCTGGCCGGAACCGTAGCACTGCTCGGACGATCTGGTTTGTCAGGCGCTCGGTTTTCCTTACGGTAATCCCAGGGCGCTTGGGGATTGTCGGTCGCCCAAAGCCCGAGTTTGTTCTTTTTCGCCTCAATTTCGAGTTCCGCCAATTCCTTGGACTGATTGCAACGCTTGAAATGCCAAGAATTTCCCGTTCGGATCATTTCTGCATTAACGTGCAAGTCCACCAAGTAAACCTGTGCAAGTGGCCGCTCGAAATTGTCCTTTTTCAGCCAAGTCACACGGACCTTAGCATCTCCAAGAATTTTCCTGAGGGCCTCGCCGGACTCCTTTCCGTACGGTTGCTTGAGCTCCGGGGCATCGGTCCCTTCTATCTGCACTTCGTACTCTTTTCCTTCTGCCGACTTCACTTTGAAGGAATCTCCGTCGATGACCTTCGTGACTTCCCCAATGATCGATTCTTCGACTTCTGAGGATTTTTGCTGATCATTCGGAAGCTGACTGGACTCTTGTGTCCCAACCACCCTCGAAGGCTTTGCCGGATCCTGAGCTGCGACCGTTTGCAAACCGATACACAGGCAAAGGCACGCGAGGGATCTCCCACGCCCCCCCACGGAAGCGATGGCGTGACGGTTCTTGGATGTCATCGTGAATGGCTTGGATGTCATCGTGAATGGCATCGTATCGAATTCCTTGAAGTTGGTATGGTGAAAAAGCGGTAGAATTATGCGATACTATACCATAGAAGGTTTGTAACTTCCTGGCGAGTAAGTACTGAGGACTTCCTACATTTGGCCGGGAGGACAATCCCGGACCATGATGCTCACATCGGCCCGGAGCAACGTCGAAAAGCAAGGATAGGTGTATACAAGTTATGCAAGAAATTGGAGGTGATGGGGCTACCGATCCAGCCAATTCGTTCACGCGTGAATCGGAGATTAAATCACCGTTGCCTGAGCCCAATGCTGCGATTCTTGCGTCGAAGCGATTGATGACGCGCGATATTCCGTCTGATATTCGATTTGCTCCGGAATCTTGGCGTGATGGACGAGCGTGGTTACTCAGCACAATATTGCACACCTGCGTCATGCTGCTTTTGGCACTTTTCTGGCAGCCATCGATTCGAGGCACTGGGGATCTTCTCGATCGCCCGATCGGCATCGCAGTTTTCCATCAGTCCGCATCCGGAGACTTGTACGAACTGAGTGATGGTGGAGGAACTAGCGAAGAGTCAACGGAGACCTCACCCGATGCGAATTCAACAGACTCGTCAGCACAAAACGCTTTGGCTAGCTTGCCAGCCCCTATCGACCTCAAGGAACTGACAAAGGACCTAGAAGGATACCAGACCAAAACCACGTTGACCGCGCCTGACAAAGGGCAGGGAACGAGTCTGGGAGCAACGAACACACTCTCGGGAACAGGGACCGCAACAAGTGGTAACGGTGCGAACTCGGGAAAAGGGAAGGGGATTGGTGGAAACGGTTCAACAACCGCTAGTTTCATGGGACTGCGCGGCACGGGAGCAAACTTTGTCTACGTTCTAGACCGCTCGGCCAGCATGGAAGAATTCGAAGGTGCTCCGATGCGGTTCGCGAAAAGCGAACTCATGAAGAGCATTGCGTCACTTTCGGAAAAGAACCAGTTCCAGGTTGTCTTCTACAATGAATCTCCTGGATCGCTCAGCCCCGCGACTTCGGGTGGGAAGTTGTTACCCGCGAATGAAACCAACAAAGAACGGGCTGGACGATTTATCAAAGCGATCAAGCCCCATGGAGGAACAGAACACATACCCGGCTTAAAAATGGGGCTATCCTTCGGGCCGGACGTTTTGTTTTTCCTAACTGATGCCGCCGAACCGGCGATGAACGAATCGCAGCTTCTTGAAATACAATCACGCGCCGAACGGAATCTGACCACCATCCATACAGTTCAGTTCAATCGGGGATCAGCTCCTAACGACGGTGGCTGGATCCGTGAACTTGCCGAACGTAACCGCGGAACATACCGATACGTGGATATCTCCAATTTGGAATAGATCATTTAGAAATTAAACTTCATGACAAAAGTAATTGAACTGCACCATCCCCTTGCAAAACATCACCTCTCCATCTTGCGGTGCAAGGAAACCTCGCCCGTACTGTTTAGGAACCAAGTTCGATTGTTATCGATGCTCCTGGCCGTTCGCGCAACGGAAGACCTTACTACGAGTACGATCGAAGTACAAACCCCACTAGCGATTACCCGCGGAAGTCGCCTTGCGCAAAGGGTTGCAATCGTACCTATCCTCCGCGCAGGACTTGGACTCGTTGACCCCGTACTGGAACTTCTACCTACCGCTGAGGTCTGGCACTTGGGCATGTACCGGGACGAAGCCACGGCCTTACCCGTTGAGTACTACAGCAAGCTACCAGCAAACGACCCAGCTAATGTCGGCTTAGTACTCGATCCAATGCTCGCCACAGGTGGATCTATCCGAACCGCTGTTTCTGCTCTGAAAAAGTGGGGAGTCAAAGACATCAGAATTCTCAGTGTGATCGCGGCTCCCGAGGGAATCGAAGCCTTAACTCAGGAACATCCGGATATCAGCATCTATGTCGGAGCGATTGACCAAGAACTCAACGAGCACAAGTTCATTGTCCCCGGACTCGGTGATGCCGGTGACCGAATTTTTAATACATCCCGCTAAGGGATTTCTCTAGCCGAACGTTTTGTTGCTATGCGAGATCCGAAATCTCTCCGTTCTCATCGATGGTTTGGTCCGGATGACCTGCGAAGCTTCGGACATCGCTCGAGGCTCAAAGGTATGGGGATCGATGACATCGATTTTCAAAATCGGCCCGTCATCGGCATTCTCAACACTTGGAGCGACTTGAACACTTGTCATTCCCACTTTAAAGAACGTGTTGAAGAAGTTAAACGAGGTGTTTATCAAGCGGGAGGATTTCCGGTAGAGATACCAGTCATGAGCCTCAGCGAAATGTTGATGAAGCCTACGACAATGCTCTATCGTAATCTCCTTGCAATGGAGACCGAGGAAGTTCTCCGATGCCATCCAGTCGATGCAGCTGTTTTGATGGGTGGATGCGATAAAACGGTTCCCGCGATGCTGATGGGGGCAATCAGTGCCGACATTCCCTCGCTGTTTTTTCCCGCAGGTCCAATGCTCAAATCGTACTGGCGAGATGTCACACTCGGCTCAGGAACAGACGCTTGGAAATATTGGGCGGAACGGTGCGCTGGCAACTTATGCGACTCCGAATGGAAAGAAATCGAAACTTGTATCGCGCGCTCTGCCGGGACTTGCATGACGATGGGAACAGCGTCCACAATGGCCTGTATTGCCGAAGCACTCGGACTGACATTGCCTGGGGCGAGCTCTATTCCAGCCGTTGTTGCAGAACACAGCAGACTCGCCGTTGCCTCAGGACGTATGGCCGTCGAAATCGCTTGGGAACAACGAAGTCCCTCGAAAGTCCTTTCCCAAGGATCGTTTGACAATGCCATCGTCACTCAGTTAGCAATCGCCGGGTCGACCAACGCTATCGTTCACATGATCGCAATGGCTCGCAGAGCAGGTTTCAATGTCACCTTGGATGATTACGACCGCTGGTCGCGTCAAGTGCCTGTACTCGCAAACCTGCGTCCTAGTGGCAAATACCTTATGGAAGACTTCCACTTAGCCGGTGGATTGCGGGCATTATGGAAGGAATTGCAAGACCTGCTCGACCTTCGAGCAATACAGATCGAAGGTCGAACAATTAAGGATTGCATTGCCGATGCACGAGTGATTGATGCGGATGTTCTCCGTCCCCGAAATAACCCATTGCTCGAACACGGAGGTACTTGCGTACTTCGAGGGAACTTGGCCCCCGATGGTTGTGTGATCAAGTCCTCGGCGAGCACACAGGCCTTGCTCAAACATCGCGGTCCTGCAGTCGTATTCGAAAACTATCCAGACTTGAAACGCAGGATCAATGACCCAACGCTGGAGGTGACGGCGAATTCGGTATTGGTGCTCAAGCAAGGCGGGCCTCTGGGAGCACCTGGATTTCCAGAATGGGGAATGTTACCCATCCCCGAAAAACTGTTGAAGCAGGGTGTTCGAGATATGGTGAGGATCTCCGACGCCCGCATGAGTGGAACAAGTTATGGAACTTGTGTGCTACACGTCTCACCTGAGTCGGGAGTAGGTGGCCCCTTGGCTTGGGTTCGCACCGGAGATTTGATCGAACTCGATGTCCCGAACCGACGTATTGAATTGCTAATCAGCGAGGAAGAACTCGCGACCCGCAAAGCCGCTTGGATTCCCCCGAAAGCCCACGCGACGCGGGGATACCTCAAGTTGTTTTCGGATCATGTAACCCAAGCCCATCTGGGGTGTGATTTCGATTTTCTGGAAGGCAGCGATCCTGGACGAGAACCAGATATTTTCTGATGTCCTGCCGAAGTTCAAATAAGATTTCCGATGGAATTTCATCGCTCCGGAGAAAGAACTACAAATTTCTAGTGTCTTTTTTTCAGGGACCTTCGATGGTCGAGCGACTACTACAGCGTTCTTCAAACCACTGGGATGTGGATTGCGGAACGGAAACATCGAGAATGAGTTTTAGGCAACGCGGACGATGAATCAGACCAAAATTGATTGGGGAGAAACGCTTGAATCCCATCGGCGTTGGCTCTCTACCGTCATACGGTCTCGGTTATCGGACCGCGAAGCGGCAGCGGACGTGATGCAAGAGGTTGCGTTGGCGGCGGTACGCCAAGCGAACCCGCCTTCCGACCCGGAGAAAATCGCTCCCTGGCTTTACAAAATCGCCCTTAGAAAGGTGATCAACCATCATCGAACCAAGGGGCGAGGTAAACAGTTACTGGAGAATGTGCTCGCAAAAGGTGAAGTACTTTCTCGTGATCGCGAACCGCCGCCGGGGACTTGGTTGCTCGAGTCGGAGATACACGCATCCCTCGCACAAGGGCTTGAAAAACTCTCTCCCCAAGACCGACAAATCCTGCTATTGAAGTACACCGAAGGATGGGGCTACGAAGCCTTAGCAAAGCATTTGGGAATCACTGTGAAAACGGTGGAGTATCGACTGCTCAAAGCAAGGCGAGCCTTGCGAGCCCATCTTTCGGCACACGATTAAGACCTCACATCGTAACGCCATCCTACTGTTCCTATCATTCCCGAAGGCCACTTATGACTCCGCTCCAACGACAGCGACTTATCGACGGTGAAATGTCGCACAGCGAACGAGCCGATCTATTGAATGGACTGGATAAAGACCCCAGCCAGTGGAAAGCGTTGGCAATGGGATTACTCGAAGAGCTTGTTTGGATTCAGCAATTCCCCAAGTCCCTGGAAAACAAGCAAGAGTCGTCCCCGCCCATCGCTCCAACGCAAATTTCCTTGGTGGACCGATCAGATGATTTACTGCCGCAAGACAAGAAAACATCTGTGCGATGGGGAGCTCGAGAATTCGGTGCACTTGCCACCGCGGCGGTCCTGTTTTTAGCCTTCGGGTGGTTCGTCGGTAGACTCGCCTTGCTAAACGACTCACGATACGTTCAAGAACACGGGCTATACACTGCAGCGAAACCACCTGTGGAGCAAGGTTCAGGAAACCAGGCCATGCTCCCACAGGGATGGACTTCCGACTCCCTCGCGAAGGACAGAGACAGCCTGAGAAATCAGATGCTTGATGATGATCAATTCGCGCATGAGATACCACTTCTCGATGCGAAAGAAGTCGACCCTAAACTTGTGTTGGCAAATGAAGCACTCGAATTCGCCAAGCTCAATCAGCAGCTTAAACGAAAGGGCTATCAACTTGATGTTCAGCCACAGTACTTTTCCGGGAAGCTCGACGATGGTCGCAAGGTCCTGGTCCCTGTGCACAACGTCTCGTTAAAGCCCTATGGTCTGTAAACTCGCTTGAAACATTTACCTTTTCGTCACTTTGCACAGAAAGATTCTTTTGATGAACCAGTCACTTCGCAACAAACACTCCGTTCTAAGATCGCTTGTACTTGGTGGATTAGCGGTAGCTTTTGCCGCCGCTCCCGCGAACTCCTTGCTCGCGCAAGACCCACCGCAAACCAAAACCCAAGTGGTGGTAGTCACAGGTAATAACGATGCTTCCTCGGAAGTCCTAAAGAAGCTTCGCGAGCAATTAAAGGACCTGCCTGAGGAACAACGAGACAATATCCTCAAGCAGGTTGAAACCAGCCTAGAACAGGCGATGAAATCTGTACCCAAAACAGGTGCTTCCGGCACCACAGAAACCAAAGCGGTGACCACGACGCAAACCGTGATCGTCAACGCTGACGGAAAAGCAAAGGTTGAGGGAGATGGAAAAGCAAAGGTTTACGAGCAACGGCGTGTTGTCGTCGTTCCGAAATCTTCCGATGGAAAAAACGGGACAACTGAATCCAACCAAACAACTTTGACCGTCACGATGATCGAGGACGGCGAAGAAAAAACAGGTAAGGACGGAAAGAAAATCAAGGAATTCAAAGTCTTGCAAGGAGGGCCTAATGGGTTGTTACTCCAAGGCGAAGGCAAAGAACTTAACCTGAACGATTTGAACAATCTTGCAGAACTCAAGAACATGATGCCCAAGGTAGTGCAAGGACAGGCACTCCCAGGTATGCCAGGCCCCTCCTACCGAATTGGTATCGCCGTTGAACAACCAGTTGGCGAAACTGCGTCAAACGAAGGCTTGGTAGTTGAACGCGTAATGGAAGACTCGCCCGCCTCGCAAGCCGGCATCACGGAAAGTGACGTGATCATCAAAATAAATGGAAAGAAGGCAGAAGCTTTCACTCAACTGCAAGAGGCCGTACAAGTCGCAGGCAATTCCGAAAAAGCAGTTGAAATCGTCTTGGAACGCGAAGGCAAAGAAGTCACTGTCGAAGTCAAACCGACGAAATCCGAGGAAGCAGCGGCCTACACATTCTCCGTGATCCCACAAGCCGGCAGCATCGTTTCCGGTGAAGACCTTGAAGGACTTAAATCAGGTGCTTTTGCCTTTGGACAAGCAATCCCGATACCTGGCATGCCAGGTATCCCTGGATTCCAAGGTGGATTAGCGGTCCCAGCAGCAGACAACTCGGAACTCATGAGCGAAATCACTTCGCTACGAGAAGAAGTTTCGGAGCTGAAGGAAATGATCAAGAAGCTAATTAAGGAAACGCGTAAGTCCGAAGAGAAATAATCCTTCTTTGGACTGAGTCTTCAGAACCGCTTCAAGGTGGCTCGCTCTAAGGTGCGAGCCACCTTGAAGCCAGAGAAGTTCTTGAAATCAGGACTCTTCATCACCGCGCAGCTTGGCGAGCACACTGAAATCTTCAAGAGTCGACGTGTCTTGAATTGACTCTTTTCCGGAAGCGATATCACGCAGCAAGCGACGCATGATTTTTCCACTTCGTGTCTTGGGCAACGCGGTGGTGAATCGAATCTCGTCGGGTACAGCCAGAGCGCCGATTTCTTTACGCACGTGCTTCTTCAACGCATCGCGAATCTCTTCGTCGGGTGCATGGTTCTTTAACGTGACGAACACCGCGATTCCTTGCCCCTTGATTTCATCTGGGCGACCAACAGCCGCCGCTTCCGCAACCGAGGGATGACTCACGAGTGCGCTTTCGATTTCGATTGTACTGAGCCTATGCCCCGAGACATTGATCACATCGTCGATACGTCCCATTATCCAATAGTACCCATCCTCATCCCGGCGCGAATTATCGCCGGTCAAGTACATATGTGGTACTCGACTCCAGTAGGTTTCCTTGAAGCGTTCGTCATCTCCCCATACTCCTCGCAACATGCCGGGCCAAGGTTGCTCGATGCATAACATTCCACCTTCGTTGGTCCCTACATCAGTCAAATCGGCATGCAAGATACGAGGGATGATTCCAGGTAGTGGCTTAGTGCATGAACCAGGCTTGCAAGCGATTGCTCCCGGGAGTGGCGACATCATGATTCCACCGGTCTCTGTTTGCCACCATGTATCTACGATTGGACAGCGTCCCCCACCGATTTTGTTGTAGTACCACATCCAAGCTTCCGGATTGATTCCTTCTCCAACGCTCCCGAGCAACCGAAGGCTCGAGAGGTCATGCTTCTCTACGTGGTGATCCCCCCACTTGATGAACGCGCGTATGGCCGTTGGTGCAGTGTAAAGGATGCTGACTTTGTACTTCGCGATCAACTCCCAAAATCGATCTTCCGCGGGCCAGTTTGGAGCCCCCTCATAGAGAACCTGCGTGGCACCAGCAGATAGCGGTCCGTACACAATATAACTGTGACCAGTGATCCAACCGCAGTCAGCCGTACACCAGAAAATATCATCTTCACGATGATCAAACACCCACTGGAACGTTCGCTTCGCGTACAAGTTGTAACCGGCGGTGGTGTGCTTGATTCCCTTTGGTTTCCCCGTTGAACCTGACGTATAGAGGATGAACAAAGGATCTTCACTATCGAGCGGAACAGCGGGGAAGTGTTCTGGTTCACGTTCAGTGATATTGTGCCACCAAACATCGCGTCCCGATTGCATAGGAACATTCCCATCGGCCCGCTTGAGAACAACACAATGTTCAACGGTCGGACTCTTCGTCAAAGCTTCATCGACAGTCTGCTTGAGTTGAAGTAGCTTGCCTCGGCGATAGCCTCCATCGGCTGTGATGACTAACTTGGCTTCTGCATCGTTGTTTCGATCTGCGATAGCCTCGGCGCTAAAGCCACCGAAGATCACGGAGTGGATCGCCCCGATGCGAGCACAAGCGAGCATCGCAACAGGTAACTCGGGAACCATCGGCATGTAGATGCTGACTCGGTCACCTTTCTGAATACCGAGCTTGGTCAAGGCAGAAGCGAACCGACATACGTCTTTGAGGAGTTCTGCATAGGTAATGGTTCGAGTCTCACCTGGCTCTCCTTCCCAATGAAAAGCTACCCGATCGCCTCGTCCCGATTGAACATGGACATCCAAACAGTTTGTGGAGACGTTGGTTTTTCCGCCGACGAACCACTGTGCGAACGGTTCATTCCAAACCAGTGTCTTGTTGAATGGCTCGAACCAATGCAAATGCTCTCTCGCTTCTGCTTCCCAGAATGCCTCGGTATCTGCGATCGATTGGTTGTACAAAGCTTCGTAAGCCTGCAAAGAACCGATCGCAGCACGCTCCTGAAACTGAGAACTCGGTGGGAAAACCCGAGTTTCATTCATCACATTAGCGATCTGCTTGGAGGTTGAACCGGAAGAAGAGGGATCGGCAGGAGAGGTCATAGGAGGGGTACAACAACGAGAGGAAGGAATCGGGAAACTAAGACACAACAACTAACCGGCAAAGAACTGAGACAAGTAGCGGTAACTTTGAACCAGGGAAGCTTTGCGGTCTTCGAGGGATCCCTCGTAAGCCCGATCTTCCACTTCGACACAAACAGGACCACGATATCCCGCATCGCTCAGTACAGAGAAAAACTTACCCCACTGCACATCCCCCAAACCAGGCAACTTGGGAAAATGATACAGGTTTGGATGTGCGAAAATTCCATATTCGTTGACCAAATGCTGATCGAGTCGAACATCTTTAGCATGTACGTGGAAGATACGATCGATGAACTGCCGCATGGGTGTCAGGTAATCCATGTGCTGGAAGACCAAGTGAGACGGATCGTAGTTCAAACCTAAATGGGGACTATCGATATCGGAGAACAAACGCCGCCATATAGCAGGGGACGATGCCAAGTTCTTGCCGCCCGGCCATTCGTCCGCCGTGAAGATCATCGGGCAATTCTCGATTCCGATACGAACACCGTGCTTTTCGGCCAAGTCTACAATGGGCTTCCAAGTCGCCAGCATCCGCGGCCAATTGTCATCCACACTTTTGGTATGGTCGCGCCCAATAAAAGTATTGACTTGATGAATCCCTAAGCGAGGTGCAGCAACAATCACGCGCTTGAGGTGCTCACAACTCTTCTCGGCTTGCTCTACGTTATGGTCAAGACAATTCGGATAGTACCCCAAGCCACTGATGGAAACGCCCGTCTGCTTACATTTGGCTCCAATATGCTGCACGGTCGAATCATCTAGCTCCAGTACATTGATATGGGTAATACCGGCGTACCTTCGATCCGCTTTTGATGGCGGCCAACACATTACCTCAACCGTCTTGTAACCGATTTGTTGCGCCAACTCGAGGACTTGATCAAGGCTAAGTTCGGGAACAATGGCGCTGACAAATCCAAGTTGCATCATGGTGGTTAAGACGGTGTGAAAGAGTGGAGTGAGCGTCTAGTGAAGCCTAGATTTCCAAGAATAAACGGGACGGGTCTTCGATCACTTCTTTGATGGTCTTAAGAAAAGTTACCGCTTCCCGGCCATCGATGATTCGGTGATCGTAAGTCAACGCAAGATACATCATTGGACGAATAACCACTTGACCGTTGACTGCAACTGGTCGCTCTTGGATGGAGTGCAACCCGAGGATACCCGATTGAGGCGGATTAACGATCGGTGTTGACAGCAACGATCCATAGATACCACCATTGCTGATCGTAAATGTGCCTCCTTCGAGATCTTCCGGCATGAGCTTGTTTGCCATAGCTGCTGTGGCAAAGTCTGCAATCGTTTTTTCGATGTCCGCGAAACTCATCTTTTCAACGTTTCGCAAGACGGGTACTACCAAGCCTTTGCCTCCACCGATTGCGATTCCGATGTCATAGTAGTTTCGATAGACGATGTTATTTCCACGAATCTCCGCGTTAACCGAAGGAAAACGCTTGAGGGCTTCACAAGCCGCCTTTGCGTAGAAGGACATGAAGCCGAGCTTCACGCCGTGCTTTTCTTGGAAAGCATCGCGATACTTCGTTCGCAAGTTCATAACCGGTTGCATGTCGACTTCATTGAACGTCGTCAATAAAGCTGCGTTGTGTTGAGCTTGGACAAGTCGCGACGCGATGGTGCGTCGGATCATGCTCATTGGCTTGACCTCCTCACCACGATTTGCCGAACCTTGTTGCAAACCAGTGTTAGCCGCAGTAAGCGATGCCGCAGGCTTTGGTGCAGCGGGTGCAACAGTAACGGGCTTACTCTCAACAATCTTTGCGACGTCTTCTTTCAATATCCGACCTCCAGGTCCAGTCCCACTAACTCCTGCAAGCGAGATATTGTTATCGCCAGCAAGACGCTGGGCGGCGGGCATCACATGTGGTGCCGCATTCGCATTCGCAGGTGCTGAGGGTGCCGGCGATGCGGCCGGTGAAGCAGGAGTAGATCCAGTACTAGCTCCCTTTGCTGCTGGTTGAAACTCTGCGATCGCTTCACCGACGGCAGCGAATTGATCGTTAGGTTTGAGGATACGCACCAAAATGCCGTCGACCGGCGC